>CAZFOG010000296.1:2307-5574 GCA_964520685.1 uncultured Nitrospiraceae bacterium | reverse complement strand
TGCCCACGCGGGTGATCGTGGTGAACGATGCCGATTCACACGTTGAGTTGCGCATGTCGGACTATCGCGTAAACGGCATGATCGAGCCCGAGCAGACGCAGTTCAAGATTCCCGAAGGCACGGTCATCATCGAGAATCAGGAATCTTACGAAGAGGCCCCCGCGGGCGGGGTGTTGTTGCCGCGGGACCCGGTTATTCCTGAGATTACCGCCGAGCCCGTGGAGCATCCAGAACCGTGAAGCGCGTTGTGCTCGCATCCGCTTCCCCGCGGCGCCGTGCCTTGTTGGCTGCCCTGGGACTCGACTTCGATGTGGTGGCCAGCACCGCGCCCGAGTTGGAAGACGGGCTTCCCCCCGAACAACTGGTGGTGACCAATGCCTGCGTAAAACGCGACGACGTGGCGCGGCGCCTGCCGGAGCCCTCGCTGGTGATTGCGGCGGATACCCTTGTTTTTCTGGGGGGCCAAACGCTCAGCAAGCCGTCGAGTCTTGACGAGGCGCGGCAGATGCTGGCGCGTCTCTCGGGCCGCACCCATGCCGTGCTTACCGGGCTGGCCCTGGTGGATACAAAGAGCGGGTCGGCCACGGAAGGGTTCGAGCGCACGGAGGTCACGTTCCGCGACTTGACCGAGGAAGAGATTGCCCACTTTGTCCATGCTGTGCGGCCCGTCGACCGGGCGGGCGCCTACACGGTGGATGGTCCAGGCAGCCTCCTCGTATCCGCATATTCGGGATGCTATCAGAACGTGCTGGGCTTGCCGATAGTCCGGCTGGACCTGCTCATGCGAAAGCTGGGCTGCAATCTGTTCGAGCTGATGGATCATACCCGGGCGGATTTTCTGTAACCGCGAGGAACGCCTTATCGGCGCCATCTTTGCGGGTGTTTTGCGCCGTAACGCCCCACGTACCCTGCCGGGCTCTTATCGCCGCGGTTGACCTCAGAGCGGGACCGGGCTAGAATTCCTTTTTGTGGAGATTATTACGTGAGCACTGTTGAATTCACCGTACTTGGCGGTGGCACAGAGATCGGCGCGAACAGCTATCTGGTGAGCGGAGCCGATACGGACATTGTCCTCGATTGCGGTTTGCATCCCAAGAAGGAGGGCCGTGAAGCCCTGCCCGACTTGTCCATCCTGACGCGGCCGCCTGATGTGGCGCTGATATCCCATGGGCACGTGGATCATTGTGGGGCTGTGCCCTATCTTTTGCGCCAATTCCCGGGCCTTTTCGTGTATACGACCCGCCCGACGGTTTCTATCATGGATCGCATGCTTCACAACAGCGTGGCGGTTATGGAGATGCTCGAGCGCAACGAGGGTATTCGCGGCTATCCCTTGTATGGCCATGATGATGTGGGATTCGCGTTGCGCCGGACAGACGGTCTCGATTTGGATTACGAATTCGCGCTGACCTATCAGAGCCCGGTGCGGGCGGAATTCCGGTCGGCGGGGCACGTTCTCGGGAGCGTGTGCACGGTGCTGCGGTTTCCGGGGCACACGGTCTTCTATACGGGCGATATCTGCCTCGGGCACCAGGAATTAATGCGCGGGCACGCGCTGGGCGAGACTGATATCCAGGTCGATACGCTGATCTGCGAGAGCACCCGTGGGTCCCACGAGTCCCGGGAAGAACGCACCTACGAGGCAGAGATCGAGCGTTTTGCCGCGGAAGTGACCAAAGTTCTCGAAGGGGGCGGCGTGGTGCTGGTGCCGGCGTTTGCCCTGGGCCGGAGCCAGGAAATCCTCAATATTATCGCCCGGCTGAAGCACTCGCGCACCATACCGCGGGTCCCCGTGTATGCGTCAGGTCTGGGGCGCGCCATTTACGAGATCTACAGCGACTATCTCGACTATCTCCGGCCCAAGGCCAATTTGCGGCCGCTGGACGAGTTTGGGCGAGTCGGCAACGTCTGGGAACCGGAGGCGGTCGAGGATTTGCTGGATGAGCCGTGCATCATCGTGGCAACGTCGGGCATGATGGTCGAGAATACGCCATCGGCCATGATCGCCCAGGAGATGGTACGCTCGACGCGACACGGCATCTTTTTTGTCGGGTATCTCGATTCGGATACCCTGGGGTACCGGCTGTTGCATGCCACCACGGGGGACAAGATGGCGTTCGAGAGTCCCGGCCGCAACGTGAAGATCCGCCTCGAGAATCGGCAGCAATTCGATTTCAGCGCCCATGCGTCGCGACAGGACCTGCGGCGCCTCATCGAGCATCTGAATCCCAAAAACATTGTGTTTATTCACGGCGATCCCGACGCCATCGAATGGATGTCCGCCCACAGCAATGGCCGGGCGCGAAAAATTGCGCCCATGCTGGGCCAAACCATCGCCCTGGAAGCATGACCCGTGGCCCGGCGCCGGAATCCCCTGGCAGTGTGGCTTCTGACGACGCTCTCTCTTGGGTTTGCCCGTCTCACGCGTCTGCTACCACTTCCGTGTGCGCGAATGCTTGGCATAGGCCTGGCTACCGTGGCCTATCACGCGGTGCCGCGCATCAAGCGCGTCGGCCTGGCCAATCTCGATTTGGTGTACGGGGACGCGTTATCTGCGAAAGAGAAGGCCCGGATACTCAAGGCGTCGGTGAAGAACGTCGGTATCGTGGCGGTGGAATTCTCCCGGATCCCCCTGCTCACTGAGGATGCGTTTTTCGAGAGATGGGTGCGTGTTGAGGGGAAGGAACACGTAGATCCAGAACGCGCAGTGGTTCTCATCGGCGCCCATATCGGCAACTGGGAATGGCTGACGAGCGCGGCCGTCCGGCTGGGACTCAAGACGGCGGGAGTCGTGCGCCCGCTGAATGACCCCCGGCTGAATGGGTATGTCGACGCTATTCGCCGCTCGAACAATATTGAGCTAGTTGAAAAGGCGCAGGCGGGCGCGGCGATCCTCAGACTGCTTCGAGACAACTGGTGCGTGGGGATCCTTATCGATCAGAATCCCCATGAAAGCGCCGTGCCCGTGAAGTTTTTCGGCGTGGACACCTGGGGGACCGCGGCTCCGGCGATGCTTGCCGCACGGGCGAAGGTACCGGTCCACCTGGTCAGCATGATTCGTCAACCCGATTATACGTATCTTTTCCGGATTCTTCCCCCTCTCGAACTGGCCACGGAAGGGGGGCTCCGGGCCAATTTGCTGGAGAACTCGCAACGCTGTCAGGACGCCGTCGAGGCGCTGGTGAGAGCGCATCCTGAGCAATGGTTGTGGATTCACCGCCGCTGGAAGCCCCGGCCGCGATTTGAAGAGGAATGGGCCAGGAAGCG
>CAZFOG010000296.1:0-2207 GCA_964520685.1 uncultured Nitrospiraceae bacterium | reverse complement strand
CGAAGGCGACTGGCTGGTCACGGCTCCCGAGACCGGCGCGGCCCTCTATCGCACGGAGCATTCCGATGAAATCGTGCTGAGCAATGGCCTTATCAGCCGCGTTTTCCGCCTGGCGCCCAATGGGGCGACCGTGGCGTTCGACAATCTGAGCACCGGCGAGGCCGTCATTCGCGGCGTAAAAGCCGAGGCGAGAATTGTCATCGATGGTAAGCCGTTAGATGTGGGGGGACTGAAAGGCCAGCCCAACTATGCGTTTCTGCGGCCCGAGTGGGTGGACGCGCTGACGGCGGATCCGGCTGCACTTCAATTCGAGGGGTTTGAAACCGGGTTGCCCGGCGAGCGCATGGCCTGGAACCGGGTGCGCCATCACGCGCCGGACGCGGAATGGCCTCCCAAGGGGGTTCATTTGCGCATGGACTACCGCATGCCGGATACGGCGGCGGACGGCGAGCCCCTTCCGAAGATTCGCGTCTCGGTACATTATGAGCTGTATGACGGCGTGCCGATCCTCAGCAAGTGGCTGACGGTGCATAATGCGCGTGACCGGGCGGTGCGGCTCGACAGTTTCACGACGGAGATCCTGGCGGCCGTCGAGCGGGGCTCGGATGTGGATTCCTCACATTTGCCTCTCCTGCTGCCCAACCTCCATGTCGAGAGCGATTACGCGTTTCAGGGCGGAACGGCTATCGGGAGCAGCCGGTTCGCGGTTCATTGGGTGCCCGACCCGGATTACAGCACGCAGGTGAATTACAGTTGTGTGACGCCGTGCCTGCTCGAGGTGCGGCCCGAAATGGGTCCGGCGGTCGACATCGCGCCCGGCGAGACCTTCGAGTCGTTCCGCGCGTTTGTTATGCCCTACGACAGCTACGACCGCGAACGCAAGGGTCTTGCGCAACGGCGCATGTACCGCACCATCGCGCCCTGGGTCACAGAGAATCCCCTTATGATGCACGTGCGGTACGCCGATTGGGATGCCGTGAAACTGGCCATCGACCAATGCGCGGAAGTTGGCTTCGAGCTGGTGATCATGACCTTCGGGAGCGGCTTCAACATCGAGGACGACAGCGAGCAGTACCTCGCCGAAATGACCCGGTATGCCGATTACGCGGCGAGCAGGGGCATCGAGATCGGCGGGTATTCGCTCCTGGCCTCGCGAAGCATCGATGCGGAAAACGACGTGGTTATGCCCGAGGGCCAGATTCCTACGTTCGGTCATTCGCCGTGCCTCCTGAGCGAGTGGGGCATGGACTATTTCCGCAAGCTTTACCAGTTCTATGACACCACCGGTATGCGCCTCCTGGAACACGATGGGTCGTATCCGGGGGACGTGTGCATGTCGGGAGTGCATCCGGGCCACCGCGGCCTCGAGGATTCGCGGTGGAAACAATGGCGCGAAATCTCGGACTTTTATAAGTGGTGCCGGGGAACTGGCGTCTATCTGAACGTTCCCGACTATTATTATCTCGCGGGCTCGAACAAGTGCGGCATGGGGTACCGCGAGGTCAACTGGTCGCTTCCGCGCGCCCAGCAGGTGCTTCACACACGGCAAAACATCTACGACGGCACGTGGGAGAAGACGCCGTCCATGGGGTGGATGTTCGTGCCGTTGACCGAGTATCACGGGGGCGGTGCGGCGGCGACCATCGAGCCTCTCGACGAGCATCTCGAGCACTACGAGCGCATGATCACGAGTAATCTGGCCATGGGCGTCCAGGCTTGCTACCGGGGGCCGCGCCTGTATGACACCGACCGGACGAAAGCGATGGTCGTGCGATGGGTGGCATGGTTCAAGGAGTACCGGGACATTCTCGAGAGCGACCTTGTGCACGGGCGCCGTGCCGATGGCCGCGACATCGACTGGATGCTTCATGTGAACCCGAATCTCGAGCGCAAGGGCATGCTGGTCGTGTTTAATCCCCTCGAGGAGACCGTCGAACGAACCATCTCGCCCAACCTGTATTACACGGGATTGACGGAGAAGGCGTTCGTCGCGGAGGGCGATGCACCGGCGAAGGAGTACGCCCTGCACCGTGATTACACCATCGAGCTGCCCGTATCGGTGCCGCCGAAGGGGTTTGCGTGGTTTGTGATCACAGGGGGATGACGAAAAACTTCGGGATAGCGAGGCATGAGGCGTTCGGCTCGCCTGTAGACGATGAAAATGGGGGGCATGAGGGCAAAACCCTCGCACATGGACCCACACGGAC
>CAZFOG010000295.1:0-8411 GCA_964520685.1 uncultured Nitrospiraceae bacterium | reverse complement strand
CTTGACGCGCACTTTCGTCACTCGGAATCAACCTCCCCTCTCTCATGCGCCCATGAAACGGGCGCGTCGTTCGCTGCCGACAGGACCCAGAACGCCTCGAAAGCCCACCTTTCAAAGGGGTTACGCAGCCTCGGCAACCGGCTTACTATCTTAGCATTCATGGAAGCCCCTGTCAAACCGCCCGTGCAAGGCCGCCCGTGCAAGGCCTACAAGGCAAGTGCGCCCCCGGCCAAGGCGTTGACCAACTGGGAATGTCCGGGCAACTTTGAGTATCATCATTTACGGCAGCCGGCAACATGCCAGAGGATACTCCCCAATGAAAACGTATTGGACCATGTGCACGTGGATAATGCTTTGTGCGGCAAGCGCCCTCGGGCAGGATCTTTACACGGCACAGGTGTTTCCTCCGGAACACAAGACATTGGTTGATCCGCAAACCGGCGCCGCCTTGACCTTCTTGACCACCGCCGAGAGCGTCGATACGAATCTGTATTTCCACGACCGCTCATGGCTGGCCGACGGGTCGCTCATTTTGTTCACCTCGAACCGCGAGCGGGGCGGGCTGATGGGATATGTCGTCGAGACCGGTGAACTCATGACGTTCACGACGGATAATGGCGCGCTGGGCCGGGCAACAGCGGCGCTCACCGGGTCGCGTTTCTATGCTACGCGGGGAAACCGGGTGCTGGATATTGAGGTGACAATTCGTGCCTCGGAGAATCCGGAAGTGAAGTCCTCGGAGGCATCGATCCGGGAACGCGTGATTTGTGATATACCCGCGGCAGCGGGAAGCACGGCGTTGAACGAAAGTTGCGACGGAAAACGGTTGAGCATCGGGCTGACCAGCGGCGATGCGGGCGAGAAACCAGTAATTCTCATCATCGACGTAGCCAGCGGCGCTGTCCGTGAGTTGTACCGGTTCGACGACCCGGATGCGTACCATGTGCATGTCCAGTGGAGCCGCACCGATCCCAACCTGCTGAGTTATGCGGGCGCCCCGCAACGGCTCATGGTAATCGACATCCGTGAGGGCATCCCCAAAAACCCCTACAAGGCGTGGCCGGAAGAGTTAGTCACACACGAGTCGTGGTGGGTCAAGGACCAGATGCTGTTCTGCGGCGGCATCCATCCGAAACCGGCTGAAGACTCCCATGTGAAAGTGCTTGACATGCGCACGGGCGAGGTGCGCATCGTGGGTGAGGGTGCCTGGTGGCCCGAAGGCACCGACGCGGAAATTGCGAAACGCAACTGGTGGCACGCGGCCGGGAGTGAAGACGGCCGGTGGGTCGCTGCGGATAACTGGCACGGCGACGTCGTGCTGTTCGAGGGGAAAACGACCCGTCCGCGGTGGCTTACCGAAGGCCACCGCACCTATGGCCAAGGGGAACACCCGCACGTGGGCTGGGATCGTGCGGGGAAACAGGTGATTTTTACATCGCACATGCTGGGTCCGGTCAACGTCTGCGTGGCGACCATCCCCGAGGCTTGGCAGCAGGCGCTGCCGGAGTAACCGGGTTCGGATGGGCGCGGGTAAGCAGCCTATGAGCATCACGATTCGGCGGGTATACGATAAACCCGGAAAGAACGAAGGTTTCCGGGTGCTGGTGGACCGCGTCTGGCCGCGGGGCGTCTCGAGAGAAGAAGCCGGAATTGACGACTGGAACAAGGACGTCGCGCCCAGTGCAGGGCTTCGCAAGTGGTTTGGCCATGAGCCCGGGAAATGGGCGGAATTCAGGAAGCGCTACTGGCAGGAACTGGACGATAACCTGGCGGCGGTCGCTTCCCTTCTCGAGAAGGTCCGTAAGGGGCGCGTCACTCTGGTGTTCGGAGCAAGAGACCAACAGCATAACAACGCCGTCGCATTGCGCGAGTATATCGAGAGGAAAGCGGGTGAGCGCACTGGAGCCGAACCGGAGTAAGCGATGTGTTCGATTGGATGGATGATTGTGGGCGTAGTCTGGATGGGCGCGGCGTGCGCGGAGTAGTCTTTCGTGAACAACGGAGTGACGGCGCACCGCGGAAATGCAGGTGAGTTCCCGGAAAACACGATGCCGGCATTCGAGAGTGCGCTGAAATTGGGCGCGGACTGGATCGAGCTGGACATCTATCGCACCAAAGACGGCAAACTTGCGGTAATCCATGACGCGGACACGGCGCGGGTCGGAGACCGGACCCTCGTGGTGGCGGAAGTGACCTATGCGGAACTGGCGCAGGTCGATGTAGCCTATGCTTTTCGCGCGAAACACGACCTGGCCGTCGAGGCATGTCCGCCGCAGCGGGTACCGCTACTCGAAGAGGTGGTAGCGCTCATCAAGACGCAGCGCCGGACCCGCCTGAGCATCCAGCCGAAACAGGCACTCGTAGACGAGGCGGTGGCGCTGGTCAAACGTATGCAGGCCGAGGCGTGGGTTGGCTTCAATGACGGTGATCTGAACAAGATGAAGCGTGTGAAAGAGCTGGAACCTTCGCTACACGTCTTCTGGGACTGGCCCAGGGGATTCGACCTGGCGCGCGACCTCCCAATCGCCCGGGAATGGGGTTTCGAGAGCATTGTGGTGCATCACGAAGCGCTCACGCAGGAGGTAGTGAAGGCACTTGCCGGCGCGGGGTTTGAGCCGGGCGCGTGGACCGTCAATGATGCGGAGCGCATGCGGCAACTGCAGGCCATGGGAGTGTTCCGGTTTTACACGGATTATCCGCGCCGCGCATTGGAAGTGAAAGGGATAGGCCTGCGGGAAGAATGACGCACTGCTTTCCATGCGGGCGGTAAGGCGGCGAGGCCAATGTCAGTCGATGATGACATTGCCTTCGGTCGCCTGCAGGTTGACCGTGTGCTGGCCCTGGTTGAGGCGTCCGGTGAATTTCCGGACGGTCCCCTCGATGCTTCCCTGGAGCGGAAAGGCGCCGCAGTACACTTCCCCCTGGCTCGATTCCACGTAGAATGAGGCATCCGATTCCTGGGCCACGACGATGCTGATGTCGCCCCGGTCCGTGGTGACGTCGTAATTGCCCTGGATGCCTTCACCCAATGCGATGATGCGGACGTCGCCCCCGTGCTGGCGGACAGTCAGGGCGCCGAGAGGGGCGTCGACCACGGTCTTGCCTTCCGTACAGGTAATCTGCTGCGAACCCGTAATCGAGCGCGTGGTGACGGTCCCTTTTGTGGCCGTGATGGTTACGGCCCCGGTGCAATCGAGGGCCTGGACTTCGCCGTTCTGGTTGGTGATTTCGACGGAGCCTACGCATCTTTCCGCGACGGCCCGCCCCTGGGCCTGGAGAATGTTTACGGGGCCGCCGAACTCGCGGACGATCGTGTCGCCGTTTTGCGCACGGAGTGTCACGGGAGCGTTGCGGGGAGCGCGGATGAGCAGATCCACCCGGTAATAGGAGCACCCGAGGGCGTTCATGTCATCGCGAACGGTTGTGCGGACCTGGAGCCGGTTCTCGAGCCGTTCCACGCTGACGCCCAACGCCTCGAGCGCGGCAGGTGCGTTGCCCGTGGATTGAAGCAGCACGTGTTTCCGGGCCATGACCTGAACTTCCGGGTTATCGGTTCCTTCGACGCGCACGGTGCCCACGGTGGCGTCGATTACGAGCTCCATGCCCGGCTCGAAGGCGGCGGCCTGTTCGACGACGCTCTCGAAGAGCTTGGCGTCTTCCGGGGCAGGGTTGTCGAATTCCGTGCGCCCTTCCTGGACAATGAGGATCTCGTCGAAAGATGTGCGCAAAGCGACCCGCCGCTTGGATTCCACATTCTGATTGCGCCCGTAAACCAGATCGCCGACCACGTTCTGCTCGAGGGGGATATGGGACCGGAGTTTCCCGAAGAGGACTTCGCACTGGAGATCCGGGGCATCGAATTCGGACACATACATGTGCACGGGGCCGTTGGCGTTGGTGATGTCGACATCCGCCTCGGTGCCGAGTTTGCGCAGGACGACCGAGCCCATGAAATTGGTCGCGCGGAGCGTTCCCGACACATTACTAAACTCGGCCTGGCAACCCAGGAGTTCGAAGGTGCCCCCTTTGGCGAGACCGTGGGCCTGAAGGGCCTCGCCTCGTGCCCGCACGTTCACTTCGCCGCCGATGTTGCGCAACTCGACCACCCCGTATGCGGAATCGATGGCGACGTTGCCGCCCACGCGCTGTAGCAGGGTGTCGCCGAAATGGTTGCGGCAGACCATGTTGGCGTCGCGGGGAATGGTCAGGACGTAATTGACCTCGATACGGGTGCGGCCCATTTCCCGGGTGTCGGGGAGCAGCGTGCGAATGCTCAATCCGTTTTCGCTGGGCGTTACATTGATGTCGATGGACCGCGCGATCTGGTGAGCCAGTTCGGTGGTTTCCGCGCCGACGGCGATCTCGGCGTTGACCTGGACGACCTGCTGGGCCCATGAATTGACGCGAATCTCGCCGAATTCGTTGTCGATAATGATGGTCGCGGGGGCGCGGACCGGAAAGAGTTCTTCAAAGGGGTAAGAGGCCGCTCCAGGCATGGGGCCGGTATTGAAATCCCGCCAGGGTCCAAAGGGGGGCTTGACGATGTCCTCGCTGCGCTTGCCCATCTGCTGAAGCGAGGACGCGATGGACTCGAAGATGTCGCCGACGCGGTCCACGAGGTCGTCTTCGCCGGCGTGGGCGTGGGCGCCCATAAAAAAAAGGGCCAAGACGAGTATCTTGACCTTTGTCGAGCAGGAATGGTGCATCGCTCGCGGCCGGTTATCGGCCCTGTTCCACGTAGAGCGTCCTCAATGCTTGTGCCTCACGTTCCAGGTTTGCTGTGGCCAAACGGCTTGCCCGTACGCAGCCGGGATTGCGTTTCAGCGCGGCGAGGGCCGCGGTGCGGTCGGCATGCAGCGCTACGACCATATGGCGGTGCTGGCGTTCCCACAGGCTCACAGGCGCATCGGATTGCGCGTTGACCGCAGACGCGAGACTTCGGATCTCGGATGCCTTGCGTTGAAGTTCTTCCGGCGAAGGCGCAGTGGCCGTGCTGAGGCGGCTTGCCGCCGGGTTGGGGTTGTCGAAGACCGACGTGCCGGGCTCATCAAGGGCGGCCGTGAACACCCACGCCGCCACCATTACGACGCACGCGGCGCAGGCGAGCGTCTTGGTTACAACAAAGGCCCTGCGGAAAAAACGGCCCTTTCTTTTCTCGGTCTTGCGCAGTTGCCGCGCGGTCGCGAGAATCTGTTCAGCGGAACCGGGCGCGCAATCGACGAGGGGCGCATTTGCGAGAAATGTGAACGATTCCCGCAGCGTGCTGACCTGTGCCTTGCACGACGGGCATGACGCCACGTGCCCGCCGATACGGGCCGGCACCGGTTTCCCGTCGACCAGCGCCTCGGCGTATTCCGTCAATTCATATCGTGTTGGATGCCCAAACATGATGCCTGCCTAACCCACACATGACCTTCCTAAAGGTATTCCCTGAACTTTGCCAACAATGGTCTCAAAGCGCGTTCCGCGCGCACCACGCGGGACTTCGCCGTGCCAACGGGTACTCCGGTAACCTCCGAAATCTCTTCGTAGGAGAGATCCTGGAAACGGCGCAGAACGAAGACCTCGCGCTGATGCTCCGGCAGATGGCGCAGGGCCTCGTTCACCGCTTCCGATACTTCGCCGCGCTGGAAGGACGTCAGCACATCGGCCTTTTCGTCCTCGAAATGCTCCAGCGCGTTGTACTCTTCGTCTTTCGCCCTGTTAAACAGGGACGACATACTGAAGAACTTGGGGCGGCGCTTCCGCCGCAGCCATTCCTTGGAGACGATGTTGGACGCGATGGTGTACAGGTACGTGGTGAATTTGGCCGTCGGCTGGTAGCGTTCGCCGTTCTTCACCAGGGCCAGAAACACCTCCTGGGTCAATTCTTCCGCGATTTGGCGGTTCTGGACCATGCGGAAGATGTAATTCATCACGCCCCGCTGATGCCGCCGCAGCAGTTCGGCAAAGGCCTCGTCCGACCCCTCGCCGTGGCAAAGCATCAGGTCTTCGTCTGACCGTTCCTGGAAGGGGAGGCCTTCCCGCTCGATAACCCTAAGCCCTATATGCGCATGCGCTTGCTGGGTCTTGTGAAGGGCCTGGGCCATGGCGTCGTGACTTCCCTCGTTGTGTCCGTTGTCTGACATCGTAATGTATGCCTATACCCTTAAGAAGGTTCCACTTATCTTTGCAGAAGCCGCCGCTAGTATACACACATTATGGGCGAGCCACAACCTGCATACCCGTCCGTTGTGCATAAATCATTCCAAATCAACCGCTTACGTCCATGATCGTCTTTGTATTCTGGACATGGGCACAGGCGTCGTCGTAGGAAATGATACCCTCCATGTATAATTCCTTGACAGATCGGTCCATCGTGCTCATACCTTCCTTATAGTTTGTCTCCATGATGCTGTAGACCTGGTGGGTCTTTCCTTCGCGGATGAGGTTCGCCACGGCCGTGTTATTGAGCAGAATCTCAGCGGCGAGCACTCGGCCATCGGAGTCGGCGCGTGCAATGAGCCGCTGGGAAACGACGGCCAGAAGGGTCATGGACAGCATGAACCGGATCTGCTGTTGCTGAGCGGCCGGAAAGACGTCGATGACACGGTCAACCGTCTGGATAGCGTCGTTGGTATGGAGGGTGGCCATGACGAGGTGGCCCGTTTCCGCCGCGCGCAACGCCGCCTGAATGGTCTCGAGGTCGCGCATCTCACCGATCAGAATGACGTCGGGGTCCTGGCGCAAAACGTATTTCAGGGCTTCGTTGAATCCATTGGTGTCGCTGCCGACCTCGCGCTGGTCAACGATGCTCTTCTTGTGGGTGTGGACGAACTCGATGGGGTCCTCAACCGTGATAATGTGGCATTCCCGGTTCTTGTTAATCAGGTCGATGATGGATGCCTGGGTGGTCGTCTTGCCGTGGCCGGTAGGCCCGGTGACCAGGATCAGGCCCTGTTTGCGCTGGGCCAGGGTTTCGACGATCTCGGGCAGTCCCAGTTTGTCCAGCGAGGGAATCTTCTCGGGAATGGGCCGGAACGCCGCGGTGACGGACTGTTTCTGGTAATAGACATTTACGCGGAACCGGTGTTTGCGTCCTACCGCAAAGGAAAAATCAAGTTCTTTCTCTTCCTCGAATTTCTTCCGTTGCTCGGGGCTCAATGCCGAGTAGATGAGCTTCTTGCAGTCCTCCGCGGTGAGGGCGTCGTTTCGCGTCCGGTATAAACGGCCGTTCACCCGCAACATGGGCGGCGCCCCGGCGCTGATCAACAAGTCCGAAGCATTCTGCTTGGCAACGAGTTCGAACAATGACTCCAGTTGCATAGTCTCACCTTTCCTGTACCTGTGCCTGCGGCCGAGGCCGTGTCATCACAATGCGCGTCATCCTGAGAATCCCGCAGAAAGAATGGTGCCTCCCCTTGGCACGGAATCCCCGCTCCCCTGCGCGGTTCCTGAAAGCGCATCCATCATAGCGTGACCGCCGAACGGATGCAATCGGGGGAGGGGAGAAAGAGTCTTTGACAGGCTCGATAAGACTAACCTAGAAGGGTGTCCTTTGGGTCTCGGAATTGTAGCCCCTGAGCCCGTGCGGCGCAGGGCGTCCAGAGATCCCGCGCCAGGCCGGACGCTACACCCGGAAATGCGGCCTTGCGGCAGATTCCTGCCCGGGACCGCCGCGCGCCCGCGGGCCATTCTCCTTTCCTCTGTGCCGTCGTGGTTCGATTTCAACGCAGAGCCGCCGAACACGCAAAGCTCCGCGGAGAAGAGCCGCGCCTCTCGCGTCCTTTCCATACGGCCTTGAGAATCTGCGGATGCTCTTCTTACCGACCTCCACGTTGCGTGCAACAAGAGCCCCTGAATCTCCACTATAATTGGTTGCTGCCTCGGAAATTCCAAAAACCGGGACTGACCCAAGCGAGCGACGCAGGAGCGAGACGGGTCTGTCCCTGGGTTTTTGATCCAGCTCATTTTCATCGCCTACGGGTGAGCCGAAAGGCTCATGCTTCGCTGGCCCCTAATTTCCCTTAATTTTCCAAACGATTCCCGGCTCATATCCGCCATCGCACAACTCCTCCATCTCGTGCCACGACGGGATTGTCTCAAGAAACCGGATACCAAGAGGATTGCACATCCCCCGCCCTTCAGCGTCCCTTTTTATTTTCCGTTGTCTGCCGCTTTTAGTCACCGGGATCCCGGTTGTGCGAGATATCTTAGACTTCACCGGGTCACCCCCGTAGCCCGCTTCCAGGAAACCCCCTTCTTCTCCCCATATCTTATTCTTCCTGCGAGCGTTACTACTGTAGAACGGCTTTGGCGCTTCCTTTCAACACGTGTGAAGGGGGTGAACGTGCAAAGACTGTGAATGTGGGAACTTCCTGGATTCGTGGGTGGACATGAATGAGGGGGGCACAGGAGGAAGATGACCGGCG
>CAZFOG010000294.1:0-8564 GCA_964520685.1 uncultured Nitrospiraceae bacterium | reverse complement strand
ACGGCTCCCAGTCCAGCCCGCAGCCAAATCCGCGAAGTTATCCGGCGATTTGGGTGATAGCGCGCAGACTCCTGTGGGTATGGTGTTAAAGGCAAACGTGCCGTCGCTACCGAAGTTGCTGCAATCAATAGACGTCAGCCTCTCATCAAGTGTAAAGGCGATTCTCATGTCGACACGGTACCCAGTCGGGATGAGGACCTGCCCTTTCACCAGGCCACCGCGAAGCATACGCACTTCGATCGGGTGTGAGGCACTCGCGCCGGCAAGTGCATTGGTGCTTGTCGGCACAAAACCCGGCTGCCAGAAGACCAGTCGTTTCTCTCCAGGCGGAACCGAATCAAGACGGAACATACCCTTACTATCCGTTGCGCCAATGCTCTCGCTCTCTCGCTCGTGTTGCCTGGCCGGGAGTTGACGCTCATATATGAGGACACCAGCAATTGGAAGTCCCTCTTCTGTCAGGACACGTCCTTCGATCACACAACCAGGCTGAAGACGAACCAAGATGTCTCGGATGGAGGCCCCCGCCTCCACACCGGGAATGGTAACGCACCCCGGAAGGAATCCGGCCGCGTCAATTTCAAGAGTGACGTCTCCTGCGTGGGCCATGTCGAGGCTGAAGCGGCCTTCGGTATCATGTATTGCGGCCGCGTCGGGCACGGTTCTTGTTCCATGCTTTCGCTCAACAGAATAGCCTATTGTAAAATCTGTAATGGCATCTTTCGTGCCTGCATCGACGACTTGCCCCTGTAATGTGCTCTTGGGCCCCAGGACCAGCTTGAGGTTCTGGGAGCCCGCGGCGATGTCAAGCAACTGTGCTGCCGTATAGTCGGGGTGCGCGGCTCCGACAACATGCGGGCCTTGATTTAGGGTATTGATTGTGAATGCTCCTTCTTTTCCGGAGTGTATTTCGCCGTGGCTTTCGATGCCAATACCATTGGCGGTAACAAATGCGCTTTCTATCGGAAGCCCTTCGGTGTCGATAACAATGCCAGAGATACTCATTCCAAATAGATCGTCCGCATAGACGATCCGAAGTCCTGTAACATCCTTTTTGCCGATCGATACCGCAAGTCCTTGGACGGAAGCTTGATACGTACTCTCGCCAGCGCCTATGAACACAGAGTATTCCCCGGGCATTATGTCGGTGAAAACGAACCGGCCGTTTGCATCGGTCACGACTATGGGAGATATTGGCTGGAGCACCGGGCCGTTGCCATCCAAACGCACTCCCGCCCCTTGCACGGGCCGGCCTTGCCCGTCGAGCACCACACCTTCAACCTCGCGATTCCGTTCCAGAGAAAGGACGAGCACGATCTTGTGTGCTTCGGGGTTTCCAATTATCACTGGGCCAAATAGAGGACTGACCATGGTGTCACTCTTGGCTCTGAGATAGACAGCTTGCCCGTTTCGGAAACCATTGATTTCGAACGCGCCCTCTTGGCGAGTCTCTGTCCATTCGTATTGACTGCCAGGTGGCACTGCGGCTTCCACCGCGACCCTCGCCGCTTCGCTGCCGTCCGCATACCGGACAAGACCTTTTATGCGCTCTCCCTTTGAAGGCGCGAAATCGACATTTGCTATTTCTTCGGCCATCTTGGTCTGGACAACCTTTTGGTCATGGCGGTCTGGACTGGGATACCCTTTCGCTCTTCCCGGATGAATGCGAAGACTTGCGATCGGTAGCCCTGTGAGCCGATAGCGGCCACCATCGTCTGTAGAGGTGCGTTGAAGTACGCGAAGATCCTCGCCCGACGCATAAACGTCGATGCCCGGTATCGGTCGGCCGGTGTCGGCATCGGTCACTCTGCCCGACACAATGCCGCCCGCCAACGCTTTGTCCGCGACTGGCATTGTTTGTTTATTCTCAATGGAATTCGCTGGACCGTAAGCTTGGTTGCCTTCCCCCGCAGTGATGCCAATATCATCGCTGCTACTCGCCGACGCTGGCGTGTTTTCCGACGACACGGGAGGCTCAGTGGAGGCTGGAGCGCCAGGCGCTTGTTCCGTGGAATCCGTACCGTGATTGGCACGTTCTACTGTCGCCACCGCCCCGGTTTCTGTACCCATGACATCCCGCTGGCTTGTCCAGTACGTGCCGGCCGTCACCAGCGCGGTAGCCGCCAAGCCAACGAGAAGCGGCTTGCTGAGCAACACAGCGGCGATCGATGCGGCGCCGGTTGCGGTGCCTCCGGCCGCGGTCGCTACGGTTGCTGCGGAAGCGGTTTTCCAAGCGACGGGTGCGGCAAGGGCGGCCCCCACCACGGCGCGGGTCTTGTTGCGGGAAGGCTGGAAGCGGGAGTCCTTGACGTGTCGCAGCATTCGGTCGCCCAAGGCTTCGCGTGCGCGTTGGAGGCGTTTTGCTACAGCGTCGCGCTTAAGCTCGAGGTGCCGGGCGATATCCCGCAGTTTCATACCGGCGAAATAGTGCAGCAAGAGGACTTCACGGTGTTCTTCGCTGAGGGAGGCCATTTGAGCGTGGAGCAACTCGCGCAGTTCGCGTTGTTCGACCGGTGCGAGGGAATCTGCCGGCGCCGGCTTGACCTGCTCCGCGGCGCGGGCGTCGTATTCGCGCCGCGCATAGACCCGGCAGCAGAGATTCCGGGTGATGGTGAGGAGCCACGCGCCGAATTTCGAGTGGTCGCGCAACTGGTCGAGGGAGGTCATGGCCTTCACGAAGGCCTCCTGGGCCACGTCTTCGGCTTCCGCGAAATCCCCCAGCCGCGCCATGGCGGTGGCCTGGACGGCCCCGAGATACTTTTCGACGAGCTGTCCGAATTCTTCCCGTTGCCCCGCCAGCACGCGCCTCACGACGCGTGCGTCGTTACGCTCGATCCAGTTCAACATGGTTTCGCCTCCTTGATGCTGCACCAACTAGAGCAGTGAGCATCCCGGAAGGTGACACCGTATTTCATGGCGGCTATCTTTCGTTCTCCTCTCGAAAGACCCGTTTGAGGGCGAAGTAGGCGGGTTTGGGGTTGCGGTCGAAGTCGATCAAGGCGTTGTTGGCGGGACAGGGGAAGGCGTCGTGGCCCATCCAGACGAGGAATCCGCCGCATTTGGGGAAACGGCCTTTGCACGCGGCGGCGGCGATCGCGTAGGCCTCGGCCTGTTCTTCCTGGGTCAACCGGACGTATTCGGCGAGGGCGTTCTCCGCAGGTAGATCTTTGAGTTTGTCGCGGAAGCGGTTCCATTGGCCCCACCACGCGGCCGTATGCCGCCAGTAGTCCGTGATGGGCGGCCATACATTCGCATCGCCGCCGTATTTGCGGAACATCTCAAGGCTTTGTGCGCCGGGCATGCCGGTCTCCGAGCGGAAGAGGGCGTCGTCGCGCGCCCAGTAGTCCCGCCATTCGTCGAGGTTGTCGGCGCCCTGGCCGAATCCCCAGGGACCATGAACGTCGTGCAGGGCGCCCGTGCCGAACCGGTCGGCGGAACCCCATTCCCAGGGGCCGCTCGCGGAGGTGGGCAGGAAACGGCGGCCGGGATCCCAGTGGTCCACGACATCTTTCATGGCGGCGATGCAGGGGTGGGTGTAGTCGCAGGGGACGCTATCGATGCCTTTATCGCCGCCTCCGAGGAGTTCATTGCCGCCGCACCAGAGCAGGAGGGAGGGGTGGTGGGCCCGCCGGCGAATGTAGCTGATGCAGATGTGGGAGAGTTCGACAATAACCTCGGGGTCTTCGGGGGGCCAATTGTCGACGCCGGAACTGGAAAGAGGGAATTCCTGCCAGACGAGGATGCCCGCTTCGTCGCAGAGACGGTAGAAGCTCTCCTTTTCGAGAATTGCCCCGCCCCAGACGCGAAGGCACGTGCAGCCCATGTCGCGGTACAAATCGATGAGACGCCGGTATTCGTCGTCGCTGCTGTCGGGGTAGCACGTTCGCGGCGGCACCCAGTTGGCGCCCTGTAGAAAGACGGGGGTGCCGTTGACCTCGCAAATCCACGGCTCGGCGTCCTCGGGCGCGCCCTCGCACGGCAGCCACCGCACGCGCTTAAATCCCACGATGCGGTCGAGGCGCCATGGCTCGCCCTGGATTGCCGCCTCCATACGGAGGGTATACGTCTTCGCGGGACCGATGCCGTTGGGCCACCAGGGCTCGACTGGGAGATCCTCCAGCGTGATTTCCAGCTTCTCGCTCTCGAAGGCGCCTGATTGCCGCGCGAGCTCCGTTTCGTTGTCGACAAGCGTCACGAAGACCTCGCCGATCTCGGCGGGTGGCACGATCAGCGCGTCGGCTTGGAGGGCAACTTCGACGCGGCCGGTCTGGTTGTCTTCCGCGAGGGACGCGCGCGTGTAGATGGGGTCGACGGCACACTGGGCGGCGCTTTTCAGGGTGAGGCTGTCCCAGATGCCGATGGGCACGATGCGGGGCGTCCAGTCCCAACTGTAGCAATAGCGAGGCTTGAACCAGCGCGATTTCGAGGTGTACCCGATCTGCCCCTGCTCCGGCGGGGGGACATCGAACACAATGCTGAGCAGGTGCTTCTGGCCGTCGGACAATGGCTCGGTCAACTCGAGGAGATGGGGTGTCAACGCGCCTTTGAACGGCGCGACCTCCCTGCAATCGACGAGAATCCAGCCGGAATAATCGAGTCCCTGGGCGTCAAACAACACGCGCTGGCCGGGTGTAACCGCCCCGGCCGGGATGGTCGCCGAGAAATCCCAATGCCGGTGTTCGACCCACTCGCACGCGAGCGAGTTCATGCCGACGTTCCAGCCGGGCAGGATACCCGCATCGAGCAGCGCCTGCTGCACCGAGCCGGGTACCCGCGCCGGAACCGGGCCGATATCGGCCTGCATGGTCGTGCCCGTCTCCATGGATTTGCCCAGCCGCCACGTATACGGCCGCCAACCGTAGAGCTGCCAGTCCAATTTGGCGAGGTCGAGGGTTTGCATGCGGATGAACTCCCTGCTGTTGCGGTTTGGACAAGATGTGCCCATATTGTGGTCGGCGCAACCGCCTGGTTCAACCGGTGTACCGCCGGCCCTATCGTCTCCGCGCAACTTGAGCGGGAGCAGCCCACGTGTTACAACGGTTGCGGTGCGGTAGTTGCGATGGAATGCGGAAGGGAGAACTCTGTTATGGCGCGGTCTTTGGCAATGGTGATTCCAATGGTTGCGGTGTGTCTGGGCATGGGGAAGGCATGGGGCGCTATCGAACCGCGTGTGGTGGATACGAAGTATCCCACGGACGATATCGTGATCGCGTGCATGACCGTCGAGCCGTCTGCGGGTGCCGAGGAGGATGCTACGGGCTTCCTTCAGAGCGCCATCGATGCCGTCGCGGAGGCTGGGGGAGGGACGATTTTTCTGCCGGAAGGCCGGTATCTGCTCGAGGGCCATCTGCTGTTGCGGAACGGCGTTACCTTGCGCGGGGAGTGGCGGTCTCCGGCGGAGAATGGCGGTGTCGCGGGCACCGTGCTGATGCCCGTCGAGCACCACGGCAACGCCGAGGGTGAATCGGCGGTCATCATGCAGTGCGGCTCGGGGTTGCGCGAGCTGTCGATCTGGTATCCCCGGCAGGACCCGGCAGACATTGTCCCGTATCCGTGGACCGTCGAGACCACCCCCGAGGTGGGCGCGGACAATTACACCCTGCACAACGTGACGCTGGTGAATTCGTACCGGGGATTCAAGACGGGGCCCGAGGGCAATGAACTCCACACGCTCAGGAACGTCTACATGACCGCCCTGGATACGGGCGTTTTCATCGATTCGTGCACGGACATCGGCCGCGTAATCGACATCGACATCAGCCCGCGGTGGTGGGTCGAGTCCGGTCTGCCGAACAGCCCGAAAGGCGGCGCGGCAGAAGAAGCTGTGCGGGGGCACATCGTCGGTGAAGCGACCGGCATCGACATGGGCCGCAGCGACTGGGAGTATCTGTACGGCCTGCATATTGAAGGTTATCGCCGAGGCCTGGTCATCCGGCAGGGCGCGCACGGCACGACCAACGCCGTATTGTTTGGGAGCACGATCGAAAACTGCGTCACAGCGGTGCATCTCGAGGAATTGAACGGTATCGGTCTTGCCGCGATGGGGTGCCGTTTTGAAGGGACCGGACATGCGTTGTTTGCCACCGCCGCGTTCAAGACGGTCTCCCAATTCAACGCATGCACGTTCACCAGCGCCGGGGGGCATGGCGTGCTGTTGGAAGGCACCGGCACGCTGACGTTTCAGAATTGCGTTTTCGAGTCGTGGGGCAACGCCGGGGTCGAGGCTGTTGCGGGGGCGGTGTCGCTGCTGGGCAGTGCGTTCGAATCCGCCGGACGGCACGTGGTTCTTGGTGAAGCGGCGCACCGGGCGCGGTTGCTCGGCAACACGTTTGCAGGAAACCCTGCCATTGCGAACGCGGCGGTCAATGGGGATGTCATGATTGCGCATCGCGCGATGGAATTCGCCGTGCCTGACGTTTCCCAGCCTCCCGAGCCTCCAACGCCTTTGCCGGGGACGCGCGCGCTGGTGGCCGTTACCGCGCATGGAGCGTCACCAGAGCTTGAGGATAACACGGGTCCGTTCCAGGAGGCGCTTGCGGCGGCGGAGCGCATGGGCGGCGGAACTGTGTATGTCCCCGCCGGGTACTATCGCTTCTCCGGTTCGCTGACGGTTCCTTCGGGCGTTGAACTGCGCGGATGTTTCGACGTGCCGCACCACACGCAGTCCGGCGGGTCGGTATTGATGCCGGTGGGCGGCCGGGGCGGCGAAGACGGCACGCCGTTCATCCAGCTTTCGGAGAGGTCCGGTATGCGCGGGCTGACGGTATGGTACCCCGAGCAGAATCTGCTCGACATTCAGCCCTATCCCTGGGCCGTGCGTTCGATGGGACCGGGTTGCTGGCTCATCAATGTAACCATGGGCAACGCCTGGCAGGGCGTGGATTTCTGGACCCATCCCAGCGACGGGCATTACGTCGAATACCTGGGCGGCGCCTACCTGAAGCGCGGATTGTTCGTCAGTAAGAGCGCGAGCGACGGATGGGTCGTTGACGTGCAGATGAACCCGCATTACGGGTTGCGCCTTCCCGGGGATTTGCCGCGTCCCCAATACGACCGCGACACGTTTGACGCCATCATCGATCAACAACGGGGAAAACTGGAGGCGATGGTATTCGGCCGATGCGCGAACGAGCATATCTACCGCACGTTCCTGTACGCCGCATACGATGGCATCGCGTTCCGCGACGACGAAGGCGGCAGCAACGCACGCATCCTTATGCACGGCACGGATACCGGGAGCCGGTGCGCTGTATTGGAATCCTGCGGACCGCACGGGCTCGATTTTCTGCTTGCGCAACTGGTGCCCCTGGGCAAATACGAGGTGGGCGCCATCATCGCCGAGGCGGGGTTTGCCGGCCGTGCCCGTTTTTTCACCTCGCAAATGTGGGCGGGCAACTGCAGCGGGATTTTCGATGGGGCCGGAGACATTCTTATCCAGCAACTCAACACGATCAGCGGCGGCATGACCTGCACCGGCGGTAATTTCCGCCTGGAAAATGCGGTATTCCATCGCGAGTTACAGCCTCATGTGGCCCTTGGCGAGTCCTGCGGCAAAGCGGAATTGTTGGGCAACATCGCATTATCCGGCGCGTTCCGGATCGAGAATGCATCGGGGGAACGTCTGTTTGCGCGCGCCAACAGTGTTGCCGTAGCGCCCGTCGTCGATGGACCGGGCATTTTGCGGGCGGGGTGGGAGGCAGGCCATTTGGAGACGCCTGACAGCGTGATGGCAACGGAGGGCGGAGGCCAGCAGGGTGTCGATGAAGGCACGTGTGCCCCGTCCGGTGCAATGGCGCACAGCGGCGACCGGGCGTTACGGGTGGCGGGAACGGCTCGCGATGGGGGCCACAGCTATATCTACTTCACGCTGTTCGAGGAGCCGCTGCGGATTTACGCCGATTCGCAACTCCGTTACTGGTTTTTGCCCACGGATGACCGGAGCAGGCATGTTGCCGTGGACCTGTTCTTCACGGATAGTTCCACGTTACGCGACTCGGGAACGAAGACCGCGGATGGCGTCGCCATGCATCCCGGAGCGTCCAAGGGAATAGTGGGCGAATGGCGTCACATCGTCGTTCCGCTTGGTGCCCATGCCGGGAAGACCGTTCGCCGGATCATGGCGGCGTACGACGGACGTGGCGGCGCGGGGGCCTTCGAAGCGTTCATTGACGATATTGAAATCGACACGGCCGTGATACCCGAGCTTGCTGCGGTATCGACCGACCCCGGGGGTGGCGTCTATCCCGCCGGGACCAAGGTGTCCATCGCCGTGCCGCAGGGATTCAATGCGCGCTATTCACTGGACGGGACGGTTCCGGGAGACGGGTCTCCGCGGTACACGGAGCCGGTTACGTTGGATAAACAGGGGCTTTGGGACCTGCGTTTTGTGCTCGAGCGGGAAGATGGGACCCGTCTGCCCTGGGTATTCGGCGAACTGTACGACGTGCGCGGATGACAGCCTCTCAAAAGCCTTGGGACGGGTAAGCATGAGCCCGTCGGCTCACCCGTTGACGATGAAAACAGAAATGACCGGCGAGGGCGCCGGTCCCACATTCCGGAAGGGA
>CAZFOG010000293.1:0-8592 GCA_964520685.1 uncultured Nitrospiraceae bacterium | reverse complement strand
GGCGGGCTCACGCGCAGCACCTTCCCTGCCAGGGGTCCGAGGAAATGCACGCCGGTATCCCCGGTGCCGTAGTAGGCCTCGAGCACGCAGCGGTTGGCGCGTTCGGCGTTTTCGATCTCGACGCCATAGACCAGGCCCTCGCCGCGAACGGCTTTCACGAAGGGAAACTTGCCGGGCAGCCCGCAAAGCCGCTCTCCAACGAGTTTCGCGGCCGTACGGGCCTTCTCGACAATGCGCTCTTCCTCGAACACATCGAGGACGGCGCAGATGGCAGCACACGCGCGGGGGTTGCCGCTGAACGTATCCGACGCCTCGCCATAGGCCATGGTGTCGATGAGATCGGCGCGGCCGACGACGGCGGCGGCCGGCTCGCCATTCGCGATGCCTTTCCCGAGCACCACCAGGTCCGGCTCGACGCCGTAACTCTCGTAGGCGTACATGTTGCCGGTGCGGCCATGGCACGCCTGCACCTCGTCGAAGATGAACACGATGTCATGCGCTTCGCACCAAGCCTGCAGCATCTGGTGGTACCACTTGGGCGGGTGAAACGAACCGGCCGCGCCAAGATACGGCTCGGTGATGAGCAGCGAAATCTGGCCCTCGTATTCCTCGGCGAACGCGTCCAGTTCGTCCTGGTAGAACTCCTGGGGCTTTTCTTCTTTCATGGGAAACGAAATGAACCGCACGTCCGGGTTGAGGCTCTCGGCGCCGGTCACGTCGCCCGCCAGACCTTTCTTTCCGTGGAACCCGTACCGTGTGGCCAGCATGATCGGGCGGTCCGGCGCCTTGTGCCGCGCGGCCCACATGGCCTTCTGAATGCCCTCGGAACCGCTCGCCGCCCAGAAGATCTTCTGCGCTTTCGGGTTGGTCGCCGCCATGCTCTTGACGAGCCGCTCCGCCGCCTCGACTTCGATCTCCGCCACCATATTATACGCATTGCGGGGCAGTCCGTCCGCGTATTTGCGGCACAATTCCTCGAACCGGGGATGATCATGGCCGAGATTGGCCACCAGCACGCCCGACGTAAAGTCCACCAGTTTGCGGCCGTCGGCGGTCCACAGATAGCAGCCTTTGGCCTTCGCGACGGTGACCTGCGACGGCGTGTAGGTGCGCTGACCCTTCCCCACCACGGCATCCAGCCGCTCGCGGATTGCGTTTGCCCTGGGTTCCCCGTCGTGTTGTATGGATACGGAAGTGCCTGCCTGTGTCGCCATCATCTGCGTGTCCTTTCTCATTGCCCGGCAAAATCCAAAAAACCCTCGGAAATGGCCCCTATTTGCGCGTAAAGCGCATGTTTGCGCCAAAGCTCGTAGTATAATCCGGTCCCGCCGCAAAACCAAATCGAAGAATGGCATTTCAGTCCGCCGGGGCACTGTCGGAGACACCTTGCGTGCCCAGCGATGCGAGTGGACTGGGTGGACGGAATGGACAGAGTGGACGGCGGGCCGCCCATCGCCGCGGAGCTGCAACCCAATACGACGCGTGATGAATCCACTTTCTCGCCACGCGTGGCCGAAGGCCCAACGAACCGGTTTTTGAGGTGGCATGAGCATCTTGCTCATGATTCACTCCGGTAATGGAGGGCGGGTTTTCCAACCCGCCGATTGATCACGGGCAGATGCAATCCGCCGTCCGGATACCTCCTGCCTGGCAATCAGCCGGAACGCCAGGGGAAAAGCCCATGTCCCATGATAGGCTACTCACAAATCAGTGCGCTTGGTCAGGTCCGTCGTGTGTGAGTTACGTCCCTTGGACGCGGCAGGCTGCCGCGTCTACACTGCCGGAGATTTCATCTGGGCGCGCAACATAGATGCGGCAGTTTGCCGCATCCCGAAAACGTGACCACTTAACAGGGGCCCAAACACAGCGCGTCCATCCCACCTCTATGCCCGCTCCGGCAATGGACCATGAACCCTTCGGCTAGCGCGCAGATGATGCCAATAAGACTGACCGGAGGGGGCAGTCCCGGTTTTGGGAATTTTCGAGGCGGGCCGCTTCGGCGCGTCAGATGTAATACATGTCCGATGGGCTGGCATTGTCGATGATGTCTCGGATGCGGTAGGACCTGAGCACGTTGGACAGTTCCAGGGCGGCATCTTTCCAGACCGGCTCGAGGTCCGTGCCCGCATTGTCATCAACCGGCAGTGGATCAAGGACGGAGCCGTCTATGGCTTCGACGATATCCAGGAGGGTGATGTCCTCCGGCGATTTACAGAGCATGTAGCCCCCCTGGGCGCCGCGCACACTGCGCACCAGCCCCGCGCGTTTGAGCAGTATCAGAATATGCACCAGGTACTTGCTCGGAATACTCCGCCGTTCGGCGATGGCCACGGCCGTTACCGGTTGTTCGCTGTGCTCGTTACGCGCCAGTTCCATGATAGCCCGGCACGCATACTCACACCTGGACGAAATGTTCATTCAGCTGGTGGCCTTCCTTCCCGGGCTATACGCCGCCCCGGCCGGCATTGCCGGTCAACGGCTGGCCCAGCGACCCGCGCCTGCGGTCGTCCCCATGGGTGCATTGCCACGAGATTAGACGCCTAGACACATCTATCTTAGTAGTCCTGATCTAGGAAGTAAAGAATATCCAAGCATCTATGGCGTCCTTCCGCCCCGGGAAACCGGGCCTTCCCGCTCTGCCCGGCGTAAAGCATCATGTTCGCTGGAACACGGGACCGAACTGCCGGGGAACGGGAAGTTCGCGGGGCTCAAAGACACGGCCCTTGACGCAGTCGCCAACATCGACCATGGCGCCGCCGCTTTCGCTCGATTCGTACCCCGCCATGAGAACGGCCATGGAGTCCCACGCCATCATGGGCCCGGATTGCGGCGCGCGTCCGGGCTCCAGTGCGCAGTCCACGGCATCCTCCATCTCGTTAACGTATCCGTGGGCGTAGAACTGTTTCGGCCGCGGGAAGGAGGTCCCCTGGGGCGTAGGAAGCTTCTCGCGCAGGAGAAGATTGCCCGCCGCCCCGGCCTTGGGAAGGAACAACTCGTTATCTGCGCCGGGATTCACCCGCATGTTGTATTTCGCGAAATCGGTGATGATGGCCAGTTCGTTGTGTATGCCGCTGATGCTCATGTCGTGGCCCACGACTTCGGCGACTGTTTTGTCTTCGAACACGACCGTGATGCGCGCGAAATCGTCCACGTTTTGGCACACGCGGAAATGCTCGCCGGAAGCCTCGGGCTGGTGTTTCATGACCTGCAAGGCTAACGCCGATACATGGGCGGGACGAATCGGGACGCCGTCGCGCAGGATGCCCTCGGCTTGTTTCAAGTAGAGAATCGGCCCCAGTGGATGACAGGCCTTGTTGAAAAGCGCGCCGCCCCCCGAGATGGATGGTGTATCGTAGGCGGGGGCATGGGAGCCCTGATGCGCACAGACGCCCTGCTGATAGAGCACCTTTCCTTTGCCGGTCTTCATGGCTTCTGCCAACAGCTCCACCATGCCCTTCATGGCGTCGAAATAGACGAAGTTCTCGGCGTACAACAGTTTGCGGCCGTTGGCGCGGATCGCGTCGAGCACCTCCGCGAGGTACGCCATGGTCTCTTCCTTCTTCGTGCGGGCGTCCGCGTCGCGGCCCTCGGCGTAACCGGGCCACACCACAGGCGGTTTCTCGACGACAATCACGTCCACCCCGGCCTCGGCGGCTTCTTTGGTATAGGGCCCGTGGGCGTAATTCGCACACGCGATGTTGTCGATGTTGGGTATGACCGATTGAAGCATTTCGGCATGGCTGGCGAAGGCGTTCTCGATGCCGTGCTTCGCAGCAAACCGCTCGGCGTTCTCGAACTTGCCCGACGTGACGCCCGCAAGCCGTATGTTGACACCGTTCTTGTGGGGAATCAGGCCGTAGACCTGCGCCGAATAGTCCGCCGCGAAGCCCGTGCCGTTGACCGTAACCTTGATCTCTCGTGTCTTCATCTCATTCGAGCCTTTCCGATGTTCCACCCGGGCGCCTGTCAAAGAGGTGTTGCGCGTATGGCAGCCATACGAAAACCCGGTTTTCTCACGTCCCGGCCTCGGACTCGTGAATTCTCAGGCCCTCGAGCGGGGTCAAGAACCAGCCGCGGCGGGGTGGAATTGGCAAAAAGCCGCCTACACCGTCTGCACACCGTGGACAAAGGCTGCACGGATAACGGGTTTCCATTGCGGATGGGACTGGTCGAGGTCGAACACGATGAGATTCGCGACGGCGCCCGGTTTGAGCGAACCGAAATCGGCTTTGACGCCCAGCACTTCGGCCGGAATCTCGGATGCGCAGCGAAATGCCTGCTCGAGTGTCAGGTCCGTTTCGCGGGTGGCGTTCAGCACGCCCTGCAGCAGCATGAGCGCGCTACCGGACAGCAAATTGGTGCCGCACAGGTTGATGCGGCCGGAGGGCAGCAATTCGACCATCATTCCCTTCACGCCGCTATGATGCGGATAGGTCCCCGGCTTCAATCCTGCAATGCGAACCGCGTCCGAGGTGAGGATGACGTTCTCGGGTCCCTTGATGCGCACCATGGTCTTCAACATCTCGGGGGGCAGGTGATGCAGGTCGGCAATCAGCGCGGCCGCCAGCCGGTCCTCGGTCAACTGGGGCCAGAGCGGGTTGTGGTGGCGGTCCAGTTCGGTGGCGAGTCCGTTGCCAAGATGCGTAGACAGGCGCGCCCCGGCATCCACGGCCCGGGCGATATCGTCTTCGGTGGCGTTGTGATGGCCGAGGGCAACGGTCACGCCCCGTTTCGTCAGGCCCTCGATACACGGTATGGCCCGGGGCAGCTCGGGGGCGACTGTCGTGTAGAGCACGTTGCCCCCGCTGGCCTTGTTGAGTTTGTCGAACTCGCGCAGACTGGGCTCCCGTAGATAGCGTTTCGCATGCGCGCCCCGCGGCCCATCGAGGGGAGATAGAAACGGCCCCTCGAGATGAATGCCCGGCACGGCCCGCGCAACATCCTCATTTTCCAGGGCTTCGGCCATAACCCGGCAGCCGTGCTCCATATTCTTAGGCGTGTTGGTCGTGAGTGTGGGAACCCATTTCGAGACGCCCCACGTCGCCAGGAACCGCGTCAACTCGAGAACGTCTTCGGGCTTAGTCTTGGGGCCCTGAAGGTTGATGCCGTTGCCGCCATTCACCTGAATGTCGAAGAGCGTGGGACCGATAATGGAAGACCGGGACCCGTAATCAGGCCGGCCGTAGCCGCCGCCCTGCGTGACGGCCTCGATGATGCCATCGCGTATCGTGATGTGAACCGGCCGCCCGGACCCTACCGGGAGGCCGCAAACCGTGACGGCTCCGTTGGCGTTTGTGATTTCCACGCTAGTGCCCTCGTTCACCCACGTTGCTCACCGCCGATAAACACCGCCTTGATATGCGCTTTCCAACGCTCGGGCGATTTTGTGATCGTGAATGCCACAAAATTGGCCTTCTTGCCCACCCTTGGATACGAAAACCGGTGTCTCAGGCCGAAAAGACGTGCCGGAACGGACGACGCACATGCCAGGGCCTGTTTGAGGGATAAGTCCGTCACCTGCATAGCGTTGACCACGCCCTGCAAAAGGAGAAGCGAACTGCCTGCTAGATATTCGGTTCCACTCAGGCAGATACGGCCGGACGGCAACATCTCCACCGGTATTCCGCCGAGTTCGTATTCGCCGGCTTTCAACCCCGCCAGATGCACGCAATCCGAGGTCAGGATGACCCGGTGGGGCTGTTTCGCCCGAATAAATGCCTGAAGCACATGAGCGGGCAAGTGTTCGAGGTCGGCGATGAGCGACGCCTTGAGGCGGTCGTTGGCGAGTTGGGGCCAGAGGGGATTGTGATGACGGTCCATCGTACCCACCAGCCCGTTGCCGAGATGGGTCGTCAGCGCGGCGCCCGCCTCGACCGCGCGTTCTATATCCAGGGATGACGCGTTGTGATGCCCGAGGGCCACGCGCACTTTGCGCCGCGTCACTTCGCGAATAAGCGTATGCGCGCCTTCAACTTCCGGCGCAACCGTGATACAGGCGATGCGGTTGCCCGAGGCTTTCATGAATTCCTCGAATTCCTCGAGAGATGGCGGGCGGACATATTTCTTGTCGTGCGCGCCGCGGGGTCCGTCCTCGGGGGATATGTAGGGCCCCTCGAGGTGGATGCCGGGGATGGCGAACTTGACGCGGGGGTCTTCCATGGCCTTGGCAATCACAGTACAGCCGTGGATGATGTGTTCTGAAGAGCCGGTAATGAGTGTGGGGATCCAGTGAGAAACGCCCTGGCTGGCCAGAAAGTCGCTGAGGGCGCGCACATCCTCGGGAGTAACGGAATCGCCCTGCAAGTCGATTCCATTGGCGCCGTTGACCTGAATATCGAACAGGGTCGGCGCGATGATGCAGGTTTGCGAACCGAAATCCGGCGTGGCCCGGCTCGAAGGTTTGATTTCATCTACCAGGCCATTTTTCAGAATGATATCCGACGCCTCTTCGGCACCTGCAAGAATACCCCGGACTAAAATGCGATCTTTCCTCGAAGCCACGAACTTTTCTCCTTACGATTGGCAAGGGTTCTACCATAACGGAGCGTCCGGAAACAATACGGAAGCGCGTTTCAGGGGGTGGGCAAGGGGGCGTACGAGCGCCTCTGCGACGACTTAAATCCCTGATATAAAATAACTTAAGTCATTCGGAGCGCGAAGAGATGAGGTGCGAGAGAAGTTGGTGCCGGGCGTTGAAAAGGCGGTGATACACGAGCATCGCCGCCAGAATACAGCCCAGGGATGTGGCAGCGGCGATCATGAACATGACAACTATTTGATATTCCACGGCTTTCAGCGGATCTTCCCCCGCGAGGATTTGTCCCGTCATCATACCCGGGAGGGAAACGAGACCCACGACCATCATCGAGTTGATGATGGGGATCATGCCGCGCCGCACGGCGTCGGTAAGGGGACCGCGGGCTGCTTCCCAGCGCGTTGCGCCGTGGGCAAGTTCCATTTCGACTGCGTCGCGTTTATCGACCAGGGTCTGAAGCAGTTGATCGAGACAGAGCGAGATTCCCGTAAGGGCATTTCCGAGAATCATGCCCAGGAGAGGAATCAGGTATTGCGCCTTGTACCAGGGGTCGACTTGAATGATCGCGCCGGTAACCAGCACCGCCGTCAGCCATGCGCTGAGGATGAGCGTGAGAACCGCGCGCCACGTGGCCCCCGGAAACGTCCGGCCCGAGCGCTGCACGGCGGCGCGGCCGGCGATAACGGTCATGACCAGTACCACGCCCAGGATCGGCAGCAAATGCTCGAACCCGAAGACCCATCGGAGGATGAACCCGATAATGAGCAATTGAACGACTGTTCGCACCGACGCCAGGGCGAGCCGTTTTTCGAGTCCGAGCCCGAGGGCAAGGCTGATGCCGCCGGCAATAAGCACGAGCCCCGCCGCAAGGACGAGCTGCCATGGGCTCAGGGCCACTGCGCCCATATTCGAGACTCCCATCACCCCGCCCCTTTCGATGCCGCGAGATCAACGACGCGGTCGCACCAATCGGTAAGGCGCCCCCGTTCGTGCGAGACGATCAAGGCGCCCAGACCGCGCCGGTCGGCTTCCTGACGAATGACCTTCTCGAGCGCCTCGACGGCCGCATTATCGAGGGCGCTGCTGGGCTCATCGAGAAGCAGCACATCGGGCTCGGCCAGCAGCGCGCGAATCAGGCAGATGCGCTGGCGCTGCCCCTCTGACAGCGACGCGGCATCCTGGGTCAGCCGGTCGGTCTCGAGGTGCAATTGCTCGAACAGTTCAAGCGCCCGCGCCTCGTCAAACTGTTGCTGCGCGGTGGCATAGCGGAATATCCGCGCGAGATTCTGCTCGACCGTGCCTCCGAGCACCACGGGGCGCTGCGCCACAAGGAGCACGCGCCGGCGGTACGCGGGCCAGCCGAGCGCCGCCGGGGTTTCACCGCGCAGGCGCACTGTGCCCGCAGCAGGGTCAATGAGGCCCGCGATAGCCCGCAAGAGGGTGGTTTTGCCGCATCCCGATGGACCCGTCAGCGCAACCAGCTCGCCCAATTCGAGAGCGATGGCAACATTCTCGAGGAGGCGCACGCCGTTCGCCGCGACCGCCAATCCATCAATTTCGAGAAGCAGCTCCGCCAAGAGAGATTCTCCCGCCGCCAAACCGGAACGTCATGGTTGCGCTCAACAATAGGCTTACCCCTCTTCTCCGGATGCCCAAGGACAATAGACTGGGCGCACCACAGGAAGTCCGTTGACCGCACGCCAAGTCTAAACCGGGGCCGGGTGGAAATCCAAGGGGCCTGACGCGCGATTCGAGTGGACGGAATGGACAGGGTGGACTTGGTGGACGGGGAAACAACCGGCCGATCTTTCCGGCTTGGGTGATCAGGGTCCCCGGATGCGGTATTCGAGGCGGCATGAGCATCCTTGCTCATGATTGCCCGGATAACAGTGGGCGGGGTTTCCAAGCCGCCAATCGCTCAACAGCGAAGGAATTCGGCCAACCGGAAAACTCTTCCCTGGCAACGGACCGGGGCGCGCGCTCTCCCAGGGCAATCGCACTCAAACCAGATGGAAACCGTCAGTTCGCGGGAAGAACAGGTGCTCTCTTCGTACCCC
>CAZFOG010000292.1:0-8593 GCA_964520685.1 uncultured Nitrospiraceae bacterium | reverse complement strand
CTGAAAAGGCCAGTGAGAGCCATAACGATTTAGCTTTGACGACGAATGGCCGCGGGGTCCAGTCCTTGTTTCCTATGAAGACAGGCCGGGCACCGTTGGGTCAGGCCTTTGTACCGCCGCGCGGCCCACGAGTACGGGATTTATTGGATGATTCCTGACGCGTGGGCGCGCCTCTTTTTTGCATTGTGGGAAAGCTGCGCGCCCCCGCTGCAATCGTGGTTTCCCGCTCACTTGTGGCGCCGGTCTCGATTATGCGGAACCAGGGGGTGCGTGGCACGTTCCGGAATATTGTGGGAGGCTCGTGTGTTTTGGGCTGCAAAGGGGCGCAGTTGCCATTTTAGGAGCAGAGACAATGAAACACCTCAACGTAGTTTCGCGTGCGAACGAAGTGCAGCCTGCCGTTATCGAGTCGGAACTTCTGGCGGCCGTCAACTCCCTCAAGAAGGAACTCAAAGTCAGACGGATTACCTGACCGTCAAGGGTCTTGCTGACACGAACGCTCGTAGCGCCGGGGAGAAGCCCTCGCGAACCCAGAATTAATCAGAGGGGACCTGTGTCGCCACGGCGAAGGGCGTTAGTTAAGCCTGTCCAAAGCATTCCGAACTACAACGTTGCCCATTCCTCTATTGGGGAGGCAGTGGGCGCACGTGCAGAATTGACCAACTGGGGAGCAAGAAAGATGAAGCATCTCAACGTCGTGTCCCGTGAGAAGTCTGTGCAGCGTGCAGCGATTGAACCGGTGCTGCTTGCCGCGCGTGTTCCGGTGAAGAAGGTCCCGAAGGTCTAGCCGTACTGGCCACATTCTGGTGAGACAATCAACGCATTCGACACAGGTAGGATGGGGAAAAATGAAGCATCTCAAAATGGTCTCGCGTGAGACGAAGGTACAACCCGCGGCCCTCGAGCCCGTCTTGCTCGCCACAAACGGCACCGTCAGGAAAATACCGAAAGTCTTTCCCACATGACAGATTAGCGCTGTCCTGACAGAAAGGCCCGGCCTGCCCGCGAGGGAACGTGCGGGCGCGTGTTACGGCGTTCTGAAGTGCATCGGGGCGGCCAGTTGTTGTTGCCACTCGTGTTCGGAAAGATACCCTAACCGGTGCATAGTGGCGAGGGAACTGGAGATGGCGGCTTCGGCTTTGGGCGTCAGGGACCTGTCGCGATAGCTCTGCGAGTTGGCCTTGGGGTTGGGCAGCAGCATGGCCAGGAACGCGGCCTCTTTGGGCGTCAAGCCGGCGGGAGATTTCCCGAAATAGAACTTGGCCGCGTGGGTGATGCCGTAGATTCCTTCGCCAAACTCGACGATGTTGACGTATATCTCGAGCATCCTGTCCTTAGGAAGAACGCCGTCCATATAGATGGCAATCGCAAGTTCCTTGAGCTTCCGCCGCACGCTGTAATCGCGGCTCAGAAACAGGTTCTTTGCGATTTGCTGCGGAATGGTGCTCGCGCCGCGGGGCCGTTTGCCCTCGCGCACGGCCTCGATAAGGGCGTTCTTGATCTCGATGACGTCAAATCCGGCGTGGTGGTAGAAACGCCAATCCTCCGATGTCAGAAAGGCGGCGCGCGTCTCCCTCGACAGCACGTCCAGGGAGGTCCACGCCTCGGGCCGCGCGGCGACGATTTCGTAGCGCACGGCCCCATTCCCGTATGACGCCGACACGTAGCCGTCTTTAAGCAGCGCGATGTTGTCACGGGGGATAATGCCGAAGTACATGTAGAGAAACAGGCCGGCCGCCATCAGCAAGGCCACACAGAGCGCGGCTGCCCCCCATGTCCATTTTTTGTGACCCTTTCCGCCCGCCACCGCATCTCCCTCCCGTTGTTGCGCGCCTGCCGGCGCGGTGCCGCTTCACCGTAACACCGCGCATCGGCCAATGCCTTCCTGGCAGATTCGCGAGGCAGTGAACCAGGAGCCAGCGGCCTGGCGCGGCCGGGCAACGGAGGGCGGGTTTTCCAACCCGCCATTGAATCAACGCGCGGGCCGAAAGGACCGCGCTTCCAGTCTTGTATTGGATCGGAACGCGGGCGTGTCCGCCCGCGGTGATCTACTGGACGGGTTGGAAAACCTGTCCTCCGTTACCGGAATCGATCATGCGCGAGATGGGCATGACACGCCGGAAGGCGTTCTGGGGGAGGATTCTTGGCCTGGAGCATTCAAAAACCTTGGGATAGCGAACCAGGAGCCAGCGGCTCACCCATAAACGTTGAGAATAGAAATGACCGGTGAGGGCGCCGGTCCCACAACAGAGCGGGAAATCCCGGTTTTTGGGGTGTCGTGGGGTGTGGCCGTTGGGACGTACAAAAAAACCGGCGCCGGGGGGTACATTCCTGTGGCGCCGGATACTTTGTGGTGGGCGACACTGGGCTCGAACCAGTGACCTCCGCCGTGTGAAGGCGATTTCACGACCTTTCCCATCAGTCTCCATCAGCCTGTACCGGTTTCATGCCCTCAGAAAACCCTTTAAACACTGGCCTTTCGGCCGCTTCGCCGATTCTTGTTGTAATTCTTTGTTCCCCGTGGTAGTCTGTTTTTGTGTTTGACGGGTGTTTGAAGCTCCAGGAGGCGGCCATGAAGGCAAGGATCACAGCGAAGCGGGTAGACATGGCGAAGCCCATGGACAAGCCCTATCTCATCAACGACACCGATGTGAAAGGCTTCTGCCTTCGCGTAGAGCCCAGCGGCACCAAGTCCTATTTTGTGCGCTACCGCCTGGGGGGCCGTCAAACGCAAATGTGGATTGCCGACGCCGCGAAAAAGAACGCCGGGGCGGCCCGCAAGCTGGCCATTGCCACGCTCGCCAAGGTGGCCGAAGGCAAAGACCCCCAGCTTGAACGCAAGCGCGGCCGCGTCCGTACGCTTCGGGATTTCCTCAAAGACCACTACCGGCCATGGATCAAGGCCAACCGCAAAAGCGGCGAAGAGGCCTGCCAGCGCATAGAGACCGTGTTTCAACGGTTCCTGGACAAGCCCATGAGCGCGATTACCCCGGTGGCCCTGGACCGTTGGTGTGTGGCACGCCGGGACCTGGGCACGCTCAAGAAGGCGAAGAGCCCGGTCAAGGATGCGACGATTCAGCGCGACGTGGCCACACTGAAGGCGGCCCTATCCAAGGCCGTGGCCTGGGGACTGCTTTCCGACAACCCCATCAAGGGGTACAAGGCCGGGAGCGCGGCCGAAGAGCGCGTAAGGTATCTGAGCCCCGACGAAGAGAAGCGGCTCCTTGAGGCCCTGGAGAAGCGTGAGGAAACCCTCAGGGCGGCCCGTGACAGCGCGAACGGCCACCGGCGGGACCGTGGATACCCCGAGATGCGCGACTTGCGCTCTGTGGCCTTTGCAGACCACCTCAAGCCCATGGTGCTTCTCAGTCTGCTTACGGGCCTTCGCCGCGGGGAACTCTTTGGCCTGGAATGGCGCGACGTAGACCTCGAGGGCGCCGTGCTGACCGTGCGGGGCGAAACCTCAAAGACAGGCAAGCGCCGGCACGTTCCCCTGAGTGCACAGGCTGTCGAGGTGTTCAAGGGGTGGCGGGCGCAAACCGAAAGCGCCGGGCTCGTATTCGTGAGCGAAGAGACCGGCGGCCGGTTCGACAATGTCAACAAGGCATGGTGGGCCGTACTTGAGGATGCGGGTCTCCGCTACGAGAAAGACGGCAAGTGGGTGAATACCTTCCGCTGGCACGACATGCGCCACCACTACGCTTCAAAGCTTGTGAGCGCCGGGGCATCCCTCTACGCCGTGCAAGCGCTCCTGGGGCATTCAAGCCCCTCCATGACCGTTCGATACAGCCATATCGGCGAAGAAGCGAAAGCCGAGGCCGTGAAGGGCCTGATACTGCCCTTCCCCAAGGTCTCGTAAACGTAAAGCGGCCCGGCAAGGTGCCATCAACACCCGGCCGGGCCTGGAACCGATGCCACCAAGCGGCAACGGCCCGTAAGGCCCTCAATTCTACCGCCTGGAGGCATCTCGCACAAGGAGATGCGCCATGGATTTCAGACCTTCCCCCACTACGCTGTTCCTGTTCCTGTTGTCCGTTCCACGCGAGGTCTTTACCAAGCCCCTGCCCGATGACTTCGCCCCCGAGGCCGAACGCTTCCAAGAACTCGTAGACCTCTACTTCGCGGAAGGGGGTGAATCATGCTGAACCCTTTCGCGGACCGCGAAACCCTCGACATTTCCCAAGACGAACGCCGGAGCCTGTTGGCCAGGGTGAAGCCGTGCCCGCGATGCGACGGGCCAGAAAGGGCCGCAGCGGCCTATTGCTCGCGTTGCGGCTATCACTTCGACGATGACCTTACGCACCGTGCGATACGTGCCCAGAAGACGTATCGCGGCCCCGTGTGGCGTCAATGGACCCCCGTCGAAAAACCGTCGATGAACTGAAAAACCTACTCGGAAGCGCTCGATTCCAAGGGCAAAAACACCTTGATATCCGAGGGCGCGAAGGCGTCTGAGACCTATGGAGGGCGGCAGAGAATGAGGCGAAATTAGTGCTTGACACGGGGTGGGACGCATGAAGACCTTGACGGAAACAACACACCGAAAGGAGGGGTGAAAATGCGAGAAGGGCTTATGAATGAAGCCGAAGCCGCAGGGCTTCTAGGGCTGTCGAGGTGCACGCTGCAAAGCTGGCGTTATCACGGCCGCGGTCCGGATTTTCTCCGGCTTGGCCGTGCGATTCGCTACCGCAGGGATGAGCTCATGGCATGGATGGAGCGCGGCCGGGTCTGCGCGGAGGGTTGAATCGTGAATGGTGAATTTCTCAACACGAAAGAGGCCGCAGAGGCGCTTGGGCTCTCGCCTATCACTCTGCGCAAATGGCGATGCCTTGGGAAGGGTCCGGGGTATCTTCGCCTGAACCCGAGATTGATCCGCTACCGCCGGGCAGACCTTGAGGCATGGCTCGAACGCGGGGCCGTCAAGGTCGAGGGTTAGCCCACATTGGCCACAGCAAAGAAAGGTGGTTCTCATGACAGAGGAAAGCACGAAGAAGGCGAAAGGGCCGGCACATTCGAAGTCTGCACAGGAGCGGATTCGCGAGCGGAGAATCGCGAAGGAGAGGGGATTCATAACCGATGCGGATTTGGGGCCCAAAGAGGAAGGCGTAGGCAGCCCCGGCGCCACCGAAACTGAGGAATAAGGCCATGCCCGCCCCCACGCTTGAACTCCCGGCCCGCGCGCTTCTGTGCAGCGCGCTACACGGCAACCGTGAGGCCATAGAGGCCGCTGCAGGGCTCCCGGCCGGAGCATGGCCGGATGGAGGCCTCAGAGCTATCGGGCGCGCCCTGGCCAGTCTTCGCGCCCGAGGTGCGCCCGTGGATGTCTCCGGCGTGTACGCCGAAGGCCAAGCGCTTGGCCTGGGCAACGGTTCGCTTGCGGCCGCAATCTCGGAGCTTAGCGGCTTCGCGGCCCCGTCATGCGACCCGGACCGGGATGCTAAGGCCCTACGCGAAGCGCACGCGCGCGCGATGTTCGTAGAGAAAGCGCGCACCCTTGCCACCGTGGCCCCGGAAATGCCCCTCGATGAAGCCAGGCATTTCATCTGCGATCTCGACCTTCTCGAAAGCATCCCGGACCCGGAGAACATCTTGCCATTGGCGGACGTGGTGAATGCGCCAGACCCGGAGCCGCCCTTGTTTTCGAGCGGGGTCTATCGGGGGAAACTCAACCTGCTTATCGCCGAATCGAACACGGGCAAGAGCTTCCTGGCCCTTCAAGCTGCCTTGAGCCTGGCAACCGGCCGGGGCACGTTGGAAGCCTTCAAACCCGAAGCCCGCGGCCGCGCCTTGGTCTTGTCCGGAGAAGATGACCCGGCCGTCATTCGCGCGCGCCTGGAGGCGATTACGACCGCGCACTGCACGTCCTGGCGCGATGCCCTCGACACGGGCGCGCTCTCCTTCGTGACGGCTGTTTCCCCCCTGATTGAATTCGACGCCGAAGGCAAGGCCACCCTCAAGGCCGCATGGCGGGAACTCGAACGGCGGGCGAAGGGCTATGACCTTGTAATTGTGGACCCGCTCGTTTCGTGGTTCCGTCTGGCGTCAGAGAATGACAACGCGGCTATCGGAACCCTCTCCCAGCACCTTATCGGCCTTGCGGAATCCGCCGATTGCGCCGTGCTTCTGCTACACCATTCCAGCAAGGCGGGAAGCCGCGCCCTCGACCAAGTGTCGAGTCGTGGCGGTTCTGCCCTGGCCTGCGCCGCGCGTTGGATTGCGAACTTGCGGGGGCTTTCCGACGATGACGCCGAAAAGGCCGAAATCGCGCCGGGCGATGCTTGGCGGTATGTCGAGCTTGCCACCTCGAAGAACTCCTACGCTGCCCGCATTGGCGCGCCCGTGACTCTTCGTCGTGAGCATGGCGGCGCGCTTGTGGATTGCGACCTTCGCCGGGAGCGGTCCGGGCGCATTGCCGAAGCCTTAGCGGCCGCTCTGGCAGAATCTGAGGCCCATCTGACCCGGCGTGACATTTGCCGAGGATACGGAAACCTGGCCAAGCAAATCCGCGAAGAGGTCAGGGCGGTGTGCGGCGAAATCCAAGGCCGGGACCTGGAGCGGGCCATCGCGTATGGCATCGAATTTGGTCTGATTTCCGAGGTCGAGATTCCGGGGAAAGGGACACCCCGAAGGGAGGTCTTGCCAAGTGACACAGTCTAATGCGGCAAATGCGGCAAATCAGCCTTGCCGGATTTGCAAGTCAAGTGAAGCCAAGGTGTTCGGGCATGATGCCCAATGCGGCAAAATACCCCCCGTTTGCCGCATAAAAACGGAATGCCTAAGTGATTGTGATTGCTCGACTTCCCAATGCGGCAAAATCCCCGTCCCCCTAAAGGGGGACGATATAGGGCGCTTGCCGCATAGCGCGCCCTCTATCTCCCCCGAAGCCCGAAGGGGGACCGCGCGTGAGCCGGAAGGGGCCACCGGCAACCCCGGATTGGACGCGGCCCTGGCCAGCCTCAAGCGGACCCTCGAAGCTCAAGAGCCGGACGATTACGAGCGGGCGCGTGAGAGGTACCGGGGCATGCTGCCCGTCATCGAAGAGACCCAACCCGATCTGCCCTGGCAGCATCTTGTGGTCGACCTGGACGATCCGAGGATCTGACGTGCGTACCCGATGGAAAGAGCTTGAGCGAACCGTTGCCCGGAAGCTGAAGGGCCGGCGGTTTCCGCGTTGGCTCGACTTCGGGCAATCGGCCCCCGACGTGGTAGCGGTCGAGGGATACCCCGAGCTTGTGGTGGACTGCAAAGCCTACAAGCGATTCTCGCACCACACGCTCATGGAGACCATCGAAGCGAAGTATTGCGACAGACCCGGCGATGTGCCGGTTTTGGTAACCAAGGCCGAAGGCCAGCGGGGCGAATATGTGACCCTACCGCTTGACTTCCTGGCCGAACTGCTCGAAAGAGCGAAAGGCAAAGCCAATGCCCGAGAATGAACGGATTGAACTGCCCTGGGCAAACGAGAACCTCGCCCCTGGCCAGATTTGGAAGTATTACCAAGGCTTCCTGCAAGAACACCTCCACAAGCTCGATTTCATCGTGCTGCAGTTGCTCATGGCGGCCGATGTGCCGGAGGGAGAAGCCGACTGGAGAGAGAACCCGCTCGCCACGAACAAACCGGCCGTGTGGAATGACATCATGAACCGCCTGGCGAACCCGCTTATCCCCGGCGGCCCGGCGAACCCGGCCGAAGTCCTGAAAGACTACACGTGGGGCTCGAAACCGGCGAACCCCCTAATTCCGGCCTGAGGGCGCGTTTCGTCTTTTCGGAGGGTGATGGCTGCTCTTGAATTTGCGTTCGCGCCGTACGGGGCAGCCTGGGGCCATTCTTGGAGGTGACAGAAGGTGTACCGGCACTGGTTTATTGACCGATGGATTGACGTGACCTCGATATGCCTCGTGAACGGATTCTGTGAGGGGCTCGTACGACGGGACCTGAGAGCGCGCGGCCTGGGCTTCTTCGATGCCCGAGCGTTCGCGGCCTGGGCCGTCGGGAGGAAGCTGCTTGGAAGGCGGCGCGAAAGGCGCGTCATGGCCGGGTACACACAGGACAATGACCATGGATGAAATCCAAGAAAAAAGCCTGAAACCTCGACACTACCGCGCCCTGGGGGCCCTGGCCGTTGGCGGGGGCCTTGAAGACGCAGCGGACGCCGCGGGGGTTTCCACCGTGACCATTCGGCGTTGGCTTCGGATGCCCGAGTTTCGCGACGAACTGAACAAGGTGACCGGGGACATTGCCCATCGTGCCGGCCGCCGCCTGGCCGCCCTCTGCGACGATGCCATCGGCGCGCTTGAAGCGGTTCTAAGGGACAAGAAGAGCCCCAAGTATGTCAAGGCCAGGGCGGCAAAGGATACGCTCGAGCTTGCATTGCGGTGGCGGGAATCCGTCGCCTTCGAGGAACGGCTTAACCGCCTGGAGGAACGGCTCGCATGTCACGATTCAGAACTCGACTAGCGCGGATTGAGAAGGCCATACCGGCCCCGAGGGAACCGCGTTGGCTCACCGTTCGCGGTCCCGATGACCCAATGCCCGAACCCCGAAGGCAGGGATTTATTAGGGGGGATAGATTTTACATTTGTGTCTACTTGA
>CAZFOG010000291.1:0-8613 GCA_964520685.1 uncultured Nitrospiraceae bacterium | reverse complement strand
CGCGCATGCGGCAAATTCACGCTGCGGATGTGCGGGAGGCATTCGTGGGAGTAAATCACAATTGGCACGCGTTTGGGAAAAGGTGGCCTGGAAGTCGCCATAGCGGCCGGGGTCGCGCCACGCGCGGCTTCGGCGCCTCACAAAGTTGAACCAGATGGCAGAGACTTTCGAAAACCCTGCAGTTCCTGCAAGCAGTTCTCAGGAGATCAGCATGTGTGCCGTATGCTATGACCATTCGCCACTCGCGCAGGATACGCCGCCTGTGGTAGAATCCGAAAACATGTTGGAAACGCTTACTCTCAAAGAGCTTTATGCCCCCGTGCGCGACGGCATCGATGCCGTGTCCGCGCGCGTAGGCGATTTATGGACCAAGGCCCTCCAGCTGGTCCATGGACCCTCGATGCCCTCTGTTCAGGCTGGCGGAAAAATGCTGCGCCCTGCCCTGTGCCTGCTCTCCGCGGGCGTATCCGGAGCATCCGAAATCCGCCGGTTTGTGAACCTGGCCACCGGCATGGAGCTGCTGCATCTGGCCGCCCTGGCTCACGATGACGTGATCGATCGGGCAAGCTTCCGCCGCGGCATGCACACCCTCAATGCCCGGTGGGACGACCATGCTGCCATCCTGGCGGGCGATTATCTGGTTGCGCGGTCCATCGAGATCATGACCGCGTACGACTCGGCCTGCATCATTTCCGGCGCGATCCGGTCCATTCGGGACATGGCAGAGGCCGAGCTGAAGTGTTTTGCCAGCGGCAACGGTCTCATGACTGAAGACGATGTACTCGAGGTAGCCCGTAAAAAGACCGCAAGCTTGTTCGCCTCGGCATGCAGTACCCCGGCATGCTTGCTCGAAGGGGCCCCGGCACAGGCCCTGCACGACTACGGCATGGCCCTCGGGATAGCCTTTCAGATGGTGGACGACCTCCTGGACCTGCAACAGGACTCGAAAGTACTCGGAAAACTCTCCTGCTCGGACGTCGTCGAGGGCAAGCAGACTCTTCCCATCCTGTTCATGAAGGAGGGACTGGACGCATCCGGTAGAGCCCGCCTCGAGAAGATGCGCGGACGGGAATTGGCCGCCGAAGACCGTGAATGGGTATTGGACATGCTGACCCTGACGAAAGCGGCCGACCGTACCGAAGCTATCGCCCGCGACTATGCGGCTCAGGCCCATGCCGCAGCCGCGCAACTCCCTTCCGGCTGTTACCGTGATTCAATGGTTGGCATCATTGACTTTGTCCTGGCACGCAACTGGTAGCATTCGCAAGGGTTTCCAGTAAGACGTTCTGGAAGACGCCATGAGAATCCGACAAAGCGCCCCTCCCCCATTCCCCCTTTACGTACTCCCTCGACCTGGCCTATCATACCGTCCAGAATCCCGCATCCAAGAGCATAAGGTGAAATGTATTAAATAATCCGCGCCGTAAATCGTCCAATATACCGGGTGAGGAGAACGGACAATTGAGTATCGCATTGGATACCACGGTTCTTTGCGAGATTCCCGATGAAGAGGTGCGGGAATCGCGGGTCGCCGTCGGCACCGATTGCCAGGATGCTGAACTGGTCACCCGTGCGAAAACCGGTGACGTTGACGCTTTCGAAATACTCGTAAAGCGTTATCGCAACGAGGTTTTTGCACTTTCGTACCACTTTGTGAGGAACCGGGAACAGGCTTGGGACGTGTCCCAGGAGGTATTCATTAAAGCGCACAACGCCCTTGGACGGTTTCGCGGAGACGCCAGCTTCAAAACCTGGCTGATGCGCATTACCGCAAACCAGTGCAAGGATTATTTGAAGAAACGGCGCCTCGAGACCGTCTCATTTGATGACAGCCGGTTAGCCGAGGATGCACCCAGTCATGTGCTTCCTCCAGATCGAAGCCTCGAGGCCCGGGAAATCGGCGAAGCGGTACAGAAAGCCTTGGACAAGCTGTCGCATAAACACCGGACGGCATTTATCTTACGCGAGTTTGAAGGGCTCTCCTACGAGGATATGGCCCAGGTAATGAATTGCAGCATTGGCACGGTGATGAGCAGACTGCACCACGCCCGGAAGAAGCTGCAGAAAGGCCTCACGCAAATGGGGCTGATGGGAGCGCACTCATGAACCGGAAACTCAAGACCATTGAACGCTGGTTCGACGGTGACATCTCGTATGAGGCCGAGGCACAACGGCTCATCACCAGCGATTCTGCATGCGCAGCCCATTTCGAGACCCTCGAGGTACTCCGAAAAGGCGCGCAAGAGCTTGCGCACCACCCTCGCATCGAGCCAGCCCAGTTCCCTGCCTTTATGGACGGCATTCGCGAACGCCTTGCCCCACCGCACCGGCATTACCGGGGCATTTTAACCGTTGCGTCGGCTGTCGCGGCCTCGTTGATTGTTGCAATCTCGATTCTTGTTATGGCCACCCCGGCCCCGGAAAACGTCTCGGCTGAGGTTGAAAAGGTCGATACGTTCATCGAGGGTGCGGAGGTCGGTTATTACAATACCGACAATGGCACGATGACGGTTTGGGTAGACGTCCCGGAAGGAGATCTCCCTTGACCTTCGCCACCCTGGCGGTCACAACCGCTGTATTCTTCGTTCCCTTGGCCGCACAAGAGGCACAAGAGAAGCCGCAGCCTCCTGTCTCCGTGCTGGTCGTTGCGGTCCGAGCCACCCACCAGGGCCACGCCGAGCGGCAGTTTGACCCGAGTATCGTCTCCATCAAGGAAACCGTCGAAGACCTGAAACAGTTCGACGATTTTCGCAAGCTTCGGGCTGTCAAAACCGTGGCGCCATACGGCGAAGTGACCAAGATTCCCCTTGATGACCAGTATACCCTCCTCCTCAAACCGATCGAGCGAGCTTCCCACGACCGGATTCGCTGCGACGTGCGGGTTCAGATGCGCCTGAATGAGGAAGAAAAGCCGCAAGGCGATTCCGGCGAGCAGGAAGTCAAGCCCAAGTTCAAGGAAGTCCTGCGGTGTACGCTGCTGGCCGTATCGGGCAAACCGTTCAAGGTTGGCGGGCTCAAACTTGATGAGGGGCAACTCATACTGGTACTTACGCTTACCGGCGACAGCCCACCCTCGAATCAGTGATTCCGCCTCTCACAGTGGTATGATCGCATACCGGTCTTCATCAGACCCGCGCGTCCATTCGTTGGAGCGTACCAGAGACTGAGAAGCATACGAGGCATTGCTCAACCCCTTCGTATACACCTCGAGCCGGTCCTCGTGCACATGAATGTCTCGAAATTCGACGGGATATTCGGTCAGCGAACCCGTCACGACCTGCGTAAGCCCTTCTTTCCGAGAGATATAGTGTGCGTGCACATTGCCTGAGAGCAACAGTCTTACTTGGGCATGGAGATTCAACCGCTGGACGAGCAAATCGGCGTTTTCCAAACTCCCATACCGCGCAATCCGTTCCCGGATTGATTGGTCCTCGGGCAAAAGAGACGGGGGATGCACCGCGATAATGGTGGCTTCCTCATCGTGCTCCCTGAGGTCGGCCTCGAGCCACTCGAACTGATGAGGCGGAATCGACCACAGGGGCGCGGCATCCGTGCCCTCGCTGAAAGGCATCAGGGAACCGTCTTCCCAAAGCCACCACGGATCCAGCACGCAAATGTGCACGTCTTTGTGGGTGAAGGAGTAGCAGGTTCGGGATTCGGGCAGATGCGCCCCGAAGGCCTCCATAAACCATTCCCGGGACTTCTCATAGAAGAAATCGGTACTTCCGCCCAGGGGATAGTAGGCCACACCCAGTGAATCCATCAGGTCACGAGCCGCGAAAACGGCATCCCGGGAATCCGGACGCGCAATGTCCCCCGTCACGACGAGGAAATCCGGCTGGAGTTCCGAAAGATCATGCCGAAGACAGCCCACCACCTCCGGAATCAGCGAGCTTTCCACCCGTCCATTCCGGGCATGATGACTCTGGCTCCCGAGATGAGGATCTGAGACCTGGATGAATCGCCACATTCCGCTGCCCCATTCGCCTATACAATACCACGAAGATGAGATTATTGCGAAAGAGAAATCGCCGTGCATGCAAAGTCTGCCAAGAACACATCGGCGGGAATCGGGGCAAATCAACCAAGGCCCTGAACATGTAACGTGAACGGGGCAAACCAGAGCAATGGGGCCTGGAAAGCCTGAACTCAGGATGGTGGCGGTCACTCGATATTCATGCGCCGCATGGCTCGCCAAAGGGTGGTGCGCCCAACGCCGAGCAGGTCCGCCGCGGCGCTTCGGTTACCCCGTGTTTTGCGCAATGCGAGCCTGATGACATCTTCGCCCAGTTCGTCCGATGTCTTCTTAAACCGTGACAATACAATGTCTTCCGGCAAATCAGCCAAGGCAATCGTCTTATCGGTAGCAAAGATTACTGCCTGTTCGATGACATTGCGCAGCTGCCGCACGTTTCCGGGCCATGCACATTCCTGCAGTACCTGCATGCACTCTTTGGAGAACAGAAGCTCTTCCCGCTCATAGGCTTCCGAGAACTCGCGCAGAAACGCGGCGGCAATTCGCAGGATATCGCTGCCACGTTCCCGCAAGGGCGGGATGTCCATGCGGGCGATCGAGAGGGCATAATACAGGTCCTCCCGGAGCCGACCAGCGGCAAGTAGGTCTTGAGGCTCTTCCGCCGTTGCTGCGATCAGGCGGACCGATACATCCTCGCGCGGCGAGTCTCCAAGCCCCTTAACCATATTATTTTCAATTACTTGAAGCAGCGCCCGCTGGGCCTCATGGTCCAGGTCCGCCAAATCGTGAACATACAACGTGCCACGATGCGCTCGCTGAATGGCCCCCGCATGACTGCGCACCGCTCCCTGAAACGCACCTGCGGCGAACCCGACCAACTCCTGGAGAATCATGCGGTTATCCAGCCCCTCGGTGTCCAGCGCTTCAAACGGCGCCCCCCTGCGGCCCCCCGCGAAGTGGATGGCCCGGGCCAGGGTCTTGCGCCCCACCCCGCTCTCGCCCGTTATCAGCACCGGAATCCCGGATTCGGCAACCTGTTCGGCGCGCGCCATAACCATTCTCATGGCTTCGGATTGCGTCACGACCTCGTTGAGCAGCAATTCGCCCTTCATGCGGCTGGTCAGGGCATTCAGCTTCAATTGGGCCTGGCGTGCCTTCTTCTGCGCCTGTGTGGCCTTGTGCTCGGCCTGTGCGATTTCCTCATCCAAAGGTACCGCTTTCATGGCCTCCCGCACCCAATCGGCCTCGTCGCCCCACTCCGGCTCGAAGCGCGCAAGCATGCGGCAATGCTCATCCCCTTTGCCCGCGCATTCCAGTTCGAGACAGTACACGCGCCGCCCGATGATCTCGCTCACATGCCCGGAAAGATACCCGATGGTCTTCCAACACCCCCCCTGCCCCAGGGAACCCGCAACTATTTGATGAGCCTTGGCTTCCAAACATTCCTTGAAGACAATCTCGCGATACAGACTGCGCTTTTCGAGGTCATACTCGAACCGTATGGGGTCAGCTACATACCGCCCCTGCAGTTGGCCGAACACGGGTCCGGCCTGAAGCGCCAGGCGCACGTTCTGCTGGAACACGCTCAGATGGCGCGCTGCATCCCGACGGCCCTGTTCGAACCCCATACGGAAACACAAGGCGCGTGCACGCCGCCAGCCGAGAGACTCGACCAGATGACGGCGTTCGACCGCCACCGCCTCGAAATCCACGAAGAACCCCACGCGATTCAAAAACGTCAGGCGCCCCTCTTTGGGCTCGGACTCCAGCCAGACATTGCGAGTCCCCTCAAGATAGTGAGACAGGACCGGCGGCAACTCGAGAAAGACGTGTTGGCTCAGCTTGGTAGGGCGCATGGCACAAAACCTCCGCCCTCATCCTAGATGCAACATGCCGGAAAGTCAAGTGTTTCATGCGAAACAGACATGCAACCTATTATGCATAAAGGATTTAAGGCTATGGCGAAATATAGGCCTTCTCGGCAAGCCTCGAGAGCTACCGAAGCGTAACCGGGGATGAAACAGTCTCTGAGGAGCCGATGCCTCTCGACTCATGATGGGTCTTAGACATCCCCCTCGGCACCCCGCGCGCGCGGTTGGAGGTATGCGAACAGCACGGCGCCTGCGACGACGAGAAGCAGGGAGAAGACTTGCTGGTCAGAGAGATATCCGCCGAAATGGGTGGGGTTATGGTCGCCTCTAAAGAATTCGACCACGAATCGCATGAGGCCATACAGGAGGAGGTATGCAGGCAGAACGAACCCGCGAAAGGGCATCCATTTCTTCCGCAACAGGATGAGGAGGCCGAAGATGCACAGCAGGCCGAGCGCGCTGTATAGTTGGGTCGGGTGAACGGGGAATGACCACTGATCTTTCCAGTAGGAAAGGCCAAAACGCGCACAGTGGTCAAGGTAAGGCGGACTGCCCACGGGCTCTTGGGCCAGATCGAAGGGGACGCGGCGGAACGGGATGGCCCAGGGCAGGTCCGAGCGCGCCCCATAGCAGCAGCCATTCATAAAGCACCCCAGCCGCCCGATGGCATGCCCGAGCGGGATATAGCAGACCGCGATATCCGCGAACGCCCAGAAATCGACCTTCTTGCGGCGAAGGTACCAATACACGAAAATTATGGCGACCAGAGCGCCCTGAAAGACCAAACCTCCGCGCCAGAATGCAAACCACTCCAGCGGGTCGCGCCAGGAATAGGACTCGCGGTAAAGAACGATATGGGCGACGCGGGACCCTGCGAGCCCGATCAACAGGGTCCAGAACGCCAGGTCGGCAATCATGTCCTGGTCAATACCCGTCCGTTTGCATTCACGCCGAACCAGGGTCACTCCCAGAATAAACGCGATAGCGATCATGAGCCCGTAGGCATGGAGCTTGATGGGGCCGATTTCAATCAGCGTTGGCAGCATGGGTACTTCCTGGCGATTCCGCGGGCGCATGCCTCCATGTGAAGACAATGAGCGCGACAACGCCGATACAGATCGCGGAATCGGCCACATTAAACGCAGGATACAGCTTCCACGGAAAGTCGAATTGCACGAAATAGAAGTGAACCTGAAGAAAATCCGTGACGGAACCCAGACGGAAACGGTCTATGATGTTGCCGATGGCCCCGCCGGCCACGAGTCCGTAGGCCAGGGATTGCAGCCTGGATGCGGGATTCAAATGGCCAAACAGATAGACCAGAACGAGGGTTGCCAATAGAGGGGCGATGAAGGGCACCACCCCGCTTCCCCGAAACATCCCCCCGACGAGGCCGGTATTCCGCTGGTGCGTGAGCCAGAAGAACTCGCCCGGATGGGAACTCAGGGTCTCGCTGCCCTCGGGGATGTATCTCATCACGAGGGCTTTGGTCACCTGGTCGAGCAACACTATTGAGCAGACAACGACAACGACCCAGAGAAGCTGTTTTCTTCTTTCGGGGCTGAGTCTGAGACTCATATTAAGCCATCGCGCTCGAGCCTTGACTGACACTCGACGCAATAGCGTGCCGCGGGGAACACTTCGAGCCGTTTCCTCGGGATGTCCTTCTCGCACCCTTCACAGGTGCCGTAGCTGCCTTCTTCGATGCGCCGGAGCGCCTCCGCCACTTCCCCCAGTTGCCGCGATTCAGTCCCGGCGATGCTGAGGGCCGTCTCGCGTTCGAAACTATCGGTACCCACCTCCGCATAGCTCGAAACATCAGAAACGTTATCCGTGGCGGGCTGGTAGAGTGTGTCCTCCTCCAACTGGCGCACGCCCCGCACGAGCCGGTCACGCTCTTCCAGGAGGAGCTTCTGGAATTTCTTGGATTCACGCTTGTTCATGTCGGCCTCTGACCTCCTTGTGTTGGTCGAAGAGTGTGGAGGATTGTACCACACCTTCGCAGCACGCGCAGGAATAGACCCCGAAGGCGCGTACATTTCTAAACTATTCAAATACAAAGGGTTAGAGCCCTGCCGTCCAAGCAGGGCCCATCAGCCTACCTTCAGAGTGGCGCAGAACATATCACAAGAAACACCTATTGTCAAGGACGCGAACCCGCAATCCGCCCGAATCGCACCATCCACGATCGTACCAGGATGTATCGTCTTGTCATTTGCGATCTTACCGGAGCAAGGAAGGCAGGACCCGAATCCTGCCGTGAGGAAACCTCCGCAAGGCCGGTGCCGGCGGAAACGGTGCGCCTCGGGGGTCTGCATTGCCCGAGACTTCATCTGCGTGCGCAACGCAGATGCGGTAGCTTAGCCCAAAACCTCAACAAAACGCGTCTTGTAGCGCAGGCGTCCCGCCTGCATCCGGACCTCCCTCAAGAACTCAAGAATGCAGGCGAGACGCCTGCGCTACAATCATGAGCAGGATGCTCATGCCACATCGATGCTGTCCCGTCGCTCCCATTCGGAGGCAGGCCTCCGGTGTGGGACCGGCGCCCTCGCCGGTCAGTCTCATTTTTATCGTCCACGGCTGCGCTGAACACCTTGCGACGCCCCTGAATTGCCCAGGGCGTCCGCCTCCGCATCCAACAGCCCGTTCAGCGTCTCCTCCACCGTCGAACGGACCAGACCGTCCAAGTGTAAGCGCACCTTGCCCTCGTCAATCTCCACGACCCGCTCCAAAACCGCCTCTTCCTGCGTTACACTCGATTCCATG
>CAZFOG010000290.1:0-8645 GCA_964520685.1 uncultured Nitrospiraceae bacterium | reverse complement strand
GTTCTCTCGAATGAAGAGGCCGACGGCCTCTTCTACGTTTCCGGCTTTCGCGTCTATAGTCAGAAATTTCCGGATGCCGAAGTGGCGCTCGGCGCTCCCAGGAAGCCCGATGGCGGGATTGTCTGCGGAAAGGTGGCTTTCGCCTGAAGCGCAATCATGAGCAAGATGCTCATGCCACCTCAGAGGACATTCCTTCGACGTGGTCCGGCAACGGGGGACGGGTTTGGTTTCGTCGGGGTGCCCGGGTTTTGAATGACCGGTGAGGACACCGGTCCCACATCAGAGCGGGAAATCCCGGTTTTTGAATTTTCGAGGCAGCAAACCATGAGCAGGCGGGCTCACCTGTAGACGATGAAAATGGGCTGGAACAAAACCCTCGGGACAGACCCCGGTTTGCTGCGCAAACCGTCGGGTCAGTCCCGGGTTTTGCAGGTTTTGGCGTTTTCGAGGCAGACCCGCGGTTATTCGGATGATTGCAGGCCTTTCTATTTCCTCCTCATGCCGCCGGGGCGCTTCTTGGGGTCGCGGACGGGATAGTGGAGGGTCCAGACGTAGGGGATGTCTTTGGCGTATTCGTCAACAAAGGCGGTGAGGCGTTTGACGACGTCGGGGTGGTCATCGTTGACGGGGGTGGATTCCCGGGGGTCGGTTTCGAGGTTGTAGAGTTCGGGCGTCTTGAGGGCCTTTTCGCGTTCGGCGACGTGGAATTTCCATGTGCTGTCGCGGACGGACGTCACGTTGTTGAGATAGACCCATACGAAGGGTTTCTCGCGCTGGATGGTGCCTTCGCCGGAAAGAAGGGGCCAGATGTCCTGGCCGTCGTAAACGCGGTCACTGGGCACGTCAACGCCCGCAAGGCCCAGGACGGTCGGGAAGATGTCGTAGGCGATGGCGGGTTCGTTTTGCACCGACCCGGCGGGGATGCGCTTGGGCCAGCGCGCGATGAAAGGCACGCGGACGCCGCCTTCGTAGGAGTCGCGGATGCGGCCGCGAAGGCCGCCGGTATCGCCATATTCGCCCATAGGCCCGTTGTCACTGGTGAACATGACGAGGGTGTTTTCGTCGAGGCCGTGGGTCTTGAGGGCATCGAGGATGCGGCCGGTCTGTTCGTCCATGTATTCGAGGGCGTCTTCGTAGATGGTGTGGCCCTCCTTGCGGTAGCGTCCGGGAATATTGAGGGGCGGATGCGGAATGGTGTGGTTGAAGTAGATAAAGAACGGTTTGTCCTTGTTCTTCGCGATAAAGTCAATAGCGTCGTCGACGAGCCGCTCGGTGATGTTCTGGACCAAGTCGCCGGGGAGCTCTTCCAGGATGTCGTTGTCGCGATACAGCAGCGTCGGGAGCATGTCCATGCTGTAGGGCATGCCGAAATAGTGGTCGAACCCGCGCTGAAGCGGGAGAAATTCTTCGCGGTCGCCGAGATGCCATTTGCCGAAGGCCGCGGTGGTGTAGCCGTGCGGTTTGAGGGCCTGGGCGATGGTGATTTCGTCGCTGGGCAGGCCGCCCGGGCCGTCGGGACGCAACACATCGACCACGCCCGCACGGAAGGGCTGGCGGCCGGTGAGCAGGGCGGCGCGAGACGGACTGCATACGGTGTGGGCGACGTAATACTGCATGAAGCGCACGCCCTCGGAAGCCATTCCGTCCAGAGCGGGCGTCTCAATGCGCGTGTTGCCATAGCAGGGCAGGTCGCCGTAGGCCAGGTTATCGGCCCAGATCCAGACAATATTGGGTCGGCGCGATTCGCTCATGGTGCATGTTCTCCCCCTTATCCCGGGTTGCTGTCCCCGCGCGCAGCCGGACCACATCCCGCTCCCGGCAGCCAGCGCGGTCACCGATTTCAGAAACCCTCTGCGATTCGGACGTTCCGGCATACTATTCATCTTCCAGGTCAGTCCATTCCTTGCGTCCCGCCGCGGATTTCACGCCACGCCGCGCCTCCATCCAATTCGCGACCTCGCCCCACACCACGTGACGGGGAGTAAGTTCGGCGCGTAACGCCTGCAGTTCCATGATGCGTTTGGCGGCGTCTTCTTTGGAGACCGTTTGCGGGCGGGTCTCGTCGTATGCAACAAAGATCACATCGCGCGTGCGCTCGAGATGGACCAGTCCGTCCCGCAGAAACCGGATACGTGCCTGCACCATGGCGTCCTCGTTTTGGGCCGCACGTTGGGCCTCGTCGAGAATCTTGAACGCGGGCGTCATGACCTCGTCGGTGTAGAGAGAAGGCAACGCGAGCCATCCCGAGCGCGAACCGCTGTTGCCGGATTTTTCGGTGTAGTCTTCCCAATAGCGGATGTAGTGCCTGATATGGCCCTTTGCGTTGCCGAAAGCCGAGCAGTACTCGTCGATGACCTCGTCAACGGTTAATTCGGGCCGCACGGACAACCGCGCGATGAGGTAATAGGACGGGCCCTGCGTACCCCAATAGCCCAGGAGCGAATCGAAGTCAAAGCCGAGCATCGAGTGGGCGTGGGCGAACTTGAAGTAGTCGCCCATGGCATGAAGCGGGTTGTGGGGGGCGAGAGCGCCGATATGCCACCAGTTTGGCCGCAGAAAGAGTCTCGCCCCGGCATCGTGCCAAGCCCGCCATTGGTCATACGCGTGGCAGTTGTCGACAAAACCCAGGACAAGGCCTTCCTCGGCGCGCATGCCCTCGATGGGTTGCCGGTAGTTACTGTAGGCATAGGACGAGAGCGTCGCACTGGGGTTCTCGGCGCGCATGCGCGGAAGCAGTCTGTTCCACAAATCCAAATACCGTCCCGTGAGGACCGCCTCCTCGCTGTTCCAGACGATTTCCGGAGATTGGTCGAATCCATCGAGTGTTCGGCAGTTGTCGCAGGTGCAGAAGCCGCGGCTGTCGTTGGGACACACATTCCAATTGTCGGGACATCCCGCCGCCCGCCATTCCTCGATGATCTGGTCCGCCACGACGGGGTTGCTGACACACAGCTTGACACGCTCGGCATGGGGAGAGGGCTGCTCGATGCCTTCGGGCGGCACGGCAAAATAATCGGGATGGTCTTCATGGTACCGTTCCCACCACTTGCCGAAGGCGTGGCCGAACCCGAAACTGCTGCGGCCGCCCATCATGTGGCGGTCCAGCCACTGCCGGGCCTCGGCATCGAGGGTTCGGAAGGCTCCGTCGTCGAGCAACGGGGACACGCCCTCCAGGGAATGGCTGCGCTGGACGTGTATGCGCAGATTGCGCTTTTCTAGAGGTGGGCGTGCGCGAATATCGAGCGGTTTGATGGCGATGGTCGAGCATCTGGGGACGTAGGTACCGACCTCGCCCGGCCAGAGCCACCGCACCCCGAGTTCCCGGTCGAGGAAATGGTAAACCCCGTACAAGGTGGCTTTCGGTTCGCGCGAGTGCTGTTCGCCAACGATGCACAGAGTGTTGCCAACGGTTCTTATCACATATTCTTCCGGCTCAAGCGTATTGGCGTCGATACCGGGGCCGAATCCAACCAGAATGCGCGCAGAGGCATCGTCTTGCCCTTTTGGACTCGATGCGGCAACGATGGGCAGTTCCGCCCCCGATGCGCGCTCGAGATGGTATTGCAGTTCCACAGCCGCCTTCTGGATGAGGGAGGACGGGGCGTCAGGAATAATAATCGGGGCTTTCGGCTGGCCTTCCTCCACAAGGATGACCGGCTCGGCGAGGGCACGCGCCGAAATGAGCAGGCAGAATGTGAAGATCGCGGTCAAATTACTATGTTCGCGCATGGTTCATTGCTCCCGAAGCACGCGGTTTTCGCCCATCACCCCTGCGTTGCATTATAGTAGCGAATAAGAATGGTAACAACCGGGCTGCGGCCCGCCGTCAGAGGGGGGAAATCCATGCTCGCCGAGCATACCTGCAACCGCCGCCGCTTCTTGCGCGCCCTGGGACTGGGCGCGGTCGCTCTGGCCCTGCCGCGTTGTGCTACCAGCGCCGCCGCTGCATCCGCGAAGAAACGTCCGCCCAATATCCTGCTGATCGTCAGCGACGACCAGGGCTACAACGACCTCGGGTGTTACGGCGGGGAGGAGATTCTCACGCCGAATCAGGACCGTCTGGCCAGGGAGGGCGTGCGGCTGACGAATTTCTACGTCGCGTGGCCCGCTTGTACGCCGTCCCGTGGAAGCTTTCTGACCGGACGCTATCCCCAGCGTAACGGGACGTACGACATGTACCGCAACGAAAAGCCCGATTACGGGTACAAATACCCGCCTGAAGAATATGCGGTCACCCCGGAGCGCATTTTGGGCATGGATGTGCGCGAGGTTCTGCTTCCGAGGGTGCTCAAGCAGGCGGGATATACGAGCGGCATCTATGGCAAATGGGATTTGGGCCAATTACAGCGGTTTCTGCCATTGCAGCGGGGCTTCGACGATTTCTACGGGTTCGTCAACACGGGCATCGACTACTACACCCACGAGCGGTACGGGGTACCGTCGATGTACCGCAACAATGAGCCCACCACCGAGGACAAGGGCGAATACTCGACCTGGCTGTTTACCCGCGAGGCCAAGCGGTTCATCCGCGAGAACAAGGACCGGCCCTTCTTTTGCTACGTTCCGTACAACGCGCCGCACATCGCGTCGGTGCTGGAGAGTCCCAAGCCGGTGCAGGCCCCGGAAGAATACAAAGCCCTGTATCCAAAACCGCAGAACGAACGCGAAGCGCGCCGCGTCGAGTATATGGCCGCCGTGACCGCCATGGACCACGCCATCGCCGAGCTTCTGGAACTCCTCGAAGATATTGGTCAGGCGGATAACACCATTGTGATTTACTTTTCGGACAACGGCGGCGGCGGCCCAGCCGACAATACGCCCCTGCGCGGGCGAAAGAGCCAGACCTACGAGGGCGGCGTGCGGGTGCCGTGCATCGTGCGCTGGCCGGGAGTCGTCCCGGCGGGTACGGTCTGCGATGAGTTCCTCACGTCCCTGGAGTTCTTCCCCACGCTGGCCAACACCGCGGGCGCGCCCTTACCGGAGGGTGTGGTGCTCGACGGCTTCGACGCGCGCGAGGTTCTCGCCGGGAAAGCCCCATCGAAACGCCGGGAGATGTTCTGGGTGCGGCGCAACTTCCGCGGGGCGCGTGTTGACAGCTGGAAATGGGTCGACATGGCCGGCAAGGGCGGGCTGTTCGACCTGTCCAACGATATTGGCGAAGAACACGACCTCTCGGAGGAAAAGCCGGAAGTGTTGCAGCACGTCCTCTCCCGCTTCGAAAACTGGAGAGCCGAAATGGAGGCGGCCGAGCCCCGCGAGCCATTCCGGGATTTTTAGGAGGAGAGAGGGTCACGACGAAGGGCGGCTCGGAACCCGGGATGCCTTGGCGGTCCTTGACACATACATACGTTTGTGCATGCAATAGAGACGTTTGAATGGGACAAATATGAAGCCCGGCAAAACAAGGCCAAACATGGGATCTCGTTTGCCGACACATTTGGAGTGTTTGAGGACCCCAACGCGCTCACCATCGAGCGGCATATGGGTGGTGAGGAACGTTATGTCACTATCGGACTGGACGCGTTCGGGCGTGTCCTTGTCATCATCCACACATGGCGTGGAGACAACATCCGCATCATCTCCGCGCGCAACGCTGTGCGGTCCGAGGTGAACCAGTATGAAAGCGAACTATGATTTCAGCAAAGGGCGTCGGGGCGCTGTGGTGCCGCCCGGTGGTAACAAGGTTCGGATTACGATCCGTTTAGATCGGGACATTGTGGAGTGGTTTAAGGCGCAAGCCGAGGCTCAAGGCGGCGGAAACTACCAAACGATGCTGAACAATGCCCTCCGGGAGTACACGGAGCAAGAAGAAGGGGCCTTGGAGAAACTCCTGCGCAAGGTGGTGCGCGAGGAGATCAATAAGGCGTCCTGAAGTGGGTTTCGGCCGCAATCCAAAACGCCTGTCTCTGTGTCTTTGTGCCTCCGTCTGACCACAGGTTTTTTCACCTCAGAGGCGCAAAGAACGCGGAGATGCGCGGAACGGGACAGCCGGTAGCAAGACAACGCTTTGAAAACCAGGACAATTTGAAGATCGGGGTCATTTTGTAGAAGATGGGGTGTTTGAGCAGGGTTTTTGATTACGGTGCGAGAGCATATACGAGGAGCATGTGCACATGGCGTTGATCGTTAATGGCGAGCGGGTTGAGAACGATTTTATCGAGCAGGTTCGGAATCAGTTGGCGTATCAGCATGGTTCGGGCAACGGCGCGCCGGAGTGGGAGGCCATGGGGAAAGACCTTGACACGTTCGCGAAGGACATGGTGATCGCGCAGGTTCTGATCCGCCAGGAGGCCGCCAAGAATGGGCCTGCCGTATCGCAGAAAGAAATTGATCAGGAAATGAAGCGTCTCCGAGAGGAGCACGAGTCGAAGGAAGCGTACCAGGAACGCCTTCGCGAGGCCGGCATCACGGAAAAACAGGTGCGGGCGGATATCGAGCAACGGATGAAGATCGACCGGCTCCTAGACGAGGTCTGCAAGGACGTCCCGGAACCCACCGAGGACGAGATGCGCAAACACTACGAAGAGAACAAGTCACTATTTATGGAGCCCGAGCGCATTCGCGCGTCGCACATCGTCAAACACCTGCAAGGTGCGACCATTCTCGATGTCCAGGCGGCCTATTCCGAGATGCAGGAGGTCCACAAAGCATTGAAGTCGGGGATGAACTTCGAAGGGGCCGCCCGGCGCTTCTCGGATTGCCCCGAGAACGGCGGCGATCTCGGCTATTTCGCCCGGGGCGCGATGGTGCCGGACTTCGAAGAGGTGGTGTTCAACCTCGAGGCCGGCCAGCTCAGCGACGTCTTCCAGACGTCCTTCGGCTACCACATTGCGAAAGTTACGGACAAGGTGCCTGCCAAGGAACGGCCCTACGAGAAGGTCGCGGCGCAGGTCCAGCAGGCGCTGGTCGATGCCCGCGAGAACGGGGCTATCGATGCCTACACAGCCCAACTTCGCGAGAAGGCCGATATCCAGGAAGCGTAACGCTATTCTTTCGGTTGATATTTCGAATTGTATTCGCCCCGCTCGGCAAACCCGCCCAATTCGGGCCGCATACCGCTTACGCGAGGGTAGCTCTCGAAGATATCGCCCGTTCCCAGCGCGCGGGGGTCGCCTTGTTCCTTCAAGAGGCGCATCAGGCGTGTGGAAAGTTCTTTCTGCGCATTCGCATACTCGGGGTTTCCCGCCAGATTATTGAGGCAGCAGGGGTCCTCTTTGACCGCGAACAGCTCCTCTTCCGGACGCTTCCCAACGGCGAGTTCGACGTATTTCCCATACTCCTCGCGATTCTCGAGGAAGAGGCTTTTCGTGGGTGAGCCGTCGATGTCGTAGAACTCATCGGGATCGCCCGCGGGCCAGCGATCGGGCCTGAAGTTGCGGATGTAGAGGAATTCATCGGTACGAATGGCGCGCGAGGGATAGCCCCAGTTGTCGTACCGCGCATGGGTATGGCGCTCGCGCCCCGTCAGCACATAATCGCGGGGACCAGGCCCAGTGCCCGTCAAGACCGGCAAAAAACTGCGTCCGGTCATGGCCTGCGGCACCGCGATGCCTGCGGCGTCCAGAAACGTTGGGCCTAGATCAACGAAGCTCACCAGCGCGTCGGTAACGCGGCCTCCTTCTGCTCTATCCGGCCACATGATTGCCATGGGAACGTGCGTCCCGTATTCGTAGAGATTGGCTTTCGCGCGGGGAAAGGGCATGCCGTTGTCGCTGGTGGCAATGACGATGGTGTTGTCGAGTTCGCCGCGCTCCTCGAGTTTCCGCAAGGCCGCCCCGAGTTGTCCGTCAAACCACTCGACCTCGACGAAATAGTCGAGGATGTCGGAGCGAACCACCGTGGTGTCCGGCAAAAAGCCGGGGACTTCCGCATCGTCCAGCGATTTGCCGGCGGCAAGCCCTGAGCCTTCCTGATACTTGCGGTGGGGCTCGTGGCCCCCAAACCAGAAGAAGAACGGGGCATCGGCAGGCTTGGCGTCAAGAAACAATTCGAAATTGGCCGCATAATCCATCCTGTGAATGCCGTCGTAGGGTACATTCTCTTTGAATTTTTTGCTGTACTCGGGTCCAGCGGGGTTGCGCTCCCATCCGCCGCGTTTCCAGTCGCCGGGTCCCCACCCCTTGCCAGTGAAGCCGGCGTGATACCCCGCGCGCTCGAGCAGGTCAGGGAAGACCTGGTACTTCTGGGGGAAAATGCTGGCATGGGTGCCGGCCTCCTCGATCTGCCAGATGGCGCGGCCTGTGAGGGTTGCGGCGCGGTTGGGCGAGCACTGCGGTGCGGCGGTAAATGCGTTGTTGAACAGAACCCCCTCTGCGGCGATTCGGTCAAAGGCGGGGGTCTTCACGCCCGTTGCCCCATACGCACTGGCGTGAGGCCACGACCAGTCATCGGCAATGGCAAACAGGATGTTTGGGCGTTTCCCATTCTCCGCTGCACGCGCGGCAACTGCACCGAGAGACGCAAAAGCTGCCCCTGCACCCAATTGCTGCAAAAACCGACGGCGATTCATCCTGTTCATGGCACCCCCCCTGTATTGGATGAGATTCAGCCCAGTACCTCCGAGCCTATCGCACGAGCAAACTACGGTCAAGTGCGCTTTGACCCGTTGACCGCCGCTAACCGATAATATGATATAGAGAGAGGGG
>CAZFOG010000289.1:0-8661 GCA_964520685.1 uncultured Nitrospiraceae bacterium | reverse complement strand
TCTGCAGCCCGGAGACGAACGCCTGGAAGTCCTTGTGCCCGGCGAGGATCTTCGCGGCGGCAGCGCGTAACAGGTCCACCTGCTCGCGTTGCAGTTTGAAACTGGTTGGGAGGCTGTCGAGAATTTCGCGCTCGGCCGGATCGTGGATGCCCTGGAACCCCACTTCGACAAACCGGCAATAGGGACCCGACGGCTTGTTGCCGTTCGCATCGGTGCCGCCCAAATCGAGGAGGCCGCGAAGCTCGTAATTTTCGAGGAGGAGGCGCATGTATTCGACCTCTGCCCGCGTGAAATTGGACAAGGGCGTTGTGCCCGCGGCGAGCAGCGTGGCAATCAATCCCAACGGCGACTGCTTGGCGTCCCACCCGCGATCGACGCTTGTTTCCGCGTTGACCGTGACAATCAGAATGCGCTCGGCAGCCGTGAATTGACCTGCCGGGGAACCCGTGTCCCTGCCGATGGATTCGCGCAGCACCTGGATGACGGGCAGCAATCCCAGATTGTCGGCGACGCCGCCATCGGTGAGATGGATGAACGTGCGATCCTGTTCACCGTAGTCGCGCAGCGTGCGCGCGTGGCTGTAAATCCAGCTATCGGGCTCCTCGGCAGCCAGGACGGCCTTCGCCCATTCCGGTAATTCATAGTCGGGCCCGTGACCGTGGTTCTGGAGCGTCAACGGCGGAAATGCGCCCGGAAACGCCGAGGACGCCGCTACTGCGTAGCCGATTGGGAAGGAACTGAGATCGGAATACAGGTGATCGAACTGATCCTGCGTGAATTCGAATCGCGTCCCCGGCGCGATGTCGGTGGCATTGATGATAAGAAATGGGCGCCGTCCGGCAGCGTACAGGTCCGCAAAGGTTTTGTCCTCGAAGAACTCGCGCCCGAAACGTTCAGCCATGATGTCGGTGCGGGTATAGAAGGGGGAGAAGAGGCGGACATTGGTGCGCGGCGATAACAGCGTCTTGATCAAATTGCCCTGGATGTTCTTATACAGGACCTTCCCGGTGAACACGTCAAAGATGCGGCCGCCGTACAGGCCGTAGTAGGCGGCCGTCAGGCTGCCGCCTGATACCGACGAAATGATATCGACCTCATCGAGGAGGGACCGTTCCGTACCTTCCCAGTAGATGGGGGTGTCGCGCAAGACCTCGAGCACCCCGTAGGCCAGCGATGCGGCCCGGGTACCGCCCCCGGAAAACGTCAGCACGACCAGCAGCGAGTCGCTGTTATTGGGAGCCGGCTCGAGGTTCTTGAGGCGGTACCCGTACGCGGGGTCAAACCGCGCGAGGCGCTCGTTTCGTGCATTCGGCGTAGTGGCGCAGCTGCAGACCGTCACGAGCAGCATTACGGTAAGCGCCGCCTCGCGGAGGGGACGGGTCATGGAAGAGCTCTGTGATTTGCGACAATGCATCGTTCTTGTGCTCCCGCGGCGCGAGCCGGTCGCCGGGTGAATTCCGAATATCGGGGCCTCCGCGGAGTTCTTGCCCAATCGTTCCATACCGCTTGCCTGCTTGGCCGCCGCGTTTGCAGTCCTCTTCCATTCTGGATGGATGGCATACTCTATCACAGACAGCCTCGGGTTTGATTCGCGGACTTTTCGCGGTCCCGGATTAACTGCCGCATCGGAAATCACGTAATGCGCCCGGGACTCCCGTTGCACACTGCCGGAAGGGCCCAGACCGTCCAGAATCGCTCCGAATCGCCGGGCCGGGCAATACGTGGCATGAGCACCTTGCTCATAATTGTGGCGCAGGCGTCTCGCCTGCATTCGGGACGCGCTTCGTCAGGCTCTTTGGCTGAGCGGTTCTGTACTGTCCATACCGTCCATTTCGTCCACCCTGTCCACCCTGGCCTCGTGGTCCACCGGAGCCCTTCCGGTCATTTCCATACGCGGATTTCCCGCCCCGGCAGCACGGGCTGGCGGGCATCCGTACCCATGCCACCGGCCAGCAGAGAGGCGGGGCCCTGGCAACTTCTTGCCGGCGGTCGTGAAACGGCCCCTCATGACCTCAGGCCGAGCCGGCCCATGCCTTCTCCGGCTATACGAATATCGATATATTTTATACGCTAGACCCCTTACGCATTAAAAATGTCAATTGACAATACCAGTAAAGGGGTCTAGACTGGCGTGATAGCTCTCGCCGCATCACGGAGCATGGGGGGCTGGGCATTTTTGGCGCATCGTTTTCCATTCGAGGAGGGGTAGAGATGGAGAAGTGCATCAGCAAATGGCCTGTCTTACGGTTCGTATGCGTCTGTTTGGTTCTTGGAGCGGTCCCTGCCGGTATCGCCAGCGCAAGCCAGGACATCGTCAATCCCGAACAGTTTGACGCGTTCGCCAAACAGGTAAGCGATGCGCTCCTTAGTCTGCGTTGGATCGAGCAGGTCAAAGACAAGGTCTATCAAACCCACGAGAACGCCGATAACGTGTACGAAGTGCTTGTCGCAAACGGTCGCAAGCAGGAGGCCGAGCAGTTCCTCGCAGTCAAGCAGAAGCTGGTCGCGACCGTCAAGCAAATGCCGCAACGGCGTGAGGGCTTCTTCACGACCGTCCAGGAGATGCTGAACTACCGAAACCAGCAGCTCCCCAAAGCGATGCAGGACCTCAAGCTGAACGCGGAAATGGTTGCGAAGTACCAAAAGGAACTCGATGCACTGCTGCGCGAGCATGAGGAACAGAAGAAGAAAAGCGGCGCCAAGACGGATTCGGGCGACAAAGGCGAGGAGACAGATGCGGGCGGATCCGATTGGGACGCATCCGGCGTGGAACTCTACTTTCTGGGTTCGTCGGGTGAAGCGGATTTTTCGATTGATGGCAAGAGAGATATGGAGGTGGGAGACACGTATCCCCTCGAGAACGGCAGCGAAATCCAAGTGGTTGCGCTGGTGAACTGGGGCGAGAAGCGCCGGACGGAGATGGAGAAGAAGCACGGAAACGCCAGCGTCGATTTCACTCACGGCCGAACGTGGCTGAATTACAAGGCCAACCTTCCGGACGGTAGCGTGGGCGAGACCAAATGGGAAGTTGTCGAAGAAAGCTACGCGTGGTTTCCGGTCTCCACGCGTGTTGAGATGGATTGGAAAGCTTCGGACTCCGGATTGTCAGGGGTGAAAAACAATATGCTTACCCTCACCGTGCCCCGTCCTATGAAGATCACGGCAAATGTAACGGCGAAAGCGAAGTGGAAGACAACCTACAAGACGCATGGCAATCCGATCGAGGAGGACGACGAAGAAAAGGCCTCGGTTGAGTTTTCGATATCTCCGAAATAGTCCCGGTTTGCGCGGGCTGAATACGGAATTCTCTTACCAGTGACGTGGGCGGACATGGATGTCTCTATGGGGAGAATGGTCATGTGGAACTGTGCAGTCAGAATTCGGAGTTTCGCCGTGGTTCTCATCACTCTTGTGGCAATCGGCAGGGGTGCGTGGGGCGCCCAGGAATTGCGCATCGAGGAGATGACCGAAGACATGCTCACCCAGGAACAGCGCGACCGGCTTAACGAGATCGCGACGGAGATTGAGGCCATACCCGATGACAAACTGGATCCAGCCACGAAGCCCCCGGATATCGCGGCACTCGAGGCGGCCCTCGCCGAAATCGACAAGGCCCTTGTGGGTGTCCAGGAAACGGTGAAGAGCGTGCCGCCGGTCGCCGTGCGCGAAGATACCAGCTCGACAGCTCCAGAGCCTCCCGCCGACACCGGGCAACCTGCTTCCGCTGCCCCCAGTAGCAGCGTGGTCGAACGGGAAGAGGAGCCGAACAACCAGTTCGCTGTGGCCAACGCCATCGCAGCCGATACGTCTATTACCGGCACCATTCAACCCGCCGGTGACGCCGATTGGTATGGGATCGACGTTGCGGACCAAGGAGAACTGCAGGTGCGGGCGACCGCGGTTCCGGAAGGCATTGGCCTCCAATTTCGCGCATGGAATAGCGACAAGGAGAGTTTTACCCCATGGTTCAACCCGTTGCGCACGGGAGGCCTCACCGAAGGGGTTATCGATTTGCCCGCTCCGGGCCGCTATTGGCTCGAGGTCATCGACGATTATCACGATGCATCCTCCCAAGAGCCGTACACCCTTCAACTGGCGTTCACGCCTACCGGTGACGCCGCCGAGCCCAACAACCGCGTCGGGACGGCAACCGAAGTGGCGTTTGACGAGCCCGTTTTGGCCGCAATCTTGCCCAAAGGCGATGCCGACTGGTATGCGGTCGACGTGGATGACCAGGGCGAGTTGCAGATACACATTGCGAAAGTGGCTGAGCAGCTGGACATCGTCGTGCGGGTCTGGGACGCAAACCACGATGTCATTCAGAACTGGATGGCCCCATTGCGGAAGGGTGGCGACACGGATGGCGTTGCCGATCTACCCGCCGCAGGCCGGTACTTTCTCGAAGTAACGGACAACTTCAACGACGAGCGGTCACCGCAACCGTACGAAATGACGCTGGCGTTTGTGCGGGCCGGCGACACATATGAACCGAACAACAGCTTCGGAAAGGCCGCGACGCTGGAGTTGGGGAAACCGGTCCAGGCGGCCATGTTTCCCAAAGGTGATGTCGACTGGTATATCGTCAAGACCGGCGCGCGCGGACCGTTGCATATTCGTATCTCGGACGTCCCGCCGGACCTCGATATCGTGTGTCGCGTGCATAATGCGAACCGGGAGGTCGTGCAGAACTGGCTCACGCCTCCGCGAAAGGGTGGCGACACCGAGGGCACTGCGGATCTTCCGGAGCCGGGAACGTACTACCTTGAAGTGGAAGACAGTTTCAGGGACGCACGCGCGGCGCAGCTGTATACCCTAACCGTCAGTGCGGAGTAACCGCCGGCGCACGGGCCGGTTTGGACGCCACATACCGCACGTAGCGAGCCGGCTGTGCCGGCACAAGGGAAACGACCTCCATGAGAAACAAGATGCGGTGTCCATTTTGGACAGCGGTTGGGTTCGCAACTGCGGTGTGCTGTGGGGGCGCGAGCCTCGACGCGTGGTCCGGCGAGGAGGGGTTGACCCACGCCCAGAAGGTCGATCTTGCGAGGAAGGTTATCAGCGCCGAGCCATTCGTCTCTGGACTGGGCGTTCAGGACGACCCGTTCCAGTTTGCCAAGATGTCGGATACCGAATTGCGTCAGTATCAGCAGCGCGTTGACCGCGGTCTCCAGTCAGCCCTGGCCAAGCACCACAGCGCGACCGAGACCCTCGGCAAATACGAGAGCGGCCTGATTTCTCAGGGGAAGACGACTTATGTAGGAATAGCGGAATACCACGACCCGTCCGGGAAGCTGCAGAAGCTTCGGGACGTGGTGAAAAGCGCCGGCAACATCTATCGTGACTACCTGATCGCGAAGATCGACCTGCAGGAAGAAACCGTCCTTCGCAAGAACCCGGACGATTTTCTCGAGGCGGACCGCGAACTCGCAAAGTACCGGAGAGAGGCCAGCAGCAAAGCCGATTACTGGGAGAAGCTCCTCGAACGTCTGGAACTCGAGGATCCACAGGCCAAGCGGCTTGTCGAAGAACACAAGCAGCAGGACACCGGCGGCAGATCGCCGTATGCCAAGGAGGCCGCCAAAGATGTGACGGAGCCCATCTGCGGTGTTCGCAAAGGTGCGAGCAAGACCCAGTCGAACGTCGATCAGAAGCTGCAAAGCATTGCGCAGTCGAGCGATGTGTTTGAGGTTACATACGCAGACATCTACGGTCCGAACGCGAACCCCCAGCTCATTCCCATCGTTGAGGCCGAGCAGCTCCGCCGCCTGCCGGCGGAACTGCGCGACGGCGTACCCCGCAATATTCAACGAATCTTTATGTACGGCGGCTACGAAAACCTGTCCCGCGAAGCGAAAACGCACGTTCGCCGCGCCACGCAGCAATTCAAGGATTCAATCCAGAACAAAGAGCTGCTGACCAGCGAGTTCGAAGAAGTGATGGCGCGGGCAGAAGGCTCGCTCGCCCCCGAGATGCTCTCCGCGGAATGGGGGAAAAAATCGACTGCAAAGGCCGAATGCGCCGCCATGTTCCTGGTGTACATCGTACAAAAGGCCAGTGATTACTCGTACGGCACGTTCCGCGAGAATAAATGGCGGGAAGCCTACAACAAGGTGGCTGGCGAAATTCCGGAAGGAAAACGCGAAAAGGTCATTTTCCTGGAAGAGGTTCAGCACGGGCGCCTCGAAATGTTCTCCTGGCTTGAAGTGCTCGACGTGAGCACCCTCCGGGGTGAAATGGATGTCGAAAACAAAGATGAAGTCTTTGAAAAACTCAAGAACCTTCGTGGCGGCTACAATCCCAACCCGAGCCCAAACCATTACGTGCGATTGTACTCGGCCACCGTGACCGGAACCGGTGAGCGCATTGATGAAATGCCTTCGGTGTTCGAGGCGAAAAAGGCCGGCATGGACATGGGCCGTCTCGCCCGCGGAGGCAAGCTCAGCACCGACATCGTACGCAAGACCTACACGCGCTACAACAAATGGGAAGCGACCCGAGAAGCCTTCAAAGAAGGCTACCGACACACGGCCGAAGGACTGATCGAGTAGAACGAATCCAGGCTGTTCCGCGAAATCGTCAGAGCCCTCGCACGCACGAATGGCCAGCATGCTTTGCCGTTTTGCGGCGTTATTCTGCAGCACCCTGCCTGTTCTTGCACAAAAATGGCCAGTGGCTCGCCTCTGCACACCACTGGCCGGAAAAACCTTACCTGGTGGGCGATACTGGACTCGAACCAGTGACCCCCTGCGTGTAAAGCAGGTGCTCTAACCAACTGAGCTAACCGCCCACAGCGAAAAAGGAGTATAGCATTCGGCAAATCAGGCCCGCAAATGGCCCAGGGGTATTGGGCCCCTGTCCGGTCGAAAGTTCCTGTAGCCTGTGGACACAGTGGACGGGGTGGACGGGGTGGACGGGGTGGAACAGTGCGGGTGGTCTTGGGGCACATCACACCATCTGAAGTCTTCGCCGCTGCAGAGAGGACGGCCCCTGAGGCGGTGTGAGCAGCCTGCTCGTGCTCCGTCCCTGGGGTCGTTGACTCACGACCGGCAAGGATTCGGCCCGCTCCAGCCAATCCGGCGAACCGGGGGACCGGTCCGTGCTGCCGCTCCCAGGCGTCTTGTTTCGGTTTCAAAAGGGAATACCCCGGCGGGCCGGGGGTGTGGCGCCGCCGGGGTGGTGCGAGGATGTGCCGCCCACTATGCTTCCCGCGCCCGGGTGTATTCGCTGGTGGTGACGTCGGCCGGATACGCCTCGAGTCCCATCTCGCTCTTGTCGAGGCCGACGTATTCCTCATCGGGGGTGACGCGCATGCCGAGGATGGCCTTGGTCAGGGCCCACAGCACGGCCGACACGCCCGCCGTGAAGGCTCCCACCGCAAGGATTCCGATGACCTGTACGCCGAGCTGTTTGACGCCGCCGCCGTGGAGGAGCCCGGCGACATCGTCCTGGACGGACGGGTTGGCGAAGAGCCCCACGGCCAGGGTGCCCCAGATGCCGTTCACGAGGTGGACCGAGGTCGCGCCCACGGGGTCGTCGATATGCAGTTTGTCGAAGGTAAGGACCGATTCCACGACGAGCGCGCCGGCGACGAGTCCGATGAACACGCTGTCGGTGATGCCGACCACTGCGCAGGGTGCGGTGATTGCTACCAGGCCCGCCAGTGAACCGTTGACGATCATGCTGAGGTCGGGGGTTCCGAGCCGGAGCCAGGCGTAGGCCGTTGCCGCGGTCACGCCCGCTGCGGCCGCCATGGCGGTCGTCGTTGCGATGTGGGCAATGTCCCTGCTGGCGGCCATGGTGCTGCCGGGGTTAAACCCGAACCACCCGAGCCAGAGAACCAGTCCGCCGAGGGTGGCGAGGGCCATGTTGTGACCGGGGATGGCGTTGATGCTGCCGTCTTTGCCGTACTTTCCGAGGCGCGGCCCGAGAAAGAGCACGCCCATGAGCGCGGCCCATCCGCCCACGCTGTGCACGACCGTGGAACCGGCGAAATCGTGGAAGCCCATAGTACCCAGCCAGCCGCCGCCCCAGATCCAATGTCCGGTGATGGGGTACATGATTGCTACGAGCAGGGCCGCGAACAGGATATAGGCCTGGAACTTGATGCGCTCGGCCACGGCGCCCGACACAATCGTCGCGGCGGTGGCGGCGAACACGAGCTGAAAGAAGAACTTCGCCTCGAGGGGCACGCCCGTCCATGCCAATGCGGAAAAGACGCCCTCGTAACCCGTGGCATCCGTCAGGGGGCTGTTGTCGGCGCCCGACAGGAAGAAACCCTTCAGTCCAAGCAGTGCAGTGCCGTCGCCGAACATCAGCCCGAAACCCGTGGCCCAGAACGTGAGCGATGCGATGGCGAACACGATGAAGTTCTTGGCGAGAATGTTGACCGTGTTTTTTGAGCGGCAGAACCCCGATTCGACCAGGGCGAATCCCGCATTCATGAAGAAGACCAGGAATCCTGCAATCATGACCCATAAGGTATCCAGCAGGACCTGTGTTTCGTCGAGCTGCGGAACGCCGTCATCCTGGGCCAGTGCCGGCGCGGCCAGCGCTATCGCGGCGAGCGCGCATCCGGTTACTGCCAACAGCCGGGCGCTCCGTATGTATCCATCCCTGTGCATTGATCCTCCTCCTTCCGAGGCCATGCCCGGATTCTTCTCC
>CAZFOG010000288.1:3040-8664 GCA_964520685.1 uncultured Nitrospiraceae bacterium | reverse complement strand
CCATCCGGGATTGCGCAGTATCGCCTCCTCGAGTTCGGCCATGATGAGAAGGGACGCATAGTACTGGTTCGTTGCGTAGAGGTCGTCCCAGCCGAACGGCAGAAGGTCCCAGTAATTGCTGCCGATGCCCTGACCGTAATGAATGATCTTTTTGCCGCCGGGCGCGAGTTCGAGGCCTGCGATGCCGGTGTGGGCGACCCATTCGTTGCGGATGCGGTTGTGTTCGAGGCCGCCCATGGTGGTCTGCTGGTAGCGCAGGGCGCGGCGCATGCCGTTGATGACGCTGCGAAGAAAGGCCAAATCGCCGTTCCACCGGTAATGGTTCCAGCACGCCATGATATAGATGGGGTTGTTGATGGTGTGACGGGTGTCGTAGACGGTGAAGAAGGAGTCGATATTAAATTCGACGCCGGATTCGCCGGGCGCGAGGGCCATGCGGATGCGTTTGATCTCCCCTTCCCATTGCGGGTGGGTGTGCATGGTCAGCATCGAGTGGGTCGTGCCCGTGGCGGCTTCGTAACCGGGATTTCCCGAGTCAAACCCGAAATAGACGCGTCGTTCAGGGCTGAAGGCGGCATCTTCCTTGCGCATCCACTCGACATAGGGCAACTGGCTGGATAATGGGGTACCGGAACGGGTCCAGCGCAGTTGAAGGAACGGCGCGTTGAAAGCCATGATGCGCGGTCCTTCCGGGGTCACGAGCATCGGTGACCGCCCGGTCGCGGCGAGCCGCCATTTTCCCTCGACGATACCGCGGGATTCGCAGTCGACGAGTTCCCAGCCTTGGATGGCCTTTTCGCGGGCAAAGGGGGAGTCGGGATTGTTGCGGAGCGAGTCCCACACCCAGCCGGGGCCGTCGTCCTGGAAATGCCAGCCTGCGCCGAAGCCCTCGGGCCCGGTCGGTCCCTGGGTCCACATGGGAAACGGCCAACCCTGCTCGTGGGCGTGAGAGAAATGCTGGTGGGTCCACACGTAGCCGTCGGGATTGAGCTGGATGGCAAGCAGGTCCGCGCGCTGAATCTCCTGGATGGGTGCGGGCCAGCCGGGATGCACCGCGCCGCCCATCCACTGGTCCGAGGTGGTCAGGTACTCCTTATTAAACAGCACCGGGGAGTGGCCAAGCCGCGTGCTGAAATGATGCCAGAGATAGCGGTTGAGGAGCGCGGCGTCTTCATCGTGTTCCGCGAAATGGAATCGGGGAAAGTCAGCGGGCACGTTTTCGGCGAGGTCAGCGGGGGCCGTGAAAAGCGCGGCGGATTCGCCGGCCGCGGCAATACCCGGGCCAACACCGATAAAGATCGCGGCAACAAGGAGAACCAGAATACGCACCATGACGCAAACCCTCCGCCACCACTGTGATGGCTGGGCGGGGGGAAAGTCAATTGGGGTAGCGAGTCCGGCGCAGATGCGTTTACGCAAACTGCTGGGTGCGGTTGATGACCATATCCTGCCAGTCTTTGGTCAGGGTGGCGAAACGGGCGGACCACCCCGCGATGCGGACCGAAAGGTTGGGGTACTTTTCGGGGTGGCGCTGGGCGTCGAGGAGCATGGCGGAGTCCACCACGTCGGTGTGCATGAACCAGCCGCCCAGGTCCACAAACGTCCGCATGAGGGCAACCATGGCGTCGACGCCTTTCTCGCCCTTCACGCTTTCGGGATGGATCTTGAGTTCCACCGTGGCGCCGTTGGGACTGCGCGTGAAATCCAGTTTGCAGTAGGATTTGAGTACGGCCGTGGGGCCTTGCCTGTCGGTGCCGGGCGAAGGCGAGCAGTTCGTGGCCAGCAGTTCGCCGCAATGGTGCCCGTCGGGCGAGGGGCCTGTATTGCGCCACTCGATCTCGCGGCCGAACGTGCTGATCCCCGCCGGGCGCAGCACGCCGTTGCGGTCCCGGACACGCGCCACAAGGTCCGTGTAGTCGTTGAACACGCGGACCGCCATCGCGTCGGCTTCGTCATCGTCATTGCCGTAGAAGGTGGAGCGGTTCAGCACCAGCTGGCGAAGGTTCTCCTGACCTTCCCAATCGTTGCGCACGACATCCAGAAACTCCGGCAGCGTGAGGTAGTTGTCTTCATAAACCAGCTTCTTGATTACAAGCAGGCTGTTGGCGACGTTGGCCAGGCGGCCGATGTGCGCCGCAAACACGGTGTACGTGGCGCCGCGGTCGTGGTACGAGCGGCCTTTCTCGATGCAGCCGTCGATGAACATCGACACGAGGGGCGTGGGCATGCCGTTCAAGGCCCATCCGTCGGCGGCGCGGTGGTGTTCGTCGATGGCCTGGGCCAACCGAGCCATATATGCCGCATAGAGGGCCTCAAAATCGGGATACTCGACCGGCTCGCCGCCGCGCAACGCCAGGGTGTCCTGCAGGATCGTCAACCCGTCAAAGGGGCGGTAGATAAAGCAGGTCTTGCCAGGGATGAGCGTCTCCCAACAGCCGTCGTTGGCGAAATTGCGGGCTTCTTCGAGAGAATAGCCGAATTTGACCAGTCCCTCGATGGCGACTTCCTCGTTGTAGGCCGCCACGATGCCGCCGCCGTGCCGCTGGACCTCCGCCATGCGGCGCAGGAGCCGCTCGGGCGAGTTACGGTTGAGCCGGACGGCGATCGGGAAGTCGCTGATGTGCAATTCCTCGACGACGTCGAGGACCAGGTAGGTTGCGTCGTTGGTTACGTCGTTGCCGTCGGCGTCAATACCGCTTAAGACGATATTCTGGTAATGCTGAGCGTCGCCGGACCCGCGGGTGTCAAACGCGCCAATCCACTCGCAGCCCTTGATCCAGAAATGGGCGAGCAGCTCGCGGGCCTCATCAAGGGTGAGGTCGCCGTGTGCGAGATCGCGCTGCAGATAGGGTCCCAGCATGGCGTCGATGCGGCCGATACCCGACCACGTGCCCATGAGCCGCTGGAACGCGTACATGAACCACAGGGACTGGACGGCTTCGCGGAAATTCCGGGGCGGGTTCTCGGGTACGGTGCGCAAGGCTTCGCGGACGTCGAGGTAGTTCTGGCGTTCACTTCCCGTGGACGTTTCCGCGAGACGCGTCAATTCGTCCATATAGCGCTGGTGCCAGACCGACGCCGCATCGAGGCATATCAGCATCGATTGCAGCAGGTCTTCGCTGGTGCGGGGTCCCGGGCAGAAATGGGCCGTGTTGCCGAAGCGGGAGCGATCGATGAGGGCCGGTTTGCCGTCTGCTTCTCCAACGCGCCAGATACCGAGGGCGTGTTCATCAACTGCGAAGCGCCTTTCGGCTGCCGGCCTGATATCGCGGATGGTGTTGGAAATGCGTACCTCAGCGATGGCGCCGTCGCATCCGATGCTGTGGGGCGGATACGTCCCGAAGTACAGCGAGCCGCGGCCTTCGTCAAATTCGCCTTGTGGAGTCACGGCCGCGTCTGCGACTTGCTCTCCGTCGACGAAGAGTTGCACCCGCGCCCCGTCGAAGGTCATCGCGAGATCGTGCCATTTACCGTCGGCGATGAACCGGCCGGATTTCACCTCGGCGGGGGCATAGCCCGGCAAGTAAGCGCTGAAACAGCCCGTGCCGGCATACGAGTAAATCTCCCAGTGCCGGCTGCTGTCCTTGGTACGGTTAAGCACCAGCACGTTGAAGGCGTCTTTGGAATTTACCCTGGCACGGCATTCGACCGTGAGAGGCGGGATGTCGTATTCGGTGCGCGGTGAGGCGGCGGCCCAGTGGGCGGCGCTGCCGCTCGTGCGGAATACCCGGGTCCCTGCGTCTTCGGCGATAAACGCCGGGGTTGATTGGGTGGATTCGAATCCCCCGCGCGCGAGTCGCTCCTCGATGCGCCTACGAAGGCCCGCATACCCTTCCTCCATGATGCGGTCGAAGCCCAGGGTGGTGTGGCTGATGCTCGAGATACCCGCCACGGGGGTTTGGTGGGCCGCCGCTTCGAGGAGCGTTGCGGAGCCAACGATCTTCTCACCCGGCAGGATACGCAACGGCGCCTTCTCGGCAACCAGTTGGCAGGCCTTCGCATAGCGAAGGTCCGGTGACACCGCTGCCATGGCGCTTTCATCCAGCGCGAAACCCGCTTTAACCATGGAGCGGCCGTGTTCGCCCCCGATGGCCCGCGCGGCCAGTTCGCGGGTCAGTTCGGACAGCCGACGGGGCGATGCGGGCCGCCAGGTTGCGCCCCACTCTTGCAGGGCGGTCTCGGCCTGAGCACGTGCTGCCGCATCGCCCATCAGGTACACTCCTCCGCCGAGGGCCGTCACCTTCCCCACGAAATCCCTGCGGCTCATCCCTTTGCGCTGCCCCGACATACTGATTTCTCCTGGGTTCCCGTAAACGGGCATACTCCTCCTTTCAGATTATACACCATAAGCTTTCCGGAAACCGGCACCGGTTTCCGGTTTGCGACATACGGTCTCCTCGTCGTGACCGGATACTTCCTCGAGTTCATCGGCGTTATCTGGGGAATTCGCACGTAGCGCTCCGATCAGGCGGCGAACGAGGGGGCCACGACAGCAGTATAGAGGCAGGGCCAAATGTTATCGCGGGCTTGGATTATCCAGACAAGCCGCAACCCAAGCCCGCAGGGCATCGCGCGTGGGACTTGGACGCAGGATCCACACGTCGTTGTGATTGCGGAAACCGGTCGACATGAACGTGAAGGGGGCTTGCACGCCGGATGCTTCAATCATCTTCCGGATGGCCGCAAGACTTCGTGACTGCTGATTTTCCGGCATCACTTCCTGGCAGATGAACTGGGGCCGGCCGTTGAGCCGGTTCAGGCGTTCCCGGGCCGAGGCACGGTCGCAATCGGGAAAGGGCCATCCTGTGTGCAGGCCGTCGTAGTTGGCGTAGGGGACAAACGCGCACCACAACGCCGCGATCTCATCGTCGTGCAAGCCGACGTAGTTGCAGGCGATGGACCCGCGCGAGAACCCGCTCAAGATCACGGCGCCGGGGTCGCCACCGTAACGATCACAGATATAGCGCACCGTCGCCGTGCAGTAGTCGATGCTCGGCTGAACCTGGTACTCATCTTTGTCACCCCACCAGGTCGACACGTTTCGCGTGCCGTCGCCATTGAGATAGGGCATGCAGACCCAGATGAATCCTTTGCCCGCGGAAATCCCATAGCCGAGGGTGCTGTCCTCGACGCGCCCCGTACAAACGTCACCGTGGACATCGGGACCGTACTTGTTTCCAGCGTACTCCACAATAACGGGATACCGTCCGCCGGACTCCCAGTCGGTGGGCAAATACAGCGTGTGTCTGCTTCACACGACGCCCTGGCGCCGGCGGTCCCTCCGTCATCTCGGGCACGGACAGATCCGGCTGCACGCTTCGGATATCGGGGGCGGGCGCCGCCCACCCGTTGCCAACCGCGACCATCACGAGCACCCCACACCACAACAGGCGGTTCCATCGCAGCCGCCTAACAAGAAAATCCGCACCCGGAAGGACCTTCCTCATCCTATCACCGCCATCATGACGCTGTTGGGGGGCAACGCATACGTAAAGGCCCCCCCCACGATTCTGAACGTCTCTTCGACCTGCACCCTGACGGTGTCCGGGTTCTCCAGGGTATTGAACGACGCAGCGGAAGGCGCGGACAGGACAGTCGCGGTGGCCGGTTTTCCCTGAATGCCC
>CAZFOG010000288.1:0-3030 GCA_964520685.1 uncultured Nitrospiraceae bacterium | reverse complement strand
GGCACGAAGCGCAATTGCCAGGTGCTGCGGATCATGCCCAGTTGCGACAGGTCCCAGGTCACCTCGGCGTCTTCGGCACGATAGTTGAGCGCGATGAGCACGAGCCGTTCGCGGGGCAGGTCCCACGCGGCCTGGGTTACGACATTGAAATCCGTGCCGTTGCTCTCCAGCTTGAGCGGCCACGCCGCGGGGCATACCGAAAACAGTTCAAAAACCTTGCCCGTGGCAGAAAGGTAGCACCCTTCTTTCGGGCATTCGATAACGTTCTGCCCCCAGGTGTTCGCCAGATTGTTGAAATTGGCGAAAACGAAGTCGCCGCCGAGGCGCTGAAAAACAAGAAGCTGCCGTGCGGCGTTCATGGCATAGCGCCAGCGGATCTGGCGGTTCTGCAGGGTCAGTTCGAAATCGTCGGGATGACGGTTGAGGGCATCCGGCACCACCGGCACATCGCCGCTGGGCGCAAGCCACTCGGTGTTGCAGAGGCGAATGTCGCGGCCCGATTTCTCGTTGTACTCGCGCAAGGCCTCCAAGACGCCCCGCAAGTAGTCTTCATCCAGTCCCCGGTCGGTGACCAAGTCGATGTGCTGCCCGGCGATCTCGAGCATCTCGGGCAGAAACGCATTGAAACGCCAATACCCGACCATGACGAGTTTGATGTTTGGATCGACGGCCTTCATAGCCAGGGAGAATTTCACGCACCGCTTCGCGTATTCGATAGCGCCGTACTTGCGGTACGTTTCGTTGTCCAGTTCCCAATAAGTTACGCCGAACGGCTCCAGGTAGCCGTGCTGCGCCCGTAGCGCACCCATGGGATGTTCCGTCGACGCATTGCAATAGGCGATCCATTCGGCAGCTTCTTCGGGACTCCCGGTCATCACGTTGGCGCAGATGAAGGGCTCGGCATCGATCTCGCGGCAAAGGGTTACGAACTCGGCCGTCCCGACGTCGTTGTTCTCGAGACCGCCCCAGTACGTGCTTTCGCGCGGACGCCGCTCGTGGGCGGGGCCGATACCGTCGCGCCAGTTGTAGAACGACGCGAAACAGCCTCCCGGCCAGCGCAGAATTCGCGGCCGGACCCGCCTCAGCGCTTTAATCACGTCCCGCCGCCAGCCATGCACGTGGTCCAGGGGCACCAGCGAGAGGCCGTCGAAGGCAACGTCCGCGCCGGGCGGGATGGTGATGCCCAGTGTCGCACGGCCTTCATAGCGGGTGTTCGGTAAATCGCATTCGAAATACTGCCACGAGCCTCCGATGCCGCGGAGAATCGCGGCAGCCAGCGAGTCCTGAGTCTGGCTTTCCTGGTAAAGACCCACGGTGAGCTTGAGCGGGAGAGTGTCCGGCGAGGCAATTCCGCCATGCCGGAGATATCCGCTGAAGCGATAGGTGGTGTCTTTGCGGAGGTGGAGACCACCCTGTGCAAGCGTGGCGGTGGACGTGTTGTTGTGATTGGTGAGGTGGGCGGCGCGATGGCCATGCTGAAAGTCCCAATACTGCGAATAATTCAAGTGGGCCTCGGGATTGCCCGGAGCGACATACCAGGTGGTTTCCTCATAACCTGAATGCCACCAGGCTTCGGCGGTCAAGTCGTCGTCGGGCTTGCGGTTCAGCCACCCCCAGACGGGATCTTTGAATGGCGGAATTTCCTCGAAGCTGCGATTGAACAGCATTTCGGCCCACATTCCATCGAGCTGACGGCCGAATCCACTCTCGATAAAATTGCCATACAGCATGGGGCTGATAGGTTTGGCAGCAAGCTCGTCACGGGTCACGGTAACGCGCAGAGGCCGTGGCGGGGTCGCGACATGAATTGGGGAGGGACTGCCGGGGGGAATCTCGGCAGAACCCGCGAATGTTGTTTGAATCAGGAGGAGCGGAGCGAGTGTGTAAATACGAAGTGTGAGCGGCATGTGAATCCATTCCCCATGGGTTCCGGCAAACGACGTTCCCGGTCCCGCAGTTTTTCCGGGAACCTATTGTACCGCTTCCCGCGCCGCGGCAAAACACGCTCGCATATCACACGAAGTACCCATGCCGTAAGCCGCCCGGTCGGGAGAGGCCCCGGGCCGGAGTTTCTGGCTGTAGCGGCACAAGGCAGTCTTGCTTCTCACCTATCGAAGTACGGCAGTTCCAGAGAAGGAGTTACTCATAGAAGCGGCGACGCGGGTCTTCTTATGTCGTACGTTTCGGGCTTTTCGCGGCGGTATCGCGCAAGACGCAGATGTATTCGATACTGGCCGCAGCCGGGATGCAACCAAGGCAACGTTGCGAAAAGGAGCACAGAGATGGGAAAAAAGGTAGGGTTTACGTTGATTGAACTGCTGGTAGTGATCGCCATTATCGGGATATTGGCGGCAATACTGCTACCGGCGCTGGCGCGCGCACGCGAGGCGGCACGAAGAGCCTCGTGCGCAAACAACCTCAAGCAAATCGGGCTCGTGCTGAAGATGTACGCAAATGAATCCAAGGGCGAGAAGTACCCGCCGATGCTGCGGCGCACCTCGCTGGCAAATCCCGACGATCCCACGTCCTACGTGGCGCCGTGCGCATTAACCAATCCCCCGGTGGATCCGTTGTCGGGCGGGGACGCCGAGTTCATTTTCGACGGACCCTCGGTGATCCCGGAGTATCTGACGGATCTGAACATTGTCCTGTGTCCGTCAGATTCGTCGGGAGCGGAGCTGGTGGAGGCGGGGCGCTTCAATGTGAACGGCGACCCGAACGGGGACCTGGATCCGTGCGCGATTTCGGCGGTGTCGTATATGTACGTTGCGTGGGCGTTGAAAGGAGAAGAAAACTACATGAACCTGGGATTTGACGAGAACGACGAGTTCGGACTCACGGGTTTCGGGACGCCCGATACCGTGTCCACGGCGTTCATTATCGCCATCAACGACATCCTGACGGAGATCGCCGCGGGGAACGTTGACGTATTCGAAGAGGATGTCACGTACACGACCGATTACGGTGAACAGACACTGTACCGGCTTCGGGAAGGGATCGAGCGGTTTTTCATAACCGACATCAACAATC
>CAZFOG010000287.1:2230-8719 GCA_964520685.1 uncultured Nitrospiraceae bacterium | reverse complement strand
TTCCGCAACATTCGCATTCTCGAACTGCCCCCCGGCATCACCACGCCCGAGCAGGCCGCGCCGGCCGTCGAGCCGTAGAGGCGTCTGCCGTTTGCGGGCGGCTCCCCGCTATTCACCGTCAAAGTAGTCCGGCGGGATGTAGAGTGACCATACCTCGTTGTTGAGCGGCGGTATCATGCCGCCCGCCACCCACAGTTTGTCTTCGTATACGAAAACCGAGTGCTCGTGACGTTCGCGCCAGATGAGATTGGACTTGAGCTGCGTCCACGTCTTGCCGTCTTTCGAGTACCAGACGTCGGCCCAGTTCGTGGAGGGATTGTTGGACCAGCCGCCCAGCACCCACATGCGGTCGCGATAGACCGCTGCGGAGAACCACAACCGGGGATGCCAGGGCGCGGCGTCGGTAAGACATGTCCATTCCCTGCCGTCTTCCGATACCCATACATCGTTTAGCGCGACATAATCGGGTACATAATTGCCGCCGCCGAAAACGTAAAGCTTTCCATCAAGTACCGCCGCCTGATGGTATGCGCGCGGAGCCCATCCCGCGCTGTTCGTCACGCATTCCCAGTGCACGCCATCGCCGGAGCACCATACGTCATTCTTCACACTCGAGGCATCGCCGAAATAGTAGTTTTCGGTGCCCCCGAGCAGCCACATCTTCCCCTGGAATTCGACCAGTGCCGAGGCCAGACGTGGCGACCACTCCGCGTTGGGCATGGCCTGGCGCCAGTTAGCGCCATCCGTCGAGCACCAGACCTGGTTCGATGCCGAATGCCCCGGCAGGCGGCCGTTATACCATCCCCCCATCATCCACATCCTGCCGTCGAATGCGATGGTCATGGGTAAATCGCTGTGAGTCCAGGGGGCGGCCTCGAGGACGCGCGTCCAGGTCTTGCCGTCGGGCGAACTCCACACGTCGCGGGGAGGCGCTTCGTAAGACTGGAACCATCCGCCCAGAATCCACAACCGGCCATCGTGGGCCACTTCGCCGGACGAGTCGCGCGGCGCCCACCCGGCCGATTCGGTCACCCGCACCCAGTCGGGCGCGGTTTTTTGCGCGAATGCGCTCACGCCGAACAGGACGGCAAGAAGTGTTACAAAAAGGATTTTCATGGTCGTGTCCCCGTATGGAAACGATAGGCCTGAGTCTTCACCGTACTGCCACCACCGGCGATTGTAGCCCCCCTTGCCGGGAGGGGTCAATCGCACGGACGTGAGACCGCAGGCTCACTTGACTGCCCATCGACGCGCGGGCATAGTGGTGCAATCTCTCTGTCGAGGAGAGCTTCAACAGAACGGGACACAGGAGTACAGGCTTATGTTCACGTTTGGAATGTGCCTTCTTGCCGCTCTTGGACCAGTGGTTGCAGCGGATTCAGGCGACCTTTTTCACTTGACTGTGGTTCCCGTGGGCCCCCAGAATCCGCGGAACAGCGAAGCCGCGATTATTCGTCTCAAAGACGGCTCGCTCCTGCTGGGCTGGACCGAGTTTTACGCGGGTGACGGGGCCGATCACGGCCCGGCGCGCATCTCGGGCAAACTGTCAACCGATGGGGGCCGGTCGTGGGCCGACAAATACACCCTCGTGGAGAACGACGGGGGCTGCAACGTCATGGAGGTGAATTTCCTGCGCCTTCGCGACGGCCGCATCGCCCTGTTCTATTGCCAGAAGAACACCGAGAGCAGCGATTGCCGCGTCATGATGCGCACGTCCGCGGACGAAGGAAAGACCTGGGTGAATCCGATACAGCTCAGCCCTGATGCAAAGTACACGGGACTCACCAACGGCCGCTCGATCCGCCTTACTTCAGGCCGTATCCTGCTCGAGGCTTGGGAAGGCGGCGACAGCTATTGCTATCTTTCCGACGATGACGGTGAAACCTGGCGCGCGTCGCAGCGGGTGAAACCGGGCGACGGCTGTTGGGAACCGGCTTGCATCGAACTCCAGGACGGCCGTGTATTGATGCTTATGCGGACGCAGTTGGGCGGGCAGTATCAGAGCTTTTCGAGCGATGGCGGCGAAACATGGAGCGAGCCCGAGGCCACGGCCCTCGAGGGCACGGCGGCCCCGGTCTCGCTCAGCCGGATACCGGCCACGGGCCATCTCCTCGCAATCTGGAATCATAATCCCGGAGCCTCGAAACGCAACCCGCTCACGGCGGCCATCTCAAAAGACGAAGCGAAGACATGGGAACGCTTTCGCAACATCGAAGACGGTCCCGACGATGCGTGGGCCTATCCGGCGGTAACGTGGCTTGATGACCAGGCTTATGTGACCTATTTTAACTACTCGGGCGGGCTCTCGCTTCAATTGAAGATTCTGGCGACAGCCTGGTTCTATGAATGACGTGATGGGATGGCAACCGGAATGCACTGAGGAACGGCCATGAAAACAACACGGCGTGAAGCATTACTGGCGGCGGCGGTTGGAGCCGCATCCTTGCACGCGACAGGCGCGCGTGCGGCTGAGACAGAAACTGCCGCGACGGAACAGGGGTCCGTGGTTACGATGCGTCCCCTGGATTACGGGCTTTCCTTTGTCTGCAACAAAGCGCCCATGAATTCCGTCCGGTTCTGGGTCGAAAGCCGGACACGCATCATAGATGACGCGGCCGGCACATGGGCCGATTATTACCAATGCGCATCGTGCAAAAGCGAGAACACGTTCGCGATAAAGGGCCTCTTTATGGAGGACAACTACGATTTCCTGCCCATTCTGGGCGAGGGATTGTGGCTGGTCTTTCGGCGTCCCGCCTACGTGAGTGAACGGTACCGCTCGGTGAAACCCGTCGAGGAAATGTGGGGAGACCCCGAACTCCGGCTCGAGGCAGCCCCCATCGTGACTGAGCTCGACACGTGGGAGCAGATTCGCGATGCGACGGCTGCGGCCATCCCCATAGTCACGCAAACGGAGCTTTGGAACGAGGAGACCCGTCTCCGCGCCATCATCGAGTGCCCCACGAAGACCATGAACATCAGCCTCGAAAAACAAATGTACCAGGTCGACACCGGGCCCGTAGCCTATCCGGACCTCTCGAAGCGCTACGACCCGGCGATCGACTGCCTGAGCCTCGCGTTCATCGCCTTCAACGCCCCGGATTTCGCCGACTTCGTTATCGAGCAGCCCACCCCGGTAATCGTCAACGGAGAGGAAAAGACCCAAGTCTACCATTTCTCGAACCCGTTCAGCGTGACCGCCAGGAACCGTGTCATCGCCCTCGGGAAACTCTAGAGCCTGCTTATTGGCGGCGGCGTCAACCCGCCTTGGGCTTCGCGGGAATATCCGCGACAAAGGCATCGCTCACCACGTAGTCAATCATCGCGTCCAACAGGTACGCACCCTCAGGCGTGTCCGTCAGGAGGTCCACGCCGCGGGTGATCAACAGATCGTGTCCGTCTTCGCCCTGCTTCTGGCAAACGTAGGTGAAGTACTGTTTCTGACCCTCGCCAACGGCGAAATGCTCGAACGCGCCGAACTCCGGACCAATGGGCAGGGGAAGCCCCCGCTTGATGAGACGGAACCAGAGCCGCGACAGCTTTCCGTCATGGGGAAAATCGCCAAAGACGGGATGCCCGGCAAATGCGGTGCCCACCTGATCGCCCAGCCACCACCATCCGAGACTAACGTTGGGTTCGCCGTCTGCCGGGCCGAGCATCAGCCCGCGCATTCCATTGCCAACCGCATCGAGCAGCGCGGGATGGTCCCACGACCCGATAACAAGCGCGGCGGCGTTTCCTTCGGGTGTGCCGGTGACGGCGACACCGGGATACCGGCTCGAAAGGGTCTCGTAGAGGTCTTCGGTAACTGCGATGTGCCCGCCTGGCCGTTCCGCGCGTTGTGGAAAGAACCAGAAGTCCCAGGCATTGACAACGGAAGTCCCCTCAAGACGCGCTTCGAGTGTGGCATGGACCGGTTTCTCGAGGGCGGGAACGGTGAACTCGCAGACGCCGATTTCTTTCACATCGCCAGGCGCCGCCACGAAACCGGGCAGGGCCCCCGAGGCCAGCGTATCCTCCCCTCCTTTTACTGCCCACAACAGCCGGGCCTGTTCGAGCGGCATGGCGTCAAAATGCGATAGCCATAAGGCAGCCCTGCAGACGTCACCCGAGACAACGATCCGGCTGTCAGGCTCCAGTGTCGCAAGGATGACCGTGGGTCCATTGAACTGCCGGAATTGCTCAGGCGTCAATCCCCCCTGTTTGGTTTCCCAGAAGGCGTTCAGATAGCCCTGGCCGGTATAGGTCCCTTCCTGGGGCACCATAACGTCGACGATGGTCCAATACGAATAACCGTCGCAGGCCGGGTCGAGCCTTGCCTGCTCGATGCCTTGCTTCTGGTAGAGCCCCTGCAAGACGTGGGCGGCGTCGAGGCAGGCATCGCCCCAGGTACGGTCGAGTCCGGCCGCACTCAGGGACTCTTCGTAGGCCTCGATGGTTCGTGGCGGCGGGATGGCGCCCGTGAATCTCGGCGCCAGCCGGGGATCGAGCTTGATGCCGAGGTTCAAGTATTCGTGCGCGATGAATGGAGCGGGCAATGCGTCAAATGTCCCCGGTGTCCAGGGGACAATCGAGGAAGGCACGCCGTAGCCATTGGGCGAGAAGTAATCCGAGTTCTCGGTGGTATTGCAGCCGCCATCCTGGTGCTGGAAGATGCGGTCGGGGTCGGTACGCTTGGCCCATTGATAGATGGCCGTGTCCATGGGGCTTCCAAGATGGCCTTCGTTGCCGGTCGAATACGACGCGAAGGAGACGTACCGCCGGTAATGCGTGTAGAGCTCCTGGATGTCCCGAAGGGGATCGAATTCAAAACCCTCGGGGGTGATGTCGTGGTAATAGGGCAGTTCGGGTTGTATGAGAATGCCCATTTCGTCCGCAGCCTCGAAAAACTCAGGAATTTCACAGTGGGTGTGGTGTCTGACGTAGTTGAACCCGGCCTCGCGGGCCATTGCCAGGTGTTTGCAGTGTGCTTCCCGGTCCGGCGGCGAGATGAAGGTCATGGGATAGATGTAATCGTCCCCGAATCCCCTCAGCAGGTACGGATTTCCATTCAGATAAAACCGGTCGCCGCGCACCTCGAGCTTTCTGGCGCCGAACCGTTCGGTCCAGCCGTGTACGGGGGTTTCCCCGGAGAGAAGCGTAACGTCGGCCAGGTAAAGATTCGGCGTTTCGGGCGTCCACAACCGGAATTCCGTCAGCGGGACTTCGCACACAACATCGGCGTTTCCGTTTCCGTCCAATGTGATGGCACGGTTCACGGACCCTGCCTGCGTGCCGTCGGTGGTCTTGACAGTGACCTTGAGAACGGGGGATTCCACGCCGGCATCCACACTTCGGATGCTGGCGTTCACCAGGGCGACCTTTCGATCGATGTCGCTGCGTACCCACACATCGTCCAGCCGGGTGGTGGGGGTGGCCTCGAGTTCGATGTCGCGATAGAACCCGCCGAAACGGTGCGATGCCGCCATGCAGCCTTTCCGGCTGGGAGAGTCGTTGCGCACAGTGGCAACGATCTCGGCGGTTTCACCAGGGACCACGAAATCGGTGATGTCGTACTTGTACGTGCCGCAGTAGGTGTTCAAGTGGGCGACGCGCTGTTTGTTCACCCAGAACCATGCCTCCGTTCGCACGCCTCCGACCTTGAGCCAGATGCGTTTTCCGGCCCAGTCACCGGGAATCTCGATTGTGCGCCTGTAGCGCGCTGTGCCCATGTACACATGATTGAGGGGCCGGGGAAGGCAATCGAAAGGCAGCCCCCACTCGTAGCTCATGCCGGGTTCCCCCACACCCTGCGCCTCCCAGCATCCGGGCACCGTGATTTCCCGTACGCCCGTCCAGTCCGGCTCGTTCCAGCCGGGCCCTTTGCCCATGCGGTGGCGGCCCATGAGACGCGGATCGGTCACGAAATCCCATTCACCCCGCAGGGATATAACTACCTGAAGGGGCGAGCGTGTTACGGGATTCACCACCGCCGGCGAGGCCGAGCGCGAACCCCAATGATCGATGATTTGGGCGTTGGCCCGTCCTGCGGCAAGAGACAGTACAAGCAAAGCACACGAACACTTCAAGACGCGCAGCATCATGTTTCTCCCCTCTTCTGATGTTATTACATGCCCTTTGGAAAGTATACCTGTTCTCAGACCGAAAAACCGCGTGGCTCGTCGTGCGCCACAGCGGGACGACAAGACACTTCATCTAGAAGGGTGCACCTTCGGGTTCGAGAAAACTGTCGCGACCGAACCGGGCGGTGTAGTACTCGTAGCAGTCGTCGAACTTGCCTTGGGTCTTGAGCAGGCGCACGTACCGCACGAGTTCGTTGGGTTTGGCCAGAAAAAAGCGCCCGTCCGGTCCGCCATCGGCGAACCATTTCAGCGTGTCGAGCTGTTTCGCCCAATGGTAGGCGGCGTTCAACCGGGCAACATTTGCCGCTGCGAATCCCTGGTATCCCGGGCAATAGGTCAAACCCAGATCGTGTTTGACCGCAAAGAA
>CAZFOG010000287.1:0-2130 GCA_964520685.1 uncultured Nitrospiraceae bacterium | reverse complement strand
CGCCCGTGCGCATGACTTTCCACGCCGTCGGATTGGCGTAGCCGCCGCCGTCCCATTCCGAGCCGTAGGTGAAATACTCGAGCTGACCTCCCAGGTAGCCGATCGGAAGGAACTCGCGCCCCATGCGCCGAATCCATTCGGATTGTGCGGTTTCCATCTCGATGCGGAAATCGTCGAGCGTGAACGCGTGGTTGATGCTGTCATTGGGAAACAGGGCGCTTACACCCCAGTAGTGCATCATCGGTTCGATGTTCCCCGCCAGATGCGTGGTGAAGAGTTTGTGATACCACTCGGGACAGAACTCGATGTGCGGCAGATAATAGCCGAGACCGATCTTGAGCCGCATGGCGCGAATGCCTTCAAACAGCGCCGGCAGGCTCTCGCTGTACCCGAGTTCGTTGGTTCCGAATGTATAGCACACGGCAATCCTGCTCTGTTCGGCGTTGTGATGGAGTTCGTCATCCGAAAGCTCGCAGTCCCAGGGGGTGCGTTCGGGACTCGAGAAACCCAGGTGCATCGCGCGCTTGATGCTCGGGATTCGTGCCGAGGCAGGGACATCGAGCCGCCCCGCCCCCAGCAGAATGCCGTATGACCACAGAAAATGGTCCCATTCGTCGGCAGCCGACACCATGTGCCGGTTGCCTAACTGCTTGGCCAGAGCCACGGCCTTGGGCATGTATTCGACCCAGTACGGATCGTAGACCGCGAAATAGCGGTTGCGGATAAGCCAGCCCAGGTAGCCGGGGTCGAACGAGTGGGCCTGGTGGATGCCGTATGCGATACCCCTGGCCTTTTGTTCCCATCGCTGGAAAACCCGGTGCGTGAGATCCCATGCGCGATCGCCATCTTTTGTTTGATCGACAACGCTTGCCTCGACTCCTGCGGGAACCTCGGCGGGCTGCGTGTGCAGGTAATCGATGTGGGTCAGGCGGAACCGTTTGATGGCCTCGGCCAGGGGGACACGGCCGGTGAACGCGAGCTTGCGCGAGAAGTAGATATCCGGCCACAGGTAAAAGTTGAAGCGGCCAAAGAACCCCGGTGATTTTCCGGCGGGATCGTTCCAGATCTCGCGGGCGCGCGAAGGGTTGGTCGCGCTGCCAAACCAGACCGGGTACTCCTTGCAGGCCGCCTTTTCCCAGTCCGCGATTTCGCCCATGACGCCATAGGCGGTTTCCGCATAGGGAATCGGCTCCTTGTTCTGCGCGAGGGGCTGATCATAGGCGTGTTCGTGGGGAATGCAGACGGCCTCGGTCTTTGTGATCCCCCACCGCGTCATGAGCTGCTCATACAAGTCGAGATAGTTGTCGCAGTGCAGCGCCTCCCCCATCGGGCTGATGGGCTCGAGCATCGCGCGGGCATGGTCTCCCAGCGTGCACCACAGCACATCGAAATAGGAATGCACCATGAGCAGTTGTTCGAGGACGCGGCAGCCGAAGTAGGGCCATTTGTTCCAGCGTACGTCCTCGAACTCCGCCCAGTAAATATCAAACGCGTACCCGGCCTGCTCGGCCATCCACGCGAACGTGGGCACGACGGCTCCACCGTCTCCGTACATGTGGGACGAATCGAGGACGAGCATGGCCAGCGGGGTCCCCTTGGGGTAGTATTCGGAGAAATACTTCCAGGGCTCGCTGCCTGTCTCGTACAGTCCGCAGGGGGTGTCATGCGGGGCGTTGGTTTTATCCTGAACCCTTGCGTTTGCAGCCGAAGCGACTCCGCGGCCTGACGGAAGAATACCGGAGAGAGCGGCACCCACCGCACACGACTCCAAAAATTCCCTGCGACTCAGGCTGTCGTACATGATCTCCGTCTCCCCTTGGGTTGTGGATGTTGGCGGTCATCCCGCGAACGCCGATCATACTCATGCGCGGTGTTCAGTCACAAGGATGTCCACTCCGCCGCGTGTGGACTGTGTGGACCTGGTGAATGACCGGTGGGGGTGCCGGTCCCACACCGGAGGGGAGACCGCGGCGCGACTACGTGTCCCCGTTCACGAGCACGACAATCATGCGCAGGATGCGCATGCCTCCTCGAGGACCGCGCTTGGTTGGGGCTTGCGGCTGAATGGCTGCGTTGCTGGGACGCGGCAGGATGCCGCGTCTACGTTGAAGACATCCGGAAACGTAGAAG
>CAZFOG010000286.1:3199-8751 GCA_964520685.1 uncultured Nitrospiraceae bacterium | reverse complement strand
CCCGCCCTCCGTTGCGCCCGCGACCCGAGTTCCCGGGAACGAAGAGGCTGGCAGCATGCCGCGTCCCAGCGATGCAACCGTTCAGCCGCAGGCTTTAATAGAGCGCGGTCTTCGGAGTGGTATGGGCATCCTGCTCATGATTGTTGCGTGTCGCGCCGTGCCAAACGGGGACACGTAGGCGCGCCGCGGACGGCGCTTTGAACATGTCCCCGTTCAGGCTTGTTCTCATCGTCTACGGGTGAGCCGAACAGCTTGTGGTGCGCTGCCTTGAAGGATCATCCCGTATATCCCTGTCGGTGTTTGTCCGTGTAGGTCCGTGTAGGTCTTTGTCTTGGGGGCGGCCTGCGGGTCTTCCCAAGCGCTGATCGCGGTAAAGGGTTCTGTTCGTGAATTTCACTCCGTGTCTATCGTCTGTCTCCTTCGGCGATTGGTATGCCGCAACGAAATATGGCATACTGGGGAGAATAAGCCATGAAGGCGAGGAAAGTCCGATGCGTATGAGAGACCTCTCGATGATGGCACTTGTGGTGTGTGCAGCGCCCGTTCTGGCCCAGGAAGCCGCGCCCGACCCGCTGGCACTGGCCGAAAACCACATCGTCTCCGCCTGGGAGACCCTCGAATCCGCCCGCGGGGTGCTCAATGTCACCGTTCACCTCGAAATCGAGGATATCGCACTTCCCACCCAGGCATCCGGTCCCTTCGCCTATAAGAACCACGACGGCAAACGCCTTTTCCGGGTGGACCTCGACGGCGACGTCACCGCGCCCGCCATCAGCCCGACCGGCGCCTTGCCCGTGCAGGGATTGGGCGTGTTCGACGGCGCCATCGCGCACTTCATGACCAACATGCTCTTCCAGAAGACCGTCATGCGCCACAAACCTGCCGAAAAAGACCTTGCCGTGGGAGGCGAAGCATTGTTCAAGGCCCTGCACGACGACTGCGACGTCCGCCTTCTTCCCGACCGGGCCTTCAACAACATTCCGTGTTTCGTCGTGGAAGCCGTGGTGCGCAAACCCGGCGACGATATCCTCGAACCGGTAAAATGGAATCTGTGCTTCGCCAAGGATTCCGGACTGCCCGTGCTGGCCCAGGCCTACGACCGCCGCGGCCAGGCCATTTTCAAGGCCTTCATGACCGATATCGTGCTCAATCCCGTATTGAACCTCGCGCGCTTCAACTTTGTCGCTCCGCCCGACGCCCGCATCGTTGAGGGCGACGACTTCTCACAACTCATCCCCATACCCCGCTGAGCGTTCGCCGCCGCGTAGCCCCCACCGGGACCCTGGGGCCGTATCGCTCGTCCATTCACCCTCTTCATGTCCCTTTTCCGTCCTCCTTGCGTCCACCCGCCCGGCTTCGCGACAATGGAGGCCATCATGAACGCTGCAGACGCCATCATGGCCTATCACGAAGCCACGAAACACCATCCCAACCGCTTCGCACGGTCCCTCGGGTACCTGGACTGGGCCAACCAGCCGGACCCGTTCCGGCACTTCGAAGGGGCCCCGGTCCACCCCCTGCCGCTGCTGGCCCGCGATGCGACGCCCCTCTACGACGCCCTGTTCTCGGGGAGCGTCCCCGCGCAACCTCTGACCCGCGAGACCCTTGCCGCCTTTTTCGAGCATTCGCTTGCGATATCAGCATGGAAGGAATGCCGGGGCGAGCGATGGGCCCTGCGGTGCAATCCCTCGAGCGGAAATCTTCACCCCACCGAAGGCTACGCCGTGCTCGGCCCCCTTGAGGGCGTTCACGACACCCCCGCGGTCTACCATTACGCACCTCAAGACCACGCCCTGGAACGCCGCGCCGAGCTCGCGCCCGAATTCTGGCACGCCTTGACCAAATCCCTGCCAAACGGCGCGTTTCTGGTAGCCCTGTCGTCGATTCACTGGCGCGAAGCCTGGAAATACGGCGAGCGGGCCTTCCGGTACTGCCAGCACGATGTGGGCCACGCCTTCGCAGCCATGGCCATTTCCGCAGCCGCTCTGGGATGGCGAATGCGTTGGCTCGATACTCCCGCCGACGCGGAACTGGCTGCCTTGCTCGGATTGCTGCGAACAACCGGCTTCCCTCCCGAAGAACCCGAGCATCCCGACCTCCTCACGGTCGTCTACCCGGGAACGCCGCAAGCGGATACCAAGTTCGACATCGCGCCAGAAGCGTTTGCGGCCCATTCCGCAACCACCTGGCACGGCAAGGCCAACCGGCTCAGTCCTTCCCATGTGCCATGGACCGCCATCGACGACGTGGCCACGGCTTCCGCCAAACCGCGTACCGGCCCACGCTCGCCGGTGGTACCGCACCTGCCCGCCCCGAATGCCCCCGCAACCAATCATTCCGCACGGACACTCATCCTCCAGCGCCGCAGCGCTCAGGCCATGGATGAAAAGACCGCCATCCCCCACGACGTGCTTTATCGCACCCTTGCCCGCCTGATGCCCGACCGTGCGGGTCCCGTATGGGACGCCTTCGCGGCAACCCCGCAGGTTGACCTCGTCCTGTTCGTGCACCGGATAACCGGGCTGTCTCCAGGCATGTATTGCCTCGTGCGCAACCCGGACCACGATGCCGCCCTGCGCAATGCCATGCGGCATGATTTCGCATGGAGCAAACCCGGGAACTGCCCCGGCGAGCTTCCCCTGTTCCTCCTCGAAGCCGGCGATTGCCGCCAGCTCGCCGCACATCTGAGCTGTGGCCAGGACATCGCTTCGGACGGCGCGTTCGCCGCCGCCATGCTCGCCGCGTTCGAACCCGTCCTGCGCACCATCGGCCCGTGGTACTACCGTGCCCTCTTCTGGGAAACAGGCATGCTCGGACAACTGCTCCACCTCGAAGCCGAAGCCGCCGGCGTCCGCGGGACCGGTATCGGCTGCTACTTCGACGGCCTCGTCCACGACCTCCTCGGCCTCGAGGACCGCCAATTCCAGTCCCTCTACCACTTCACCGTCGGCGGCCCCATTGACGACTCCCGCCTCACGACACTCCCGCCCTACCCGCATCGGAAATGACGAACGCCGCGTTGCACCACACGCCGCACTTTGCCACAATGCCTCCATTGTTCGAAGCACCATCACACGAGGCGCCCGGTATCATGAAACGTATCGCAGCAGCAGTGTTTGTCATTCTCGCAACATCCACCGCGTGGGCAGACGAGCCCGCCCTCGACGTCCAGTGCGCCGGCGCCCGCGGCAGCGTGCAGCTCGACGGCGCGCGCCTGGCCACCTTCACGCTGCCCGAGCTCGGCAAGGGGCTGCTTCCCGGTGTCGGCCAAACCGCACACGACAACTGGCAACGCATCCGCCTCACCTGGGACCTTGCGAAGTCTATCCAGCAGGACGAAGCCGCCGTGCGTTTCAACCTCGACTTCGAACCCGACTTCTGGTGGGCGCCTCATCTGTCGCCCGATAACGGCGACTGCATCGCCCAGCATGTCTTTCGGTCGCCCGCCCTTATCGCCGTGCGCGGCCACGACGTCTTGGTCGTTGTTCCCGATCTCGACCTGTGCGGACAGAACCCCGGCGCACCCTGGTTTCTCGATTTCGACGCCCCCGCCAGGTCGCTCTGGCTGGGCCTCTCGAAATCAACGATTACCGACCACGTTCACTACGTCAAAGCGCCCGGCATGACCCTCGGACCCGGCACGATCGAACTCGGCTTCTACATCACCGCCTACCGGGATGACAATGACCCCGTCAACCCCTGGGGCCGTGTCGCGCCCATGCTCTGGAACCGTTGGGCCAGGCCCCTCTACCGCCGGGGCGAACCCGTTCGCACCCCCCTCGACACCTACGTCCAGCACACCTACCGGTGGGCATTCGACACCTGGCGCGATGCCGTCTGGCAGGAATTCGACCTCGACGGCGCCCGCGTCGGCGCACCTGCTTTCATCGTCAACGTTACGCAGTCCCCCAACTACCCGCATGAACCCTCTCTGCGCGAATTCCTCTCGATCTGGAATCAGGCGTGGTTTTCGTCGTTCCGCAGCGCCTCGGGCCTCATGCGCTACGCCCGGCGCACCGATGACGCCGCCCTCCGCGACGCCGCGCGCATGACCAAGGAGTTCGCCCTCAAAGCCCCGATGAAAGACGGCCTCTTCCCCGCGGTCTACCGCACGGAAATGGAAGAGGTCGAAATCGACGGAAACAAGGCCGCCCGCTCCCGCGGATGGCAAACCGGCTACTGGACCAACTCGAACCGCGTCCCCTGGGAACACGGCGTCAAGGACACCTGGTACCATGTCCTCGATGCAAGCTGGACCGGCCTCCTCATGCTGCGCTGGCACGAGGACATCGAGCCGGACGAACGCCTCACCGCATACGCCCGCCAGTACGCCGCCAAACTCCTCACCCTCCAGGACGAACGCGGATTTTTCCCGGCCTGGCTTGACCCCGACACCCTCGAACCCGCCCAGGTCCTCAGCGATTCTCCCGAGACTGCCATGAGCGCGACCTTCCTCCTCAAACTCGCCGATGTCACCGGCGACGAAACGTACCGCGCTCCCGGCCTCAAAGCCCTTGACGCCGTACTCGAGCACATCGCCCCAGCCGGACGCTGGGAAGATTACGAGACCTACTGGTCCTGTTGCCGGTGGGGAAGGCAGCGTTACCTGGGCAACCGCATCCCCCGAAACGCCATGTACAAGCAGAATACCCTCTCGATGTTCTGGACCGCCGAGGCCTGCCTCGAAGCCTGGCGCGCCACGAACGAGCCCCGCTACCGGGCCTGGGGACGCCGCACCCTCGACGAGCTCTCGATGTACCAGCAGATCTGGCAGCCCCCCTTCATCTACGTGCCCGCCCTCGGCGGATTCGGCGTGATGAATTTCGACGGTGAATGGAATGACTCGCGCCAAACCCTGTTCGCGGAGTTGTTCATGGAATACTACAAGGAGTTTGGCGACCCGGAACTCTTCGAACGCGGTGTCGCCGCCCTCAAAGCCGGGTTCGTCATGATGTACTGTCCCGAAAATCCCGAGGTGAAGCTCTTGTGGGAAAAGGTCTGGCCGTTCTTCGGACCCGAAGATTACGGTTTCACCATGGAGAATTACGGTCACGGCGGCACCACCAGCCCCGAAGGCGAGGGCATGGGCAGTTTCACCATTTACGACTGGGGTAACGGCGCGGCCTCCGAAGCCCGAAACCGCATCCGCGACCATTTCGGCGACGTCTACATCGACCGCACCCGCCTCATCGGATTCGGCATCGACAGCATCGACGTCACGCCCTACGAAGGCGGCTGGCTGCTCGTCGACCTCGCGGCCTCCCCCCGCGACATCCGCATCGTCTACGAAGACGGCTCCGCAAAAACCATCCACCTCGACGGCAAACACGAATTGTGACGCGGAAAAACCGCAGCCCTATAACTCTTATTCGCCCTTGGCCTCCTCCGGCGCCTTTTTGCCGAACTCGCGCGCTTCGCCGCAGCACACCTCGTAATCCCGGCTCGTGGCATACACCTGCACGGCTTTCGGCTGCATGCGCGCGATCAACGCACCCCGCGCCACAACTGCCGCGTCTTCCGCATACAGATGACAGAGCGTCCTGCCGTTCAGC
>CAZFOG010000286.1:0-3099 GCA_964520685.1 uncultured Nitrospiraceae bacterium | reverse complement strand
TCCGATTTCAGGAACTGCGAGCCCCAGTACAGGATTCCGTCGGCCCCGTGCGCGATCGCGTCGTAGGCCATGAATCGCGACTCTTCGAACGTCGGATACGCCTCGCCCCGGGCGCCGTAGTAGTCCCCCAGCTCATGCCACGAAAACGCCTGCAACACCATGTAGACGGGCATGCCCCGCCCTACCTGGTTCCACCGCTCCGTTGCTTCCGCAATCTCCGCGATGTTGCGCCGGTCTTCATGCACCGGGTAATAATCGCAGCCCGTGATGTCCACAAAATCCAGGTACTGCCGCACGTAATACAGGTCGCTGTTTTTCGCCTCGTTGATCCACACCGGCCGCTTCGCCGCATCGAGTTCCCGAATCATCGCGACCGCCGCCCGCATGTTCGGGATGATCGTCGCGGCCTGCTCGGCCGCATACGCCTTCGCCTCGGGCGCCTGCGCCCACCAGGCGTCGCGCGTCGTGTGAATGCCCATCGTGCGGTACAGCCCGCTGAACGCCGTAAAATTCCACACGACCTCGTCGGGACCTTCCCACACCGCCAGCGCCGGATGGTCCGCCACCTCCGCCACCCGGGCCCGCAGTGCTTCCGTCGCACCCTGCTGGAACGGCAGCGGCATCACGCCCTGCATGCCCAAGGCGTGCAACCGGTCCAGCTCCGCCCGGTCGCTGCACCGCACCAGGTTCACCCCCGCTTCCGCCATGGCCCTCAGTCCCGCGTCACTCTCGGGCAACTCGTAGAATCCCAGCGGAAACAGCCTCTGGCCATCTTTGGTCAAGAAACCGTCGTGTTCCGCCGCACCCGCCCCGCAAACCAGGGCTCCAAGCACCACGGATAACGCCAACACCCCCATACCTCGCCGTGCGCGCATCATCCTCGCTCCTTCCCGCCCCGAACTCCGGCCTGTCTCGTATCGAACCAACTCAGAGTACCATACACCGGCGAGACCCGGCTCCACGAGAACGGCCTTCGCCGTCACCGGCCTCACGCGTCCCATGCCTCCCATCGTTCCCGTCCTTCTCATCCTCTCATGCCGCCGTCCTCCCCGCGGAAGCATGATTTATCCCACCCTTTTTGCTATCGTACATCCAATCCGTGTAGCCGCGAGTCAAGAGGGGAGAATCTACCATGCACGCGACCCGTATCATCTGTGCGACACTCATCCTTGGAGTAAGTCTGGGAGTTACCGCTATGGCCCAATGGAAACCCGTCGAAGGCCAGCTCATGACGCGCTGGGCACAAAACGTCTCGCCCGACAATGTGTGGCCCGAATACCCGCGGCCGCAGATGGTCCGCGAACACTGGCAGAACCTCAACGGACTCTGGGACTACGCCATCGCCCCGAGTGTCAGCGAATCGGCCCCCAGTGCCTGGGAAGGCCAGATTCTCGTGCCCTTCGCCATCGAATCCGCCCTCTCCGGCGTGAAGAAGGCCGTGCGCCCCGATCAGACCCTCTGGTACCGGCGCACCTTCACGGTCCCCGACAAGCTTCGCGATCAACGCCTGCTCCTCCATTTCGGCGCGGTCGACTGGGAATGCACCGTCTATGTGAATGGCGTTTACTGCGGCCGCCACCAGGGCGGATACGACCCCTTCTATTTCGACATCACCGGCGCCCTCACTGCCGGCGGCGACCAGGAACTCATCGTGGCCGCATGGGACCCTTCCGATACGGGATACCAGCCCCGCGGCAAGCAGATTCTCGAGCCCCAGGGCATCTGGTACACCGCCGTCACGGGCATCTGGCAGACCGTCTGGCTCGAACCCGTACCCCGCGCCTGCATCCGGGACCTGGCCATGACGCCCGACATCGACAAGGGCGTCCTGCGCCTGACCGTGGCCACGGACGGCGCAGCCCCCGGTGACGAAGTCGTGGCGGTCGCATTCGATGGCGACACCCGCATCGTCGGCGCAGTCGGCGTACCCGGCGCGCCCTTCGAAATCCCCATCGAGAACGCCAAACTCTGGTCTCCCGACTCGCCGTTTCTTTACAGCCTCACCGTATCCCTCGTCCGCGGCAACAAGACCCTCGACGAGGTCAAGAGCTACTTCGGCATGCGCAAAATCGCCGTGGCCAAAGACAAACACGGCGTGAACCGGCTCTTCCTCAACAACCAGGTCCTCTTTCAGCTTGGTCCGCTCGACCAGGGCTGGTGGCCCGACGGCCTCTACACCGCCCCGAGCGATGAGGCCCTGCGCTACGATGTCGAAGCCACCCGCGCCATGGGATTCAATATGGCCCGCAAACACGTCAAGATCGAGCCCCTCCGCTGGTATTACCACTGCGACCAGCTCGGACTCCTCGTCTGGCAGGATATGCCCAGCGGCGACGCCTACATCGGCCACAACGACCCCGATATCCAGCGCGTCGCACAATCCGCCCGCAACTACTACCGCGAACTCGGCCAACTCGTCCGCGATTTCGGAAACCATCCCTCCATCATCATGTGGGTACCGTTTAACGAAGGATGGGGACAATTCCAGACCAGCGAGGTCACGGCATGGCTCAAGGAAATCGACCCGAGCCGTCTCGTCAACCAGACCAGCGGATGGGCCGACCGCGGCGGCAGCGACGTCTACGACAAACACAGCTACCCCGGACCCGACATGTTCCCCATCGAAGAACACCGCGCATCCGTGCTCGGCGAATTCGGCGGGCTCGGCTGGCCCGTCGAAGGCCATCTCTGGTGGGATAGACGCAACTGGGGATACCGCACCTACCAGGATCGAGACGCTCTTGCGCGCCATTACGAACAGCTCATCCGCAAGCTGCGCTACCTCATTCACGACGGCCTCGCCGCTGCCGTCTATACCCAGACCACCGACGTCGAAGGCGAGGTCAACGGGCTCATGACCTACGACCGCGAACTCGTTAAGCTCGGCGTCGAATGGCTCAAGAACGTCAACGATACCGCCTACTTGCCGCCGCCCGAGCTGGTTACCCTCGCGCCCACCTCAGAGAAACAGGGGCAGGTCTGGCGCTACACCACCGAACAGCCCGCCGAGGGCTGGGAACAGACCGGCTTTGACGCCGCCAATTGGAAAGAAGGCCCCGGCGTGCTCGGCAAGAAAGACACCCCCGGCGCCAGAGTGCG
>CAZFOG010000285.1:0-8764 GCA_964520685.1 uncultured Nitrospiraceae bacterium | reverse complement strand
AAGAGACCGCTAATCTCTATGGAGAAGGTTCAACGACTATCCCGGAAGGGAGTAGGATTCAAGCGAATCCGAAGCACAGAACATCTTTAAATCTCATTAAAAAAGGAAATTAAAAAAATGAATAGTTTAGTTGGACAACGATTTGGAAGACTTACTGTTATAAGTGAAGAACTAAATCGAAATAAATATGGACAAGTTGTTTGGTTATGTCAATGTGATTGTGGAAATCAAACAACTTGTTCTACAAATTTGTTAAATAGAGGAACAAAACAATCTTGTGGATGTTTAGCATTAGAGTCGAAAACTAAACATGGAATGAGCAAAACAAGAGAATACTCTATTTGGCATAATATGATTAATAGATGTAATGATCAAAACAATTTAGATTATGGTGGTAGAGGAATTACAGTTTGTGAAAGTTGGAAAGGTGAATCTGGTTTTGAAAATTTTATAAAAGATATGGATTTTCCACCAACTGATGAACATTCGATTGACAGAATTAATACTAATGGAAATTATGAAAAATCTAATTGTAAATGGTCTTTACAAAAAGAGCAGGTAAGAAATCGTAGAACTAATAAATTAACAGAAGAACTTGTAGATGAAATAAAATTTAAATATGCTACTGGAAAGTATTCATATGCTGAATTGGGACGTTTGTATAATTGTGATTCAACTCATATTCGGAGAATAATTATTGGTGAGCGTTGGAGTTAATGAGAATTTTTAAAGGTGAAGATATAGTCTTCTCTATACAGAAATGTATAGTTGGATTTTATCCAGATAGAGAGTAGCGATCTCTATTTAAAAATAGGTTAAAGGACCGGACTTGTATAACTTGATTACTAAAGATAAAGTCGACATTGGATTTTCACTTCGAGCTCTTGGCGCAGTGGAAACACTCCAGGATGGAACTATTATGGTTAAAGACCCAATTCGACCAATTACATATGATATAGTGTCAAATCCAAGTCACACAACTGCTAAAGTTTTAGAGTTTTTGCCGGAATCAGCAAGTGAATTTATTCCTGATGGAAATGTAATTTGTGAAGGAGAGATCTTAGAAACTCTTGGAAAAGATCACATTGCAATTTCTGAAGGGGATTCTGTTGTTATTCGGTTTATTGATGATATTATTAATGAAAGATTTAATGATGTGATCACAAAAAATATCAAATTTCGAATTTAATAATGATAAGGAGATTTAAAAAATGGAATTACCTTTGTTTGAGAATTATGAACATTTTATTACTGAACACAGTGATGATTTAGCGAATCCTGCTGGCGCTCTAAAGATGATTACCGATAACGGTATGTTTAGAGCATATATGGATTCTCTGACAGAAGGTCTCGAACCTCGTGTTAGAAATTCTGTTCTTGGAGTAGCAAATCGTCAGAGAGAGATGCTTCTTACAGAAGCAGCTAACGTTCCTGGTAGTACGCTTTCATTTGGTTGGACAGTTTTGAGCTTCCCCATCCTTGTGGATATTTACGCCGAGCCAATTGTATCAGAACTCTGCAATGTTTACCCTGTGTCTTCCCCAGTAGCTTCTATTCCACGTGTTAAGATCATGGCTTACATTCGTGGGTATTCTGGAGCTGTCACACAGGTCCGTATTCCTACCATGTCTCAGTCTGTGCGTCCCGGCGCGCTGGCTCTGACAGTGACCCCTGCAGTCGCAAATAACATGTTTACGATTGCAACTGCTGCTGTTGCTCCTGCAACAGTTACCGCTGATTTATATCGCATTAATCGTCGGTATACTTTGATTACGAGTATTGTTGCTCGTGAAGTCACAGCTGCTCCTGTTACGATTGATACAACTGTCGCAGTTGTTATTAAACCAGATAACAGAAGTCAGTTTATTGGTTCTTTCACTTATAATGATGCAGTCGGTGTGCCGGTTGTTGGTAGTCTTACTGGTCATATTAATTATGATACTGGTATTTTTACTTATAATATTGTTTACTCTGGTGGTACTGGTACTTCCACTTACTCAACTGTAAGTGCAGTGTTGAGTATGCGGTTTATGCCTACTAACACAATGAACGGAAGAGTCAGGGTTAAGATCGAAACAGAGATTGACAAATCGTTAAGTCTCCTTCACTAGAAATAGTGTTGAAAAACTCCGTGAATTCGGTGGAACTCCAGAAATGGACAATACCGAGCCAAGCTTCGAAAGAAGAAGGTGTAACGACTATCGAAACCACACTTGAAAAAGTGGAAGGGAGTAGAGTAGACTCAAGCGAGTCGAAGCGCGGAGTATCTTAGAAAAAGAAAACCCAATTCGGCAAAATAATGAATTGGGATAAGAAAAGACAAGGGTTTGGCCGCCCGATAAATGACCTATTATCGTTTATCTATTTTCTTGTCCCAAATAATAATCTTAATAGGAGAATTATTATGGAAGAAACTAAAAAATGTACTAATAAGGATTGTCTTCAACCTCTTAAACCAATTTGTGATTTCTATACAGATAAAAATAGTAAAGATGGAAAAACACAATGGTGCAAAGATTGTATGAAAAGACAAAGAAAAAATTATCGAGAAAATAATCGAGAAAAAGCTTTAGAACAAGGTCGAATAAATTCTTTAAATTATTATAAAAAAAATAAAGAAGATCGAAAGCAAGCTTTTACAGATTATTATGAGAATAATAAAGAAGAAAGAAAAGAATATCGACAAGAAGCTAGTAAACAATATTACGAAAATAATAAAGAACACGTTAAAGAAAAACATGATGAATATGATAAAAACCATCCAACCGCGCATTTAGAGGCTACAAAAAGATTTTATAAGCGAAATCCTCATGTTCGCTTAGCCCAAAATGCTAAGAGACGAGCTGATTTAATTCAAAGAACACCAATTTGGTCAGATTTGAAGAAAATCGAAGAAATATATAGAGACGCTAAAAGACTTGAAAAAGAGGATGGAATTAAAAGACATGTTGATCATATTATTCCTTTACGTGGTAAAATAGTATCCGGATTACATGTTCCTGAAAATCTTCAGATTCTCACCGCCGAAGAGAATCAGAAGAAAACAAATAAATTTGAAAACTAACTGATTTGGGTTTCAGTTATCTAAGATAAAGATATAGTCTAAACTATATGGTAACATATAGCTGTTTGTGTAAACAAACGGGTGAGAATTAGCGATTCTCATTGAATGAACTTGGACCGATGTCACAATTGATCCAAATGAAGATTTTTTAATCGAACTTCCTCCGGAAGATATCCAGGATTATCAATCAATCTTCAAAATTGATATCATCCGGACACTGTCAGAAGCTGTTAAACGACAGATTCTTCTGAACAAAGATACAGATTTAGCATACTTCCTATTAGCTGCTGAAGCTGATATGGCTGCTAATGGAACCAGTCTGTCTCTTAATTTAGCAACTTATGATACTACTGGTGCACGGTTTGAACCTAATAACATTATTGACATTTTCAAGGCTGTTATTCCTCGTATTTCTATCATTGCTGGCACAATTCGTCGGAATTTCAATATGTATCCGACTTATCTAGTTGCAGGTTTGAAGACTGCTGCACTTCTGCGTTCGCTGCAGACGTTGGCAATCGGAATGCCTGGAATTGGCCAGGGTGATGGTAACTTTGGCTGGGCTGGTGATTCTGCACAGTTCCTGAAGATGAAAGTTCTTGAGTCTAATGCAATTGGTGAAGGAAAAATTTATCTTTCCACCAAAGCACCAAATGATGCTCTTGAGAAAACCACAATCGTAGATTTGATTTATCAACCTATCTACATTGTGACTGAAGTAACTGATGGTAACACTCGTAACTTTGTGAAGGCTCGTACATTAATTGAAATTCCACGTACCGATGGTCTTGGAGTTATTAATGTTGCTGGTCTTGTTGACTTTGCATAATTAAAAATTGGATCTGCAAGATCTAGTTTAAGATCTTGCAGATCCAATAAAAAAGGAAACAAAAATGGCGGCAACACTAGTAATTACAGTTAAAGGCACATCACCAAAAGAAATTGAAAAGAATGTTCAAATAATTGAATCATATATGAATTCAAAACAATCAATTCTCAAATTAATTTCAGATATTAAAAATAATCCAAACTTAAGGATTTATTATTCAGGTGATAATATTGTGACCAAAGATATGCATACAATTATTTCAGATTTGAGAACTGGTAAAGAAAGTAACGCTGCAATAAAATCAATGTATTATCATGCAAGTTTAAATAAAGTTTAAGATAGACAGATCATAGATCGACAGATAAAACCTTATAAGGAGGCAAAATGCTAAGTTCATTTTTAAAAGAGGCTGCGGCAGTAGCTGGAATTAAAAAACAAGAAGTCCCACTTCCGATTGCTCAAATGCAGGCAATCGTATCACCTTTAAGAGTTGGTGATGATTTATCACTTAGATCGTCTTTAACTTCTCCAGTTAATTATGATAGAGATATGTCTAAACTTCTCTATGAACACACTGAAGTAGTTCTTGCCGAAGGTGAAACCCCAAAGAAAGAAAATTTTGAAAAATTTTGTGGAACAACATCTAACATTGACAAAATCTGTCTAATATGGGCATTGTATAAATCGACCTATGAAACATTAGGTCAGAGAAATTTTAAATGTGATAAAGAAAATTGTAAGGCTGAATTTAAACAAGAAGTTTTATTAGAAACATTAATTCAAGAGGATACTTTTACAATATGGGAAGAAGATAAACCTTTCTATAATTTTATTTATGATATTGAAGTACCTTATGATGATTTTGTTTATGTATTTGAAACAAGATTACCATCAATTAGAGATAATAATAGATTACTAAGTAACATTTCAATTGATGCTTTACAAAATAACCTTACTCAAACCGGTTCTTTATTTACCCGGCGCGAGCAGATGACACTACTTTCAAAATCGGTTGCTATTAAACGTAAGGGAATGACGACAGGGACTGAAGTTCCAAAGACGGAGAATATGCAAGAAATGTTAATGGCTTTTGCTGAGTATATTCCTCATATCGTTTCTGAAAGTTTCTTTAAACAATACAGAGACAAATTTGATAAGTATTATCCAAAATTTTATACTAATGTAACTTGCCCGAGTTGCGCCAATTCAATGAGATTTCAAATTGATCTCGAAATCGAGTTTTTTCGTCGAAGCTTATTTGGTGGAAGGGAGGGCGTCGAAGAATTATAAATATTTTGTTGATACGTTTATACTGTATCAAACATTATTTGAAAACGGTGGAGATCCAATATCTATTCTTGAACTTCCTTATCCTTTGTATAATGATATTATACTTAAACAGATTGATGAAAAGAAGAGAGAGAAAAAAGTATATGATCAGAAGATGCAGCAAATGAATACAAAATCTTCTAAAAAATCTTCAACCGCTAGAAGAAGGTAATGACAATGGAAGTAGATTTTACAAAACTCCCAATCTCGATACAACGTCAAATACCGATATCTTTAAGATCATATAATAATATACACGTATTTGAAGAACTGCCAGTTGTAGTTCAATACATTATTCGAAATTATTTTGAGAAGACGCTTTCCGTTTCATATGATGTTTCGTATGATATCAAACCGGATATTTCAAAATATAGCGATTTTATATCAATTGACAATTTAAGTGATTTAGTTGCAGAATATATTAAAAACTACTTAGTTATTGTTCCAGAATCATATCCTTTTGATCCTGAGTTTGGTTGCAGATTAAAATATCAAGTTCAAACTAAAGATTTAAATCTTAGAAAAACTTTAATAACATCAGAAATTAACAATATTGTTAATGCAATAACTGTTGAAACTGGTGCTGATGTAGAAGTTGAAAGTGTAGAAATTATACCAACCTCAATGGGATCTAATACTGAATATAATGCAATTGTAATGTTGAAAATTAACAATGATCAGAGAAAGAAAATAAATCTCGAATTTACTGGTTAAAAAATACCTTCTCTAAAAATAATCTAGAGAAGGTATTTTATATTATTCATTATTTATATTCACATTTTGACCAAATTTTGCCATACTAATTTCTTCTGGTTTATCAAGAGAATAACTAATATATAATAGTATTGGATTGTGCTCATCTTTGTAGAAATCTTGAATAAAGTCATCTCTGAACTTAATCTGGATAGAACTTGCAATATTAATATCAAATATAGGCCAAAGTGGTAGCAAATATTGAATGACATTTACAATTTCGTATTTTGAACATTCCCCAATATAACCTTTAGCAGGATTAAGAACTGAAATAAATAATTGACTAACTGATTTGCTCACTGTTGAAAACATCATACCAGGTCTTAATATGATTGGAAATGCTTTAAGAAAATCACTTTTAAATTTAATTTTGTGATTTCTTGTGAATGTGTGCATTTCTCCTTCTACATTCTGAAAAACTAATTTTGGATCAACTTCTATTTCTACTTTATCTTTATCTTTTTTTATCTGTTTTACAGCGGAGAAGTGAATATACCCTTCCGTAGCGTCCCCAAACATGTCAGTTGGAAGATTACTAACACAATCAAATCTGATAGTATTATCAACTACAGTATACTGGGAAATGCTTGAAAGAGCTTCATATAAAGTGCTTATTCTGTGTAATTGATTTATTGGGAGAGAAAATTTGGATGAAAAATGATCTTTACTTTTTTTAAATGGACTGATCACATCTGTAAAATTGTTAATGTTCTTGGCGAGAATGAAATTCTGGTCAACTGAAATAACCGCTTGTGTGATGTTTCCTGAGTTTTTAGGTTTGTTTAACATAAATAATGTTGCTCCTCCTTTAGTAAAATAGAATTTTTAAAATATTAAAAATAATATTTCTATATAAAAATAGAAGTATATTTGGAGAACTATATGTTAAATGCTTTGTATGATCCACAAATAGTTCAATCGTATCACAATGAATATTTAAAATTAATTAATTTTTATATGAATACAAAGCGACCAAGTTCATTTGTAAGATATTATAATATCGATATTGGCGCATCGATATATGATGATAAATTAGAAGCTACATATGATCTATATCATGTGTCATCATTAAAATTCAATGTGTATGATTTTACTCCTACATATTATTTGGCTCCAGTTGTTAATGCTGCTGCAAGTGTTCAGGATTTACGGGGTCAATCAATGGATGCAACATCCTCTATTGTTGTTTATTCAATAGAGTCTCCAAGAATACATGATTTAGTAATGTTTTATGGTCCGATTCAAAGCGGCGAGATCTTCCGTGTATCTGGATTAAGGACGGCGGTTAATGCTGTTCATTCAGATCCTAACGTAAGATGGTTTGAATTGGAACTAGAATATGCTCCGATACGCCAAGCGCAGATTCAGGAGCTTGAGTTACTAAATCATTATGTGTATGATATGACTGATGAAAAATATATATCATATTTGGACTATCAAGCATTTGTTGAAAAACTGAATAAATTAGAGGCAATTTTGAATTCTCTTGCAAAATATTATGACCCGTATTATGATTTGTATCACATTAATCAGCTCGCGCCGATAGAAGTAAATGAAATTATGATTTTCTTTAAAAAGCAGTTTGCAAGTAAATATAAGAGAATTTTTGAAAGATTTCAACTTCCATATGGTTATTTGGACCAAATGAATTTCACTCAAATTTATTCTAATGTAAATTCAATGCCATATAATATTGGAAATTATGATTATAAAATTTTAAATCTTGCAACTAAAAATATTGAATCTTACACTTGGTCTGTTACTCATAAAACAACAGAAAATATAGCGGATGATATGTTTTTATTATCGTATCAATTACTTAAAGAGGCGTTTAATTGGCCAAGTTTATAAACATTAAGGAGATTTTCATGTGGCGACAGATTCAAATGTAGATAATGAATATGTAGGTCTTTCTCCATTATCATTAGATGACATTCGAAATTTCTTTGATTCCTATGTTAAACCATATGCTCCATATAGAGAAGAGAAAGTTTATAATACATTAATAAATACACTTTCTGAGTACTATTATGGTCAAGTATATACGGTCATACCAAAAGAATTAAAGCAAATTTATGAAGATGCTAATTTTGAAACCCCAGAAACTTATAATCAATTATTAGTAGCCATAGGAGTCCCACAGACAATTATTGATAATATTTCTTTGGCTGATAAATTAATTTTTCTTAAGACTCTTGCTGATTTTGAAAGATATAAGGGAACAATATCATTTTTTCAAAAAGTAGCAGAAACATTCAATGATAGAGTAAGTATTTATGAATTATTTATTGATAGAAATTCAAGTGGTGATTGGGTATTTAAACCAGTAAAAGTATATTTAAATGATGATATGTCATTAAATGTTAATGATATACCATATGCTACCCTTTATAATGCGGTTCCAACTCTTCTATTAAGTGAAAGTCAATTAACCGAACTTTATAGTAATGAACAACTGATCTTGCCGATAAAATCAAATCTAATGTTATTAGATAATGATTTAATGACTGATGTTTCAATACTATATGATATAATTGTTGCTATATTTCTACATGAATACAAGGAAGATTATATTGATATTTATTTTAAAGATGATGCAAAAACAGTTCAGTTAAAAACCATTTATTATCTTTGGTATTATCTTTTAACGAGATATTATGGAATACCTTGGACAGCTTTTGCCGCATCACCAATGTTAAGATTTGTATATGGTGATATTGCATTTCCTAATTTTATTGGAAGTATTTCAACAAATATAAGTGATCTTGACCAAATTATTGATAGATATA
>CAZFOG010000284.1:0-8856 GCA_964520685.1 uncultured Nitrospiraceae bacterium | reverse complement strand
GCAGAGCCTGATGAATTCTCACCGGCAGAGCCGGTGGTTTAGCTTATGAATTAGACCGCTTCGATGGTCGACGGCGGTTTGGACGCAATATTATAGGTCACGCTCACAACACCCGCGACATTCTCCACAATCTCACGCGATAATTGCTCCAGAATCTCGAAGGAAAGCCGCGTGGGAGAGGCTGTCCGGGCATCAACGCTGTCCCAGCAGCGCACCTCGATCTGCTGACCGAATTCGCGTTTGCCGTCGCGGATGCCGGTCACCCGGTCTTCATGAAGGATCGCCAGGTATTGAAACGCGCCGCTATCGCTCAACAGGCGCTCTACGATGGCGGTCGCACTGCGCACCGTCGCAATGCGTTCAGGGGTCACGGCGCCAATGACGCGCGCCGAAAGTGCCGGGCCCGGGAACGGAATGCGGGCAAACAGGGCGGCGGGAAGCCCAAGCGCCTTGCCTACCATCCGGACGCCGTCCTTCCGCAGTTGAATCAGCGGCTCCAGAATGCGGTAACCAAAAGCTTTTTCAGGGCTTATGCCCAATTGCTCGAAGACATTGTGCTGCCGTTTGATTCCCGCGACGGTCTCGTCCACGTCGGTGAGAATCGTTCCCTGCAGCAGAACCTTCGCTTCGCTGTCCTGGACAATCTTGCCGAAAACGTCTTTGTAAAACGTCTGGGTAATGCCCTCGCGCTTCTCCTCGGGGTCGGTGATACCCCGGAGGGCTGCAAAGAACTGCTCGCGCGCGTCGATTACCTCGACCGTCACGCCGAGTTTCTCGAAAAATCCGGCAACCTGTTCGGATTCACCCTCCCGCATGAGCCCGTTCTCCACAAAAACCGTCCGCAAACGTTTGCCCAAAGCCCGGTGACCCAGCATCGTAACCGTCGATGAATCGACGCCGCCCGACAAGGCATTGATAGCCGTGCCCTCCTCCACTTCCGCCTGAATTTCCCGGACCTTTTCCTCGATGAACTGTTCCGTGTTGAGGTCTCGCGCGGTGATTTCTTTAATCATAGATTTCCGGCTCCTTTTGAGACGCTTGGCCCGCTCTCGCCGCTTCCGCGAACAGGCAATGATACTCCCACCCCTCAGTCGTGATTCACGGCGGCCGCTGTTTGACCCGCCAACCCGCCACTGAATTCCAAAACGCTACTCCAAGCGCCCCGGAAACATCAACTGCGGCTCTCCCCCCCAAGTCGCAGGACAACCGGCAAACTCGGCAGGAGACACGATAGTTGATTTGTCTTGTGCGCACTTGCCACACGCCAACGGCGCAACAACATACCAACCTCGACTGAGGGCGCGGGAAAACGGCAAGAAATACACACTCAAAGGCTGAAAGCCCGAATCATCTTACCCCTGACTTCACACTGTCAACAAATCTCGTATCTTGTCTAAGATTCTCCACGCCCAGCTCTTACAACACAACGAGCTGCCCGTTTGTCAACTGTTTTACCCTCGTTTCGCGGGACCCTGCCGTGCCCTATCCCTCCTGTGCTTCCCGGGGCTCCCATGCCCCCATGCGTTCCCCGGTGTCAAGAATATCACCCTCGTTTCGCACCAAATGCCGGGCTGGCGCTCGGCGCTCCCAGGCGCGGCCTCGCGCGTTACGCGTGGCGCCTGGTGCTCTTCGCGCTCATTGATTATCACAACATTGAGGGGCTACCATGCCACCATGCCACCACGGGAAGGAGAAGCAGTACCTCATGACCATCGCCCAGAAACCTATGTTTGATATGGACAAGTACCTCTCCGAGCAATCGGCCGAGATCCTCAGCCGCATTGAGCGGTTCAACAACAAGCTGTACCTGGAGTTTGGCGGGAAGTTGATATTCGATTACCACGCGTCGAGGGTGCTCCCCAACTTTGACCCGAACGTGAAGATGCGCTTGCTTCAGCAGTTCAAAGATAAGACCGATATTATTCTCTGTATTCACGCCGGGGACATCGACCACCGCAAAATTCGCGCGGATTTTGGCATTACCTATGACGTGGACGTACTGAAGCTTATCGATGATTTGCGCAAGGAATGGGGCCTCGAAATCACCGCCATCGTAATCACTCGCTATGAAGACCAGCCCTCGGCCCAGCTTTTCAGGAACAGGCTCGAACGGCGCAATCTCAAGGTATACACCCACCGCGCCACCAAGGGCTATCCCACCGACGTGGATGTCATCGTCAGCGCGGAAGGATATGGCTGCAACAGTTACATCGAGACGACGCGGCCCCTCGTCGTGGTCGCCGGCCCGGGGCCCGGCAGCGGCAAACTGGGCACCTGTCTCTCCCAGTTGTATCACGAACACCGGCGCGGCGTGCGGGCTGGATATGCCAAGTTCGAGACCTTTCCCATCTGGAACCTCCCACTGAAACATCCCGTCAACATGGCCTACGAGGCGGCCACAGCGGATCTCAGGGACGTGAATCTGATCGACCCCTTCCATCTGGATGCCTATGGGAAGACAGCGATCAATTACAACCGCGACGTCGAAGCATTCCCGGTGCTCAAGCGGATTCTCGAGAAGATCATGGAGGCCGAATTCTGCTACCGCTCCCCAACCGACATGGGAGTCAATCGCGTCGGTTTCGGTATTGTTGACGAGGAGGGCGTCAAGGAAGCCGCCAGGCAGGAAGTCATCCGCAGGGTCTTGCGGTACCGGTGCGAATACATGATGGGGCTGACCTCGCGCGAAACCGTCGAGCGCGTTGAATTGATCATGAACGAACTCGGCGTGCAGATTGAGAACCGGCGTGTGGTCCGCCCCGCCCAGGAGGCCGCAAAACGGGCTGAAGCGGAAAAGAAAGGCCATGAAGGCATCTATTGCGGCACCGCTATCGAACTGGGTGACGGAACCATCATCACGGGCAACAATTCTCCCCTCATGCATGCCGCCACAAGCGCGGTCCTGAACGCCATCAAACACCTGGCGGGAATCCCGGATAAGATTCACCTGATCTCGCCAAACATCATCAAAGCGATCGGGACCATGAAGAAAGACATCCGGGATGGCAAGAGCATCAGCCTGAATCTGGAAGAGGCCCTGATCGCGGTCGGCGCGTCGGCACCGTTTAACAGCGCCACCCAGTTGGCCATCGAGCAACTCGGAAACCTTCGCGGCTGCGAAATGCACAGCACCCACATTCCCACGCCTGGGGACGAAGCGGGATTACGAACCTTGGGTGTCAATTTGACCAGCGACCCGTTCTTCTCGACCGATAATCTATATCTCATCTGAGTGTGCTGGCCATGGGAGCAGCATTCCGTGTCCTCAAACGCCGATTCGCGGGACCGTCTCTGTTTTCCGCACCGATACGCCCCACACAGCGGAGAGCCGGCAGGCAATGAGCGGTTGAACCCTGAAGCAGAACCCATGCGGTTCCTGTTGTTATACTCCCATTTACGAAACGAAAAGTCCCCCATCACCAGGGAGAAAGCCGATGGCGGTTCGCACATCCACCATAGTAGCCTGCCTGTTCCTGGCGGCCACCACAATCTCAGCCCAGGAGTTTGCGCGGGGAACCGTCTTCCACGACCTGAACCGGAACGCTGTCCGCGATGCAGGAGAACCCGGTTTGGCAGACGTGTGTGTATCGAACGGACGCGAGGTGGTTAAGTCGGACGCCGAGGGACGCTGGGACTTACCGGTCAGCGACGATACCGCATTCTTCGTGGTTAAGCCGCGCAACTGGGGCGTACCGGTTGGCGAGAACCAGATTCCACAGCACTATTACCTGCACAAACCGAACGGGTCTCCCCCACTCGACCCGCCTGGTGTCCCTCCCACGGGACCGCTCCCGGAATCGATCGATTTCCCATTGTTCCCCCGGGAGGAACCGGACACCTTCAGGATGGTCCTCTTCGGAGACACTCAAGCGCGCGGATTGCGTGAGGTGAATTTCGTGACACATGACGTGGTCGAGGAACTGATTGGCACAGACGCAGCGTTCGGCATGTCCCTCGGCGATATCGTGGCGGATGATGTGTTGCTCTTCCAGGAGATCAACGAGGCCGTCGCACAAATTGGCATTCCCTGGTACAATGTGTTCGGCAACCACGACCACGACCGGGGCGCCACCAAAAACCGGTATAAAGACGAGCACTTCGAATTGGTCTACGGCCCCTCCACCTATGCCTTCGAATACGCGCAGGTAGCCTTCATCGTCATCAACAACGTATTCTTTATGCCTGATGGCCGCCATGCCTGCAAACTCACGGACGAGCAACTGGCGTTTATCGAAAACTACCTGAATTTCGTTCCCCGGGACCGGCTGCTCGTTGTGGCGATGCACATCCCGTTCCTGCGCAGCGAGAACCGCAAGGAACTGCTTGCATTGCTTGGCCAGTTCCCTCACACCTTTTCGATCTCGGCACACACCCACGATCAGCGGCAGTTCTTCCTCGATAAACGCTTCGACTGGCCCCGCGATGAACCGCACCACCATCTGATTCACGCCACGGTCTGCGGGTGCTGGTGGTGCGGCACCTTTGACGAGGTGGGAATCCCCCATGCCACGATGAATGATGGCGCCCCCAACGGCTACTCCATCGTCACCTTCGAGGGAAACCGCTACCGCGTGCGTTTCAAGGCCGCGCGCCGCCCGGACAGCTACCAGATGAACATCTATCTGCCGGACGAGATCCCCAGCAGCAAAGCGGCCGATACGGAGGTGCTGGTCAACGTTTTTGCTGGCAGCGACCGCAGTACCGTCATGATGCGGTTCGGAGAAAGCGGCGGCTGGATACCCCTCGAACAGACCGAATCCACCGACCCGGAAGTCTTGCGCATGCACCTGCAGAACGAGTTTTTGAATGAGGAGGTGTTCGGCTGGAAAATGGACGCTCCCAGCAAGAGCCGTCACTTCTGGCGCGGCACATTGCCCGCGAACCCCAAGCCTGGCACGCATACCGTCACGGTGCGCACTACCGACATGTTTGGCCAGACCGATGCCGCACACCGCATCATCCGCATCCGTCCGGATGAGTAACACACACACGGCCGGCCCCTATGGACTCGTGTTGTTGCAGATTCGGCAGGACTCCCCGGGTCTGTGCTCTAACGCCCGGCCCGCTCAAGAACCAGGACTTCTTTCCCGTCTTTGAATATGCGCACGGCGCCGGTTGATTGGGAGATGACGATGCTGAGGGCTTTCGTGTGCGCGGTAATCGACATGGCCGCGACGTGCCGCGTCCCCAGGCCGGAGGACAGCCGTGGCCGCTCCGGGCCCGTCTGGAGGCATGCGCCCGCCGCCATAATGACGCCGTCGCCGCGAATCAGAAAGGCGCCGTCGATTGCTGCAAATTCCTTGACCGTCTCCTCGAGACTCGGGTCCAGGATGTTTCGTTCATCTTCGGGATAGCCCCTGAACGGGTTAATCACGATTTGACTGGACCGTTCGGCGACACCCTCACAATCCCCCAGCACAAAGATCGTCCCCACGGGTTTTCCTTCGCGCCCCTCGTCGGCCAGACTCAACGCGATGTTCAGAACATGGCTCAGGACCTGGTACTCGATATCGTCTCCCGATACCTGGTCGCTCAGGCACGGCGCATTTTCGAAGGTTCGCGCAACGTCGACCACCGACAAAACATCCACTCCCCCGAGACCGCCTGCCCCGTATACGTTGATCACGGTGCCGTCCCGCTCGATCAACCCCTGCGAAATGGCAAGCAGGATGGCCAGTTCGACGCGGTACCTGGGAACCAGACCCTTCGAGGGAACCTGGAGCAGCGTTCTGTGCCGGGACTCGATGTCCGCGTACTTCCCCGTGTCGCGCGTGGAGAGAATGATGGGCAGTTCGTCTGGAAACACATCCAGCCATTCCGGGGCCAGATCGCCGTCATCGTGGATCATCACGTAGGCCCGGGCGATATCGCTGGCCAGTTCCGCCGCGTGCGCCAAGAGTCCCCGCGTCACCCGGTCTTTGCGCTTCGCATGCTCCTTGACGCCGGCAGGTGCAGGCTCGGTAAGGGCCTCGTAGAGCGCCTTGCGCGTGCGTACCGAAAGGAGGGCTTTCTGCCGCGCCTCGATTCGGAGAAGGCGCGCGATGTCGGCCAGAACGCGGATGTGCTTGCTGGGGTCATCCTCGCCGCCGAGTACCAGGATGATCAGGTGCGCCTTCTCGGACGGAACGGCCTGCCAGGGCAGACCGGATTTGTGAAGCCCTGCGGCAATGATGGGCTCATCGAGCTTCGCCAATCGGGCGTGGGGAATGGCTATCCCGGGAGCAATCAGGGTGCTGATCTCGCGCTCGCGGGCCTCGATACGCTCAAGTACGTCGTCCACCGACAAATCAGGGAACTGCCGGCAGACCGCTTTGACAAGCGCCCGCAACGCAGCATGTTTGGTCTTGGAACGAAGCAACAGGCTCCGCTCAGGCGTCAGAAAATCGGTAAAGTGCATTGAACCCTTTCCGGGAAAAAGTTGAGCCTCTCCTGTGTATTCGCCGCCCTCGCCTCCCACAGCGCCCGCTCGCCCATGCCCGCCGCGCCTGCCAGCGAGTTGCCTGTAGCACGCCGCTGCGTTCCTGCCGCTACTCCTCCTTGAGTTAACCAGAAGCGCAGTAGCGATTCAAGCACCTGCAATCCCCTGCCTGAGAACTGACGAGAGAAAGGGGGCAATACTGAAATGGATTTCGCCGCTCAGACCGATTCGTCGATCTCCTCCGGGGAAGCGCCTCTTTTCTGAGTCCAGACGGTGAGATTTGTGAGGTCGCGGCCGCGTTTGGGCAGCACGGCGGCGGCCACGTAGGCTGTTGCGAACATGATGACGTGGCCCACTACGCCGGTGTAGTACCCGTCGAAGCGCGTCTGAACCCATTCGCAGACAGGTTGGGGCAGCCAACCGAGTTCCACGAGCGACATGGCCGCAGAAAACCCGACCGCCAGCGCAATGCCCAGCCCGACCGCCCGCCCGTCCCCCCGTGTCGTGAAGAACCCCAGGAAGAACAGACCCAGCAATCCGCCCGCCGCGATGGACTGGAGCTCAGTCCACAAATCCTGGAGCGTTTTCTGTTCGGAATAGAGCAGCCAGAATGCGCCGGCAACCATTATCAGGGCACTGAACAGGGTGCACCACCGTGCCGCGCGCACATAATGGCTGTCGCCGCACCCCTTGACCCAATGTCGCTTGTACAAATCCGTCACCACGACGGCCGAGATGGAGTTCATGGCGGATGACATGCTCGACATGGCTGCCGCGAGCACGGCCGCAACAACGAGGCCCGAGACGCCCGTCCGGAGCTGGGTGGTCACAAAGTAGGGCAAGACTTCCTCGGCCTTGCGCGCGCCCGTCAACATGTCGTGGGCGTTCGCGTCCGGAAACACTTGATAGAAAACGTACAGCCCAGTGCCGACAAACATGAAGTACCCCCACGTCGGCACGCAAAACCAGCAGCAGATCCACATGGCGCGCCGCGCGTCCTTCGTGGATTTCGAGGCGCAGTATTTCTGAACCACCTCCTGATTCGTGGTGTAATCGGCCAGCCACTGGAACAACCCCACGATCAGCAGCATCAGCACCGTCTTGTGCGACAGTGCGAAACCCCAGGGCACGGGCCGAAGCGCACCATCAGGCCCCAACTCGCTGATACTGAACTTCCCATTCTCCGACGCGACCTGAAAGAGCTGCGCCACATTCCCAGGAAGTTTTGCGACGATCACCGTCAGGAGCAGGATACCTCCCAGCGTCAGTAGCATGGACTGCACGAAATCGGTCCAGATGACCGCCTCAATACCGCCCGCAACCGTATAGTACGCGGTCACCGTGCTGCCGAGCAGAATGCACCACGCCGCGTCCCAGCCTGTCACTTTCTGGATAAGCAGGGCCGTCAAATACTGGATCATCGCCAGCCGGATGCACTGCGCCAGGATGAAAACCGTCGCACCATACGTCCTCGCTCCCGGCCCGAAGCGTTTCTCGAGGTACTCGAAAACCGAGGTAATCTTTCCACGCCGAAAAAACGGTAGAATAAACCGCGACGCTATCAAAACGGCGAGCGGCAGCATCAGACAGATCACGTAGCGTAAATAGCTGGTCTTAAAGGCATCAGCAGGGTAAGCAACAAACGTGATCGAGCTGATGGCCGCGCCAAAAAGCGACACCCCGATCAGCCATCCCGGATAGGAACGGCCCGCTACAAAATACTGTTCCGTGCTCTTCGCCCGCCGGGCAAAATACCATCCCATCGCCAGCAATACCGAAAAGTAGGCGAAGATTACCCCCGTGTCGACAAGTCCAAACGACTCCACCGTGTCTCTCCCGCACTTCCCCAAGCGTCGTATCATAAGTCGCCGCGATAAGGCAATCAACCCGCCGGGGCGACAAACCCGGAATCATAGCGGACAGGGTTTGAAGTGTCCTCCCGAGCCACTGGGATTCTGTCGCGCCTTCGTCTTGCTCGTTCCTCGACGCAACCCAACCTTGCCCGGCGCCTGTAACAGAGACACGAAAGGCACTTCCGACGCAAGCACCCTGTCCATCAACCCACCGTCCGAATACCATTGAAATCTGCGCAAGCCCTTGCTGTACAGTACTATGGCGCCAAAAGCTCCGGGGGTTCCCGCAGGGACAAATCCCCTGACCCGCCCCACGCTGGGTGAGGGAATGCGAAAAGAGAATCCCCAAACGAAGAACTTTGGGGAGTGTTGAAAGGAATGGTGCCGAGAGGGGGACTCGAACCCCCAAGCCCTTTCGAGCACATGGTCCTTAGCCATGCGTGTCTGCCAGTTCCACCATCTCGGCGAGTATGGAGAATTATAGCCCCTGAAAGGCACGGCTTGCAAGCTTGAGGGGGCATCGGGGACATTCGGAAAGGACCCAAAGGACTAAAGGGGCCTAAGCGACCATTATGAACAGGATGT
>CAZFOG010000283.1:0-8868 GCA_964520685.1 uncultured Nitrospiraceae bacterium | reverse complement strand
CCCAACTTGATGCGCGTCGTGTACGAAAACCTGATCAGCAATGCGATCAAGTACGGCAAGGAAGGCGGCCGCCTCGTCCTCGAGGCGCAATCGCGCGATGGGTTCGACGAATTGAGCGTCTGGAACGAAGGCCCTCCGATCCCTCCTGAGCAATTGGACACACTGTTCGAGAAATTCCGGCGATTCGACTCGGACACCCTATCGAGCAAGCGCGGCGCGGGGCTCGGGCTGTTTCTGGTGAAACACATCGTGGACCGCCACGGCGGCGAAGTTGCCGTTCAATCCGCCGAAGGTGAAGGAACGCGTTTCCTCCTCCGCCTGCCGGCCGAAGAGCGGAATACCGGCGCGCAGAAGGTTGGTGCGCGGTGAGCGCTCTGGCCCATAACGATTGCCGTACGGTTCTGTTTGACGCCGCGCATACGCTGTTCGACGTCCAGCCATCGGTCGGTGACGTGTATGCCCGCGCGGCCCGCAGGTACGGCATCGAGGTTTCGGGGGCGTTTCTCGAAACCCTCTTCTCGAAGCACTGGAACGCCATGCGGCGGATCGAACCGCATACCCTCGAGACCTCCGAGGAACGCGAGCGGGCCTGGTGGAAGGCTCTGGTGCGGCAGGTGTTCGCCGAGGCGCCTGCTGCAGAAGCCTTGGACGGCCGGTTCGAGGCGTTCTTCAGCGCGTTGTGGGAGGTCTTCGCGCATCCGGATGTCTGGCATGTCCATGCCGATGTGGTTCCGGCCCTCGGGACGCTCCGCGAACGCGGCGTCCGCTGTGCCATTGTGTCGAACTGGGATGCGCGCCTGCACCGGCTGGTCGCCGCATTGCGTTTGGAGGGCTATTTCGAGTTTGTGCTGACGTCCGCCGAGGCCGGCTGGCGGAAACCCGACCCGCGCATCTTCAACGAGGCCCTGCGGCGCCTCGAGGTTCCCCGCGAGACGGTACTGCACGTGGGCGATTCGCTCGAGGACGATGTCGCCGGCGCGCGGGCGGCAGGAATCGCGGCGGTGCTGCTTGACCGGCAAGCGCGGCATCCGGGCCACGTCCCCCGCATCACTTCGCTGGCCGGACTTGCCGGGCTGTGTGGTGAGTAGGTTTTTCTCTACCCGGAGGCATTGTCCGAATCCGGTTTCGGCAGCGTCTCGCCGGGTTTCTTTGCCCGCAGAAGCGCCAGTTCCTGGGCCAGATTCTTCACGTCGTTCTCGAGACGGGAAACCTTCACGCTGAACTGCAGGGACAGTGCCAGGACGAAGAAGATCCCGAAGAAGAACAGCGTCGACGCGGGAAAACCGGCGCCAATGAACCGCGTCACCGCCATGAGTGCGGTGTGGCTCATTCCCAGGATCAGTACCGCGACCCCTGCCAGAATCCACAGCCACGAGTACTCTTCCTTCAGCCGGCGCCGCCGAACCAACTCGATGATGACGAGCAACAACGTTATCCCAAAGATCAGCGCGAGCACCTTTTGCCGTGTTTCCATGTCACCTGCCTTTATCGGTGTTGCGGGTTGCGCCGGGGGCGTCAATCCGCGGTTCTTTTCGCAGCAGATTCAGGGGGATTACCAGGGCCATCTTGAACAAATAGTACATGGGCCGAAAACCCGCGTGAAGGGACTTTCGGGATGTCGCCGCGCGCATTACCACAGGCGCCTCGGCGATCCTGAATCCATGGCGGTATAACATCACAAGCACATCCGTGTCCGGATAATCCACCGGGTAATGATCGTGGCAGAAAAACCCAACGACGCGCCGGTTCATCGCCTGGAACCCGCTCGTGGGATCGGTGACCGTCTGACCGAGTATCCACGAGGCCACGCGCCGGAAGAGAATCATGCCCGCGCGGCGCAGGGCCGGAATGCGGTAGGGCTCGCCTTCGAGAAAGCGGGACCCGATGCAGATATCGTACTCGCCGCTCGTCACGCGCTTCAGCACCTGGGGGATTTGCCTGGGATCATGCTGCCCGTCTCCATCGAGTTGGACCAGGAAGTCGCAGCCGCGCTCGAGAGCGTATTTGTAGCCGGTCTGCAGCGCGACGCCATACCCCATGTTAAATGGCAACGGCACCACCGTCGCGCCGGCCTCGATAGCGCGCGCCGCCGTCGCGTCCGACGAGCCATCGTCGATGACCACGACTTCCGCGCCAGGGGCATGGGTGCGCACCGAGGCGATCACGTCCGCGAGCCGCGCTTCCTCGTTGAACGCCGGCACGATGATGACCACGTTTTGAAACATGGGCGCAGTTTAAGCAGGGGCCGCTATCCCGTCAACCACAGCCCGGGGCGAACGCCGGCCCCGTGGCGCAGCGTTGCACCTTCTGGACTTGAAAGCCGCATGCCACAAGCACATAACTGGAACCGCCCTCGGCGAAATTCGAGTTTTTCGCGAATTCGCCTCGACCCAGCCGTCTATCCAACACCCCAGCCGGTTGAATGGGCAACTTTGCGCTTCGTATTTTTCGCAACATATTGTTTGACAGCGGTTTACACTCCACCCGCCAGGTGTTCCAGAAGGCGGAATGGGTTGCCTGAGATCCGTTTCCATTTGCAAACGGGTCCGCGTTCTGGTATTACAACTGCGGTTTCTGGGGGAATCTCGCAGAAACGCCTAAAGTCCGGGCGGGTTTGTGCCGATGAACGGTATGCAGCATGGTGCTGCATGAAGAGTCTCTAGACGTGGGAGAGGACCTATGGTTGGAATCAATGGAGTAGGCGGCATTCCCGAGCCGACCCCCGATCGCCCAGCCAGTGTCCGTGACCGCAAGCGCGAAGCCGACAGCGCCCCCGTGCGGGAAGACGGGGTGCGTATCAGCCCCGAGGCGCAGGAAGCGGCGAACAGCGCGCGCTTGGCAAGCATCGCCCGCGAAGACGACGGGATTCGCGCCGAACAGGTGGCTGCTGCGAGAGAACGGATCGAGCGAGGCGAATTCCGGTTGCCGGAAGTGGTTGCCGAAGTCGCGCGCCGGTTGAGCAAATACTTGTCATAAAACCAGTTACTAAACGAATACGAGCATTGTTCCAGAGCACGAGACTACTCGTGCTCTTTGTTCTTGTTACCGGCGCGGGGTGCCGGATGTGGCCATTCGGGGGGGCCATGCCCGGTGTCGAGGAAGGCATGGCCTCGTGGTACGGCAATGAATATCACGGACGGGTCACCGCCTCGGGCGAGGTATTCGACCAGGAGGCCCTGACCGCAGCCCACAAGGAACTCCCCTTCGGCACCATCGTCCAGGTGACCAATCTCCGAAACAACCGGCGGGTCATGGTGCGCATCAACGATCGCGGGCCCTTCATACGAGGACGCATCATCGATTTGTCGCGCGGGGCCGCCCGCGAACTGAATATGCTGCGCGATGGCATTGTGCCGGTGCGCGTCGAAGTACTCGAATGGGGCTCCGGCGCGCGCATGTCACGGTCGCCCCGATTCTGGCAGAATGACGGCTATGCCTGACCTGAGCATCGTCATGATCGTCAAGAACGAGGCCCATTGCCTTGGCGAATGCCTCGAATCCGTGCGCGCCATCGCTGACGAAATCGTCATCGGGGATACGGGGTCGACCGACGGTACGGCAGCGGTCGCCAGGCGGTTCGGTGCGCGGGTTCTCGATATTCCCTGGCGTAACGATTTTGCCTGGGCGCGCAATCGCGTGCTCGAAGCCGTCACGGGAGACTGGCTGCTGCATCTGGATGCCGACGAGGTAGTGGCTCCTGAGGGCTCGAGCGAAATTCGGGCCATTGTGGATGCCGACGGCGCGGGCGCCGATGCCATCGAAGTTGTGCTGGCGAATTACTGCGACGACCCGCGTTCCTGGCGGTGGGTCGCGGCCGCACCCGGCGACCCCATGGCCCGGGGCCATGCCGGATACGTTGCCGCGCCGCTTTTGCGCCTGTTTCGCAACGGCAGGGGATTCGAGTATCGCGAGCCGGTCCATGAAAACATCACCGAGAGCGTGGTCGAGCGGGGCGGAGTCATTCGGTCCGCGCCCATTCTCATTCACCATTACGGCTACCAGGCCGGCGGCGCGCGCTCAGAGGCCAAGAACGCCCTGTACCTCGAACTCAACCGCAAGAAGACCCGGGAGCGGCCCCACGACCCGAAGGCGTGGCACGATTACGCCGAACAGGCCCTCGTCTGTGGCGATGCTGACGCCGCGGAAGCGGCCAGCCGCCGTGCCCTCGGCCTCGAACCCCTCCACCTGGGCGCCGCAACCACCCTGGCCAACATCCTTCTGAACCGCGGCGAATTCGAGGGAGCCGAGGCGGTGCTGCGCCGCCTCGAAGCCGCCGGCCTGACCGCGCCGCACGTGGTCACGGCGCTGGGGGCTATTGCGTGCAGGGCGGGGCGGCTCGAGGAAGCCCGGCAGCGTCTCGAGTCCGTGACTGAAACCCTCCCTGGCGCAGTCATGGCACGCCTCTACCTGGCACGGACCTGCGACCGGCTCGGGGATTACAGCGGCGCGCGCGTCCACCTCGAGGAAGGGTGCGCCCTCACGCCTGCCATCGAGGAATTGAAACAGCGTCTCGAGGCCCACCAACTGCGCGAAGCGGGCGAACAAGCCTTTGCCGCGGGCAATCTCGAGCGTGCGGCGAAACGCCTCATTGCCGCCCTGAAACTCGACCCCGACGATCCGCTGCTCCACAACGATCTCGGGGTGGTGGCATATGCCCTGGGCCACGCAGACCGGGCGCAAACGAGTTTCGAACGGGCTTTGAAACTCGCGCCGGGTATGCCCGAAGCCGTCGAAAACCTCCGGACGCTCAAATCCGGGCAGTGAACTACGCCGAAACCCCCATCAGCCGGTCCGCGATGGTGAATGCCGCGTCTGGGCGTGCAATACGGCGGGCAGCCTGCTGCATCTCCGCGAGCCGCACCGGGTCGTTGAACAGGGTCACGACCTTGAAGACCAGTTGCGCGGCGGTGCGCGCCCACAGCCCCGCGCCGCACTCGAGCAGATAGATCGCGTTGCGCTCTTCCTGCCCGGGTATGGGATTGAAGACGACGAGGGGCAGCCCCATGGCCAGACATTCGCTCGTCGTGAGCCCCCCGCTTTTGGAAACCACGACATCGCTCGCCGCCATCAGCTCGTGCATGTTGTCGACGAATCCGAACGGTTTCAGCCGGCCCTCACAGCCTTTGGCAAGTTTTTCGAGCCGTTTCTTGAGGTCTTCATTCTTGCCCGCAACGGCCATGAATTGACCCTCGGGAAGGCGTTCGGCCAGCAGTTTGACCACCGTATCCGCGCTCATCATGCCGAAACCGCCCGCCGCCACCAGGACCGTCCGCATGTCCGGATTCAGGCCCAGACGGCGGCGCATCTCGTCGCGGGACGGATATTTCTGTGCGAACTCGGGCAGGATGGGAATACCCGTGACCTCGATAGCGGCATCGCCGACGCCCTTCTCGCGCAACGCATGCTCCATCTCGGGTGACGCGACGAAATACCCGTCCACGCCGTCCTGTATCCACATCGAATGGATGTCGTAATCGGTCAGAATGGTATACACCGGCGCCGTCAATTTGCCCTTGCGGCGCTGGGTCCCCAACACCTCGGCCGGCAGAAAGTGGGTGCAGGCGATGGCGTCCGGTTTGAAGCCTCTCACGAACGTGAGCAGGTCCTTGGCGTTCAGCCGGTCCCACAACGCGGCGATCTTTTTGGCATTGCTGTCAGCGGATTTCGACTCGAGGGTCTCGTAGATGCGCTCCCACACCGACGGCAAATTGCGGATAAGCGCCTCGTACCCCTCGGTGTACCCTTTGCGGAAGGCGGCGTTGGTGTATTCGAGGGTGTCCGCGTTCACGACCTCGACGCCGGGATAGCGGTCGCGAATCGCGCGGGTGACGGCCTGTGCGGCACGCAAGTGGCCGGCCCCGGCCTTCACCGAGAGCACCAGGATACGTTCAACGCCCATACTGGCTTCCTTTCGCATTGTGTGCGCGGCCTACGCGCCGCGCGGAGCCCTCAGAGTATCACGGAACCGCCCTGTACGTCTTGCCCGAATTCCGCGCGCAATACTGTTCGGCTGGCATCTGCGAGCCGGGCCATGCGAAACGGCTGCTGCATGACGGCGTCTACCCAGGGCACCGACGGCTCCGGCGGGAACGGGCACCGGTTCCCAGGTGTGGCTCGTGTTGCATGAACCCGGCTCACACAGCCTCACACCGGCTTGAGAACGCGCTCGAGGACCGCCACGATCTCTTTGGTCCCGTATGGCTTTTGAAGGAACGCATCGGGCTGGCAGGGCTCGTCGATTCGGGACCGAACCGTGCTCTCATTGTGTCCGCTGGCCACAATAATGGGAAGGGTCGGGCACGTCTCGCGGATGGTCCGCAACAATTCACCGGTATCCATCCCCGGCATGGTCCAGTCGACGATGATGCACTCGAGGGGGACCTTGTTGTTCAGCAGCTCGAGGGCCTCCAGACCGCTCTGCGCAAGGATGGCATGGCATCCGGCGCGCCGGAGAAGTCGCGAGCCAACTTCGCACACCATGGGCTCATCATCCACCAGCAGGACGGACCGGCCGGCAAGGTTGACGGCCTCGGGTTCCTCGAGTGCGTTCGAGGGAGAGACGCGGCCCTCCTCTGTGGCGGCGGGAAACAGCGCGCATACCGTTGTGCCTTTGCCGGGTTCGGATTCGATCGTGACGCCGGCGTGGTGTGCGCGCACAATGCCCAGAACGGCCGCCATACCGAGGCCGCGCCCCGTAAACTTCGTGGAAAAGAAGGGGTCAAACACACGCGCGCGCGTGGCGGCATCCATGCCCGAGCCGCTGTCCCGGATTTCGATAAAGGAGCAATTCCCCGCGAGGGGCACATCGGCGGGCAGCACGTCAACAAGCTCCGCTTTCGAGACTGCCCGCTCGCCCGTCTCAATGGTGATGGCCCCGTCATCGGGCCCGATGGCTTCGATGGCGTTCGTCACGACATTGAGAATAAGCTGGCGTATATGGCCGCGGTCCCCCCGTGTCTTCGCCCCAGGTGCATTCAGGTCAAGCGTCAGTCGAATGTGCTCGGGGCACAAAGCCTCCAGCAATTGCATCATGTCGCGGACGAGGCCGCTCAGCGAGATGGTCTCGAAGACGAAGCTGCCATGGCCCGAACACGCGAGCATCTGGGCGCTGAGCGTCGAGGCCCGTTGCGCCGCAAGGTCAATCTCGTCGAGATACTCGCGCAGGGAACCGCTCTCCTCTGCTTCAGACTTGCACAGCTCGGTGAATCCCAGAATGCTCTGGAGCAGATTGTTGAACATGTGGGCGACGCCCCCGGCCAGCGTGCTGAGGCTTTCCCATTTCTGGGCCTCGCGGAGCCGCTCGAGATACCGCCCCCGTTCTTCGTCGATCTCCCGGCGCTCCGTAATGTCGATGAAGACCATCTGAAGAGCCGGCGCTTCGCGGTACAGGCACGATGCGCTCAACGCTTCGGCCCAGATCACCCCGCCGTTTTTGCGTACCAGCCGGAACTCCATCGCGGCCGGTGGCGCCTCTCCCCGAAACGCCGCCCCAAACTGTTCTGCAACGCGCGTACGGTCGGCTTCATACACAAGCCCCAGAAGTTCGGCACGCGACATCCGTACGATCTCTTCTTCGCTCCGGCCCAGGATCCGGGCGCCTGCCGGATTTACGTACACGACATGCCCGTTCTGGTAGATCTGAATTCCCTGGATCGATTGCTCCGCGAGTACGCGATACGCCTCTTCGGCGGCGATGCGGGGGGTCACATCCCGGGCTACAAACATGACACGCGGCGGCTGGCCCGGCTGACACGGAATCAGCGAGGTTCGGCCCTCGAACCACCGGTGGCCGGCCGGCACATCCAATTCATAGCGCAAATCGCGCGACTGGCCCGTCTCGATGGTTCGCCTGATCTCGCGGACAGCTTTGTCGGCAATACCGGCGGGCAACATATCGCGCAAAGTTTTGCCCAGGACGCTCGCCGCGGGCGCCACCAGAAACCGTTCATCCGGAGCGACTATGTCAAGGAAGCGCCCGTCGGCATCCAGGACGAAGGTCATGTCGGGCAGGGCGCTCGTTAATGTGCGCAAGTAGCGTTCGCTGCGCTGGATGGTCTGCTCCGCTTCCCGGGCCTTTCGGAAAAGCGGTGCAAGGCTGCCAATGCCGATAACCATCAGTATCGAGATGGCCAGAGCCACTATTTCCGTTTCAAGCCGGACCGGCGGACCCGGCAATGCCATCGCTGCGAGAAGCGAATAGAATCCCATGGCGCGCCGGACGGCCATCAGAACAATGGCGATGGCGATAAACCCCCACGCGGTGCGCCATCCCGTGATGCGTATCAGGCGCAGCGCCAGCAGAGCAGCGACACTCTGAAGGAACATCGAGAAAAGAAGAATCAGCACCAGGGGCCGATGAGGGGGCTCGAAGCCTGTGATTATCGCGGCCCCCGAAAACGCAAAGACGGCAAACAGCCCTCCACAGGCTGCCACGAACCACCACATGCCCGATTCGGCGCGCAGCCGCTTCGTGCCACCGGTTCGGGTTCCCGTTGTTGCTGCCTTATCCAACAGTTTTCAGCCCTGTGCTTCAGCCTGCCCGCATCATGAATCCCCGGCTAGTATACCTCAAGTGGCATGGCCGAATAAGACCCGGGCGCGGGCCTTTTTCCCGGTGCACCTGCGGCTGTGCCGCGCCGGCCATTGGCGTCTTCGTAGCCCGAGGCAGGCCGAACCGTAAACTGCAGAGACAAGCTTCGAGAGTATTGACCGCAGGGTGCGAACCCGCTCACACAATCACCTATGTGGTGAAACAAGCGGCCACGGGGCGTTCCCGAGGGGCGGACCTTCCTGCGAAGACCCCGGAACGGGGCCCAATTTGAGTAGCCGCGGGCGTAGCCCGTGGAACAGGAACGATGCCGATGGCGG
>CAZFOG010000282.1:0-8923 GCA_964520685.1 uncultured Nitrospiraceae bacterium | reverse complement strand
TTGACGGACGCGGCCCAGTGTGTCAGGGATACAGTTGCCGCGAGGTCCATCGCCCACTCGCGCCCTTGATGAACGACACGCGGTCGTGCAGCCTGTGGGGCATCTCCTGCCAGAATTCGATCTCGGCGGGTTTGACGCGGAAGCCCGACCAGAAAGGCGGACGCGGGATTGGCCGGCCCTCGTACTGCAGCGCGAGTTCATGGAAACGGGTAACCAGCGCGTCCCGGTGTTCCAGTTCCGCGGATTGCGTGGATGCCCACGCCCCAAGCTGGCTCTCGCGCGGGCGGTTCGCAAAATAGGCATCGGCCTCGGCATCGCTCACACGCTCGACAACGCCTCCCACGCGCACCTGTCTCCCCTGCTCACGCCAATGGAAACACAGCCCAACCCGCGGATTGGCTCTGAGGTCAGCTGCCTTCCGGCTTTCAAGATTGGTATAGAAAACGAAACCCGTCTCGTCGCAATCCTTGAGCAATACCATGCGGACCGATGGCTCGCCCCGGGGCCCTACGGTTGCCAGGGCCATGGATTCGGGCAGCGGCAGCCCGGCATCACGGGCTTCGCTCAGCCAGGTTTTGAACAGTGCGATGGGCTCGGATGTATCGGGAACCAAATCAAACATCCCTTACCGGGCGGTCACGCGAAACATGACCTTCACCCTACTTCACGAGGGCAGCTTCTTTTGAATCTGAACCGCGCGCCTCTTCGACCAGGCGGCCGGTGTCGGTGGCGATAATCCACTCTTCGTCCGTGGGAATCACAAACACCCGGACCGTTGAATCGCTTGCGGAAATGTCCGTTTCGGAATGCTCGTTCTTTTCCGGGTCGATCTTGAGTCCCAGATAGCCGGCATTCTGGAGTATACGCGCGCGCATGGCCGCGCCGTGCTCGCCAATGCCTCCCGTGAAGACGATGGCATCAACCCCGTTCATGACCATGGCGTAGCTGCCGATATACCGCGCAACGCGATACGAGAACATGTTCAGCGCCAGCGCGCAATTGGCGTCACCTTCGGCGGCCAGGCGCTCGATGTCGCGGACGTCGGCTTTCCCGCAGATGCCCTTGAAACCGCTGGATTTGTTGAGCATTTCGTCCACTTCCTGGGCGCTCATCCCGAGTTCCTTGATCAAAAACAGGGGGATGGCGGGGTCCAAATCGCCGGACCGGGTCCCCATCATCAAGCCCTCCAACGGCGTCAGGCCCATGCTGGTATCGACGGATTTGCCTCCCTTCACCGCCGTGATGCTGCACCCGTTCCCCAAATGGCACGTGATGATCTTGGTCTTTTCCGCGGGCATATCGAGCATATCGATGGCCTTCCGCGCAACGTACCGGTGCGAAGTGCCGTGAAATCCATACCGCCGCACCCCGTGCTCTTTGTAATAATCCTGCGGAAGACCGTACATGTAGGCGTTCTTCGGAATGGTGTGGTGGAACGCGGTATCGAAAACCGCCACTTGCGGCGTATTTTTGAAAAACTCCGCGCAGGCCTCGATACCCAGAATCGCCGGCGGGTTGTGCAGCGGCGCCAGCTTCGCGCACTTGCGGATTCCCGACAGCACCGCGTCGTCGATGATGGTCGACCCCGTAAACGCCTCGCCCCCGTGCACCACGCGGTGACCAATCCCCTTGATCTCCGAGAGGTCATGAATAATACCGCAGGCGTCGCTCATGAGAATCTTGCAGATGGTGTTGATCGCATCGGAATGATTCTTCACGTTCAGGCTGTCAGGGTTCTTGAAGATCTCCTGCCGGGAACACCGTTCCCATTTCGTCAGGCAACAACCGCAACTGATCATCGGCCCCGCCAAACCAATACGCTCGACAATCCCCTTGGCTATCGCTTCCGCGGACTGGCCATACTCATAGACTTTGTATTTCACCGACGACGAACCGCTGTTGATCACAAGCACCTTCATAGAATCGTTCTCCACGTCTCCGTAAGCATTCCGCCGGGCCCAGTCCTGCGGCACACGTTCCCTATTGTAACATCTGACTCTGCACAACGGTGACCGCCGCCACGCCCACGATGTCCTCCGGAAGGCACCCGCGCGACAAATCGTTGACCGGCAACCGCGTCCCCTGGATGATCGGGCCGTACGCCTCGGCACCCGCAAGATACTGGACCAGCTTGTAGGCGATATTCCCGGCATCCAGATTCGGGAATATCAGGACGCGGGCACGCCCCGCTACCTCGCTGTTCGGCGCTTTCTTGCGCCCGACTCGCTCGGCAAGCGCCGCATCGCCTTGCAACTCGCCGTCAATCTTCACCGGTGAATCGGCCCCGAACACCTCGAGGGCCCGCTTTTGCGCCAGTTCAGTCGCTTTGACGACCTTTTCCGTGAGATGGCTTTTCGCGGAGCCTTTTGTCGAGTAAGACAAAAGGGCCACCATAGGGTCAATTCCAAAAGCCAATGCCGTCTTCGCCGTGGCCACCGCAATCTCGGCCAGTTGTTCCGCGTCGGGATCCTCGACCAGACCGCTGTCGGCAAAAAGATACGTGGCGTCCTTGAGGACCATAAAAAAGAAACTCGAGGCAATTCTGGCTCCTGGAGCCGTCTTGAGGATTTGCAACGCGGGCCGTAGCGTGTCGCCCGTCGAATGGGCCGCCCCTGCCACCAGCCCGTCCGCCTTGCCTTTGTGAAGCAGCATCATGCCATGAGGAATATATTCTGCCATGACCGCTCTGGCCTGCTCCTCCGTCACCCCCTTGTGTTTCCGCATCTCGTAGTACTCATGGGCAAATTCATCGGCCCAGGGCGCCGTCGCCGGGTCCACAATCTCAAACTCCTGGGTGATGCCAAGACTCTTCAAATTTCCGGAAACTGTATCCGGCTCCCCAATCAGCGTGACCGGTGCGATTTTCCGCGCCCGAATCTCCCCCGCGGCCTTCAACACCCGCTCATCGGCGGTTTCGGGCAGCACGATCCGTTTCGGATTGCTCTTCGCTTTCTCGATGACCCCGTCAATAAACCCCATTGTAGCTCACCCTTTCTCACTCATAGACAGCCGATCGACAACACATGCCCCGTGATTGCTCCTGCGGATAAAAACGAATACGAAGAACAAGCCGCCATGCGTGGAAATCGGGCGGCAACCCTGTCTGAGATTCGCTCCGTAGATGTGCCTTCCAAAGCGCAGTCCGAACTTGGATGTGTCCGTCCTTGTAGTAATTTTACGTAGTCTAGAACAATGCTGAAAGCACTGTCAACGTAACGGGAAGCGTGTATCGAATTGGCCTGACCGTGAACAACCACGCCGCTCTGTCGAGATTGGAGAACCGCCTCATTCTACTCAATTGTCCTCATCGGCCCGACCGGCGCGTCTGCCCGGTCCGATGCTTCTACTCCCCCGCCATGCACGCGATATGCCGCAAACACCTCAAATGCTGGACCGGCGACCGAACCAAGCCCGTACACAGTTCGAGGAGGGCGTCCTCCGTCAGACGCTCCAGTCGCAGCGCCTTGCGGCACCGTTCGGGGGCGCGAAAGGCCCAGAGCAACTCGCCGGCGTGCGGCGGGCGCACGCTTTCCTTTTTCACTTTACCCCGCTTGATCTGGGTGAGGACCTTATCCAGCCGCTCTTCGGACGCACCCGGCAGGCCCTTCAGGTCGAAATCCTTGTCGTGCACGATGTTGATTACCACCGGCCCGGTCAACAGAGGCAAAAGCCATCGCTCCAACTCATTCTCGAGAATGCCGCCCAGCAAAAACTGCTCGGGCAAGCTCGGGCCGCCACTCTTCCACAGCCGAAGCATCTGCTGCGACTGTTCCGAGAATGCCTCCCAACCCGGCAGCCACGCATCCAAGGTCTTTCCCACGGGATCCGGGAGGTACACCGTCAGCAGCATCCCCCGTTCTTCCACGGCAATCTCCGCACTGCCTCCGTGCGTTTCCCCCACGCCCCTGCGAACAGACGCCAGATAGACGGTCTCGCGGGGCTCGAATTGGGTGCCCTCGAGCTCGACCATCGCCGAAGCCCGGCGCGAAGCCCCATCGTAGTCAACCATGAACGACACCCGTCCGCCCCGGGCGCATAGCCAAAATGCGTGCCGAATAATCGCGCCCCACACCCTGATCAGCGAGCGCCGTACGACGGCGATCGGCGGAATCTGACTTGCGGCGAACACCTCGATTGCGACCGAGCGCTCCGCCGCCTCCTGGGCGTACGCCGAGACAGCATCCTCGATAGTCCGCCGCAGATCCGCGGGTTCCGCCCGCGCACCGCCATCGAGTAATGCCAGAAAAGCCTCCGCCTGCCCGATTGCATCCTCGAGTGCCCCGGCGGGCTGGGAATCGCTCTTCCATGCCCGTGCCCATGCTTTCACCGTTGAATGGAGCTCCGAAAACTTCGACGCGAGTTGTGCTACCCTTTCATCCGACGGCCCCGGCTCGCGCATGCCCTTCAAACGAAACTCGAGCCCCGACGGTTTCCGCCGGATACTCCCTCCGCGGGTGGCAACGGTCCAGCGCTCGCCGAGCGTCTCAAGGGTCATAGGCAACACGCCCCCGACAAGCAGCCGGACAGGAAAAGACCCAGGACCGTCCAGGCTCAAGAGTATTCGCGGAATCGCGTCTTCCTCGAAGAGTTGGGCCACAAGGACTGCGTCATCGTACAGCTCCACCCCGTGGAGGAGCGGTTCCAGGCATGCCCATGCCTGCCCAGGATCAAGGGTACAGGCCGGCACAGCATCAACCAGCATCGAGCACCGTTCGTTGCGTATGTCCCCGGCGTATTCCTTCAGCCAGTCGCCGGGCTCGCAGACCGCGTACTCGGGCGGGCGGAAGAGGTCCAGGTAGAGTCTTACGGATGCGGCCGCGGACAGGATGCCGCCGATGTTTCCCGGCACGGCATCCGGTGCCTCCCTGCAGGCGGCAAGCTGCTCCCGAACATAGGCAATCGCAGGCTCGATTGTGGCGGTTATCGCTTCCATACCGGCGCTTAGTGTACCCGCGCCTTCTGTCCCTTTCCAGCACGCGGCTTTGCATGCCGTCCTTCAAAAGCTTACAGTAGTGGCCAAGTCAGGCCCCAATCCATGCGGAGGGAATAACCATGGAACTTTACGGAAAGCAATACACCACCAAAGAACTGCGCAAACGCGTCGGCAATATGGACCAGATAGCCGGCATTCGCACCGTACAACTCGACGATGGCAACGAGCGCCCTACGCGCGCCGCCATCATTCACACGGGCACCGGCCTCGAATTGACTGTGCTGCTCGACCGGTGTCTGGACATCTCGGCCGCCTCGTTCAACGGCAAGGCCATGGGCTGGCGGTCGACCACCGGCGACGTGGCGCCCCAGTATTTCGAGGCGGAATGGCTGCGGTGGCTGCGAAACTACTTCGGGGGGCTCGTCACGACCTGCGGCCTCATGAACGTCGGCGCACCCGATGACAAGAGCGGACTGCTCGGGACCGGACTCCATGGCCGCATCGGCAACACCCCAGCGAAGAACATCAAAATCATCCAGGAATGGCAGGGAAACGATTACATCCTCAGCGTCACGGGCACCATGCGCGAAACCGTCGTATTCGGCGAGAACCTCACCCTCATGCGCACCGTATCCACCAAGCTCGGCGAAAAACGCTTCTGGCTCCACGACGTCGTCACTAACGACGGCTTCAAGACAACCAAGTACATGCTCCTGTATCACTGCAACATCGGATGGCCGGCTGTCGATAAGGGTTCGGAGATCATTTCGCCCAGCAGATACGTCGCCCCACGCGACGCCGTAGCCGAGGACGGCAAGCAAAACTGGAATAAGCTCGATCCGCCCATTCACGGATACAAGGAAAAGGTCTATTACCACGATATGGCGACGGACGCCCGCGGCAATGTCACCGCCGCCATTGTCAACAGCGGTTTCAGGGGCAGGGGCGAAGGTTTCGGCGTCTATCTCAAGTACAACAAGAAAGAGCTCCCGCGGTTTGTCGAGTGGAAGCAGATGGGCGAGCAGGACTATGTAGTCGGCTTCGAGCCCTGCAACTGCGGCGTCGAAGGCCGCGCCATCGACGAGAAACAGGGCCTCCTCCACACCCTTCGCCCGGGCCAGAGTCAGGAAGTGCACCTCGAGTTCGGTGCACTCACCGACGCGAAAGAAGTTGCGGCCCTGCGAAAACCCTGCGGCCGCGTCAAGACCGAACTCGTTGACAGCTACAAACGCTTCGTCAAGAAGCCCCGGTAGCCTGCCATCCTCTGCGAATCGCGCGCCTCTCCCGGTCTTCTGACGGGAGAGGCGGTTTCATTCCGGCGCCGCCTTACTGGGCAACGGTTGCGGGATTTCCCTCTCCGAAGAGGCCTTCCAACGCGCGCGCAGCACGTGCGCGCGACCAATTCCACGTCCGCCAGCCCGCATCGCGTAAACGCGCCCACCGCCTCTCCAGCGCATCGCGCACCATCGCCGCGTCCTTCTTGCCCATCCGGTCGAGGCCTGCCACAAGTTCAGGCACCGCGTCCGCCCCCAGGGATAGGGCGTACCCCGCATCAAAGTGCTTTCCCTCGTCCACCCGGTCAAGATTCCACGACACAATGATCCCGGTCGGATTCACGGCGTGAAATACAAGAACGAGGAGCATCCCGCTGACGACCATCCCCACCATGAACCGTTTTGCATAGCCCCACAGCGCGGTTGTGGCAAACCACACCAGCGAGAAACCAATCCACACCATGAACGCGGTCGAGTAGAACCGCAATTGGGTCAGACCATAGGCCTCGACGTACAAATGCATCCGCATCAGGGCGGAGACCATGATCACCGCAACGAGGAGTAACTGGACGACGGACAAGCCCAGGCAGACCGCCCGAGCCCGCCCGCTTCGATACCGCATCAACCAGTGGAACCCATACTGCAGCAACAGCGTCAAGGCAGTTACCGCGCACAGCTCGAAGAACCCGTGCCGGGCGTATTCCGCGTACGTCAGCTCCGCAACGGCCTCGATCCGGCCGGCTCCTCCAAAGAAGTATTGAAACTGCACCACCACAAACGCGAGGAAGAGGGCGTCCACCGCCCCCATCACGACCCCGGCCTCGACCCCTCCCACCTGAAGTTCGCGGAACACCTCTTCGTCGGGACTGCGGCGCTCAATTCCCAGAACCAGCGCGGTCAACACCCCTCCCGCAAGCCAGGCGCTTATCACGAAGGCGATGGTGTGCTGCCGCAGTGCTTCGAGGTCGAAGGAAAAGACCCTGGAAATCAATTCCCCGAAGGCACGGTCCGCGGACACCAGCAATACCCCGAAGACGACCAGGATGGGAATGGATATCAGCACGCCCCGCACAAGGCCAGAGACCCAGGGCTGCCGCAGCGAATCGACGCGCCACTGGCGCGGGTCTGCCGCTTTCACGGTCCGCCAGCCTCCGCCCGCAATCCTCGCGGCGCCAAACACGAGCGTTACGGTGTATTCCAGAAACGACGCGCAGGCAGGAAGGAACCCGCCAACGGTTCCGGACGTCACGGCAGCGCTGGCAAGCAGGCACCACACCGCAAGCCACGTCAGATAGGTGCTGTCACGCCACGAAATGCAGAGTGCGAATGCCCAGCTCAGCGCCAGAAACATGAGCCCCCAGGCGGAGAAGCGTTCGCGGCGCCAGTAACGCAACCCGGCCGCGCAGCCCAGTGCCGCCGTCGCCCAGAGTGCGGCGTTCAGCCCCAAAGGAAAAGCCCGAAGCAAGACGTCGCCCGCTATCCCGAGAATCAGTGCGGCGGGAAGCATCCAGCGTCCCACAAGCTCTATGCCGCTGCCGGCATCATTCGTCTGCGCATCATCCGGAGATTCGGCTTCTAGTGTGTCCATGCTCACCCCCACTGGTCACAAGTATCCGCAAAGAACCTTGCAGTCCAAAGCCTGCCCACAAAAAAATAGCGCCGCTTACCCTTTCCGGACCGCGTGAATCAGCGCCTCCATGTGGCTCAAGTACCGTTCGAGGGCTTTACGCCCCTTCTCCGTCAGCCGATACTCCGTCTTCGGCATCCGGCCCTCGAAGGATTTGTCACATCGGATGTACTTCGCGTCCTCGAGCTTCCGCGCATGTATGCTCAGGTTGCCATCTGACGTGCCGAGCAGTTTCTTCAGCTCCTTGAATGTCATGGAGGGATTCACCGCCAGGGCACTCACGATTGCCAGGCGGATACGCTCGTGGATGATGCGCTCCATGGGCTCCGGGGCATTCCCGTCTTCCGGACCCCGGATGACCTCTCGGAGTTTCGCATGGTCTTCTCCCGAAGCCGCCGTCCTCTTCGCCACATTGCGTCCAGCCATTTGCCTGCTCCTGTCGCTCTCGAATCAGCCACCGTACCGCAACGCGATAATCACTCCGAAAATAATGTGCAGCCCGCCGAAACCGGCCGCGAGAAACAGATCGCATCCGGTCATGGGACCGGCCACCACAAATGCTCCGAAATCCGGCAAGAACACCAGACCCGCCGCGAGCAGCATGAAACACAGTCCCATCAAGGGAACTACGCGAACCGAAAACGCGCCGCCCGTCACGCAGCCCGCGCCGTACAACAGCAACCACACCAGCGGCAGCACGTGGCACATGCCGACCTGCGTGAGAATGTGGGTTAGAAGCGCCCCCGCCACGATCGGCGGGGCCAGACTCAGGGCGAAGCGCCGCCCGGGGCCCATCCACAGCGACTCGTGATTTCGTTTCGCCTTCACAAACATGGCGACGGCCCCGAGCGTGAAGCCGACAACCGCAACACCCATCCAGGTCATCAGCCACCGCGTACTCGGCCGCGCCGCCCAGTAACTGCCCCCCAGCGCCACCAGCCCCATCATCACCAGACCCCAACCCGGCACCGACGTGAATGACGACGAACGGGTCATGGCATCACGAATGAACGCCAGATTGTCCATCGCCCGCACATGAAGGTGGACCGGCCCTTCCTTCGCAGGCGTTTCTATCGGTTCCGTGCTCAT
>CAZFOG010000281.1:0-8939 GCA_964520685.1 uncultured Nitrospiraceae bacterium | reverse complement strand
CGTGTTTGTCCGTGTGGGTCCATGTGCGAGGCTTTCGCCCGTCACACCCGCCATTTTCATCGTCTACGGGTGAGCCGCCTGGCTCACGGTCCGCTGTCCCGAGGGTTTTCCCGGGTTTTCGCGGCTTTTCGCTTAGGGCAGTCTCTGTCTTTCGAGGCGCCGAATCGCATGGGATTCGGCGCCTGTTTTGTGTCAGGGCGACGCCGGGGTAGAAAGGCCATGGGATCTTTGGGACTTATGGGGCGGGTAGGACGTGCGTGGCCTGAGCGCCCCAGGAATCGTACAACAAGGCAGGATGCAGGGCGCTTTACCCGTGCACGCGGTCTCGACTATGGTTGTTGGGCATGAAGGAAAGCCTGCCAGAGAGAATCGGACGGCGATTGAGCCAGGGGCGGATGAACTGGCTCGCGGTTGTCCTCGCGCTGCTGTTGCCGCTGCCATCGCTGGGCGGAGGTATGATCGCGGATGACGACCATTTCCGCATGCTCGCTCGCGGCACCCCGGGCGTACCGGAGCTAACGCAGAGTCCCGTGGACGCCTTTAATTTCACCGGGATGGACGCGCGGGACAGGGCCGTCCGGAAAGCGCGGGGGCTCACGGTGTGGTGGACGCCGGAAGACATGCAGATCGCATTCTGGCGGCCATTGGCGGCGCTTACCCACTGGTTCGACAATGCGGTGTGGGGCGAGCATCCCTGGCTGATGCATTTGCAGAACATCGCGTGGTACGGGGTACTTGTGGGGATAGTCGCGTGGCTGTACCGTCGCATGGCCATGACGGCGCCGGTCGCGGCTTTGGCGGGGCTGTTGTACGCGCTCGATGATGCCCACGCGATCCCGGTGGCATGGATAGCGGGCCGTAATGCGGTGCTGTCGGGACTGTTCGGTGTGTTGTGCCTGCTCGCCCACGATACGTGGCGCAGAGAGGGGCAGTGGTGGGCCGGAGGAACAGCGCCGCTGCTGCTGGCGCTCGGGCTGATGTGCGGCGAAGCGGCGGCGGGCGCGGGAGGCTTTCTACTGGCCTACGCCGTTTTTCTGGACCACGGACAGCACTGGAGGCGCCTGGCGAGTCTGCTGCCGTATGCGGGCATTGCAGTAGCCTGGCGCGTGCTCTACAAGCAGTTGGGATATGGAGTAGCTGCTTCAAGTCTGTACCTCGAGCCGTTCGAGCAACCTGTCGTCTACGTTGAAAACGTGCTGTCGAGCATTCCGTTGATGCTTTCGGGGCAGTTTGCATTCCCCGACCCGACGATATGGCTGGTCCTGGGCACGCCGGGACGGTTCCTGCTGCTGGGTTGGGCGTTGGCGGTGGCAGGGGCCGTATTGTGGCTATTGTGGCCGGGGCTGAAACGGGAACCGGCGCTCCGGTTCTGGCTGGCCGGTACGGTCGTGGCGATGGCCCCCGCGTGCGCGACCTGGCCCCAAAACCGCCTGATGCTCCTGCCGGGGGTGGGAGCGATCGCCCTGTTGACGCATGCCATCGTGCTCGGGATGCGCCGTGGCGGCGATGACACGGCCGATAGAGGCGGAGCCTGGCGGCACAGAATCGCGAGCGGGCTTTTTGTGTTGAATGCGTTCCTGGCGCCGGCAGCATTTGTCGCAACCTCGGCCGCAATAGGTCTTCCGTCGGCCTACATGACGCGGCTGGACGACAGCGTGCCCGAAACACAAGAACTCGAGCAGACTGACGTGGTGATTGTGTCGGCGCCTATGGATGTATTCGCGGTGAACATTCCGGTCTGGAGGTCGTCCCAGAGAAGACTGGTCCCCCGGAGCGTGTTGCTGCTGCGCGGGGGGCTGGAGAGCGCACACATCTATCGCGTCGACGGCAACAGCGTCATTGTCACGACCCCGGACGGGCTCGTCGAGCGGCCATGGTCAATGCTGTTCCGTAATGTGGACACGCATCCGTTTGCCGTGGGGGAAACGGTGCGGTTATCGAATGTGGAGATTTGCGTACTGTCGGTTTCGCTGGCGGGAAACCCCATCGAAACACGGTTTCGATTCCGGGAATCGCTCGAGCAGTCGGGGGAATGGCGAATATGGCGCGGAACGGCTTTCGAGACATTTCCGCTGCCGGAGGTTGGGCAATCCGTTCACGTTGCTGAAGGCAGCCTGATTGGATTGACCCGAGCCGTTCTCGAGGGCAGTCTGGGGACAGGAGAATGAAGCATGCCGCATGAGCACATCGCCATCGCATATGGGAAAGGGTCTATTCCCCTGCGCATCAACGAGAACCGCGCGCGGTGCCATATTCTAGAACCGCGGCATGTGCCTGGGCTGCGGAACGCGGAAGAGCACTTCCGGGAGGGGTGCAGTTCGCCACTTGGCTCTCCCCCACTCTCGGAGATCATTGAGCCGGGCGAGCGGGTAGTGATCACGACCTCCGATGTGACGCGGCCCGTACCCAATCGGCTGCTCCTGCGGTGGCTGTTGGAGGAGTTGCCGGTCGAACCGGAGCGGGTGACGGTGGTTATCGGAACGGGCAGCCACCGGGGCAACACGCCGGAAGAGCTGGAGACCATGCTGGGCGCGGAGATTATGGGCCGGGTGCGGGTCGTCAATCACGATGCTTATGCCCCCGAGGGTAACGTGCGGGTTGGCGAAACGGCTGCAGGTCATCGCGTCTCGCTGAACCGGCGGTACGTCGAGGCGGACAAGCGCCTCGCGATCGGGTTTATCGAGCCTCACTTTTTCGCGGGGTTTTCGGGGGGACCCAAAGCGGTCGCGCCGGGGCTGGCGTCCATCGACACGATCCTGGGGCTGCACTCTTACGAGCTGGTCGCCGATAAACGCAGCACATGGGGCGTCCTCGACGAGAATCCGTTGCAGGGGGCGGTTCGCGAAGCGGCCGGGTGCTGTCCGCCGGATTTCCTAGTGAATGTGACGTTGAACAGCGCCAAGGAGATTTCGGGCGTTTTTTGCGGAGACTATATTGACGCGCACCGGGCGGGGTGTAAACAGGCGGCCGCGGACGCGATGGTAAGCGTAGCGGGGCGGTGTCCCTTGGTGATCACGTCGAACAGCGGGTATCCGCTGGACCAAAACCTGTATCAGACGGTGAAGGGCATCTCGGCGGCGGCCCGGGTGTGTGCGGACGGCGGTGAGATCATCGTGGTGAGCGAATGTGCCGACGGGGTTCCGAAGCACGGCAATTTTGCGCGAATCATGGCCGAAGGAGGCACGCCGGAGGGGCTGTTGGCACAGATCCGCGGGCAGGCGGAGTGCATTCTGGACCAGTGGCAGGCGCAGGTGCTTGCGGAGATACTGACACGGTGCCGGGTGTCTGTCTACTCGTCATTGCCGGCGCAGGACGTGGAACGGTGCATGCTGATGCCAGTGGCCGATTTGCAGGCGGCGGTGGATGAAAAGGTGGCTGCGCTGGGGAGCGGCGCCGATGTTGCCGTGTTGCCCCATGGGCCGATAACGATACCTTACGTGGAAGAGTGAGGGTTTTCCGGCAACGAGGGACGGGTTTGGTTTCGTCGGTCTGCTCCGGTTTTGAATGACCGGTGAGGGCACCGGTCCCACAACAGAGCGGAAAATCCCGGTTTTTGGAGTTTTCGAGGCAGAACTGAAGGAGTGGCCATGCAGAATCCGTTCTCAGTTGATGTGACGCCCGATTGGGAAGGGCTGGTGGATACGATTCTGCGCAACGGAACGCCCGCCCGGGTCCATTTCATCGAGTTGTTTCTGGATTCCGAGGTGCAGGAGGCGGTATGCCATCGATTTGGGGTGGCGGGCGGTTTGGATCCCTCGAAACCGTTCTACGCACTGGAGCGCCAGATCGCCTTGCAGCGGTTCCTGGGATACGGCTTTGTGCGGATGGGGATCGACGACATCGGCATCCGGCTCAATACGCTCATGGCGAAGGACACGGCGGCGCTTGCACGCGATGGCGGGCGCGGCTTCGTCAACGAGGATAAAGGGCCCATAACGAACTGGGAGGAATACGAGCGGTATCCGTGGCCGGACGTGGACGCGCTGACCACGCGGCATCTCGAGTGGTACGAGAAACATCTCCCCGACGACATGTGCGTAATCGGCAGCGGGGGTTTTGCGCATTTCGCCGAGTATTTGATGTGGCTGATGGGCTACTCGACGTTTTGCATCGCGTTATGCGAGCAGCGGGACTTGGTCGAGGCCATCAGCGCGCGCCTGCGGGAGATGTACCGGGTCATCCTGTCGCGTATCCTCGAGTTCGACCGTGTGAAGATTGTGTGGGGAAGCGACGATATGGGCTTCCGCGGGGGATTGTTGTGCAGCCCGGAGGACATGCGGGGATTTGTGCTGCGGGGGCACGCGGAGATGGCCGCCATGTCGCACGCGGCGGGACGGCCGTACCTCCTGCACTCGTGCGGGAATCTCGCGTCGATCCTGGAAGATTTGATTGAAGACGTGAAAATCGACGCCAAACACTCCTTCGAGGACACCATCGAGCAGGTCACCGAGGCCAAGGAGCGGTACGGGGACCGGATTGCGCTGCTCGGGGGTATCGACGTGGATTTTTTGTGCCGGGCCAGTGAAGACGAGGTGCGCGGCCGGGTACGCCAGACATTGGAAATATGCATGCCGGGGAGCGGGTACTGTCTGGGTACCGGAAACAGTGTCGCGAACTACATCCCGCTTACGAATTATCTCGCCATGCTGGATGAAGGCCGCCGATTCCCGTGTTAACTCTATGAAAGGCGAATTGGTCCGGTTTTCTCGCTCCGTAAACCGCGTATTCTCAGGAATATCGCCCGATTCGGGAATGTTTGCGTCGAGGTATGGCGGTGGGACCGGAATCACGGCCGGGCCGTATGGGATAAACCCTTATGACACATGCAGAAGAACCATCAGCGATGGGCGGGAATATGGCATCGGAAGCGACAGAGCAGCCTATGAAATCCGCGAAATATACGGGTAGCCGGATCGAGCGAAGCAATCGCGAGATTGCGGAGTTGGCGAACCGGACCTACAAACACGGCTGGGTGACCAACATCGAGATGGAGACCGTGCCGCATGGTCTCGACGAGGACGTGATCCGCTTGATCTCGGCAAAGAAAGAAGAACCCGAGTGGCTGCTCGAGTGGCGGTTGAAGGCGTTTCGCCACTGGCAGACGATGACGGAGCCGCGCTGGGCCAACGTTCGGTACCCGGAGATCGATTATCAAGCGCATCGGTATTACGCCGCGCCGAAGCGTGCATCAAAGCAGTTGAGCAGCCTGGACGAGGTAGACCGGGAACTGCTGGATACCTTCGAGAAGCTGGGCATTCCACTGGAGGAGCAGAAGCGTCTGTCCGGCGTGGCCGTAGACGCGGTGTTCGACAGCGTATCGGTAGCGACGACCCACCAGGAGATTCTGGCGAAGAAGGGAATCATTTTCTGTTCGTTTTCGGAAGCAGTCAAGAACCATCCGGACCTGGTGCGGAAGTATCTCGGTAGCGTGGTACCGTACACGGACAATTTTTTCGCAACGTTGAACTCGGCCGTATTTAGCGACGGATCGTTCTGCTACATCCCGAAGGGGGTTCGGTGCCCGATGGACCTGTCGACGTATTTCCGCATCAACGCGGCGGACACGGGACAGTTCGAGCGTACGCTGATCGTGGCGGAAGAGGGTTCTTTCGTGAATTATCTCGAGGGCTGCACGGCGCCCATGCGGGACGAGAACCAGCTTCATGCGGCGGTGGTCGAGCTGGTGGCGATGGACGACGCGACGATCAATTACTCGACCGTCCAGAACTGGTTCAGCGGCGACGAAGAAGGCCGCGGCGGCATCTTCAATTTCGTGACCAAGCGCGGGAAATGCCTGGGGCGCAATTCGCGCATCTCGTGGACACAGGTCGAGACCGGCTCGGCGATTACGTGGAAGTATCCGGGCTGCATTCTGATGGGTGACAACTCGGTGGGCGAGTTTTATTCGGTCGCGCTGAGCGCAAACCACCAGCAGGCGGATACTGGCACGAAGATGATTCACTTGGGCAAAAACACGAGCAGCACGGTGATCTCGAAGACGATCTCGGCCGGTCACGGCAACAACAGTTACCGGGGCCTGGTGAAGGTAATGCCCAAGGCCGAAAACGCGCGGAATTACACCCAGTGCGATTCGCTGTTGATCGGCGACCAGTGCGGGGCACACACGTTTCCGTGTATCGAGGTGCGCAACAAGTCGGCGCGCGTGGAGCATGAGGCGTCGACGTCCAAGATCAGTGAAGACCAGTTGTTCTACTGCAAGCAGCGGGGCATTGGTCCGGAAGACGCCATCTCGATGGTGATTAACGGGTTCTGCAAAGAAGTGTTCGACCATCTTCCGATGGAGTTTGCGGTGGAGGCGACGAAGCTGTTGAGCGTGAGCCTCGAAGGGAGTGTAGGTTAAATGCTTGAAATCAGGAATTTGCATGCGGAAGTCGAGGACATCCAGATCCTCAAGGGCGTGAACCTGAGGGTCAACGCGGGCGAAGTGCACGCGATTATGGGTCCGAACGGTTCGGGCAAGAGCACGCTGGCCCAGGTGCTGGCGGGCCACGAGGAATATGACGTTACGGAAGGCCAAGTCACCTTCCTTAAGCAGGATCTGCTCGAGCTGCCAGCGGAAGAGCGCGCTCGCCTGGGTCTGTTCCTCGCGTTTCAGTACCCCGTCGAGATACCCGGGGTCTCGAACGCATATTTCCTGCACGCGGCGCTCAACGAAATTCGCAAGAGTCATGATCAGGAAGAGTTGGACGCCATGGACTTCCGGCAATTGCTCGAAGAGAAAATGGAACTGGTGGCGATTGATCCGTCTTTCGCGGAGCGGCCCGTCAATGACGGGTTTTCGGGCGGCGAAAAAAAGCGAAACGAGATTCTCCAGATGGCGGTGATGGAACCGAAGCTGGCCATCCTGGACGAGACGGACTCGGGTCTCGATATCGATGCGCTCCGGATCGTCGCGGACGGCGTAAACAAGATGCGCAACGGGGAGCGGTCGATGATCCTGGTGACGCATTACCAGCGTCTGTTGAATTATATCGTTCCCGATTTCGTGCACGTGATGTATCAGGGGAAGATCGTTCGCTCGGGCGGGAAAGAACTGGCGCTGGAACTCGAGGACAAAGGCTACGAATGGGTGCGTGAAGAATTGGCAGCGGCCCAGCCGGCGGGCTAAGCGAAACGCCATGATGGTGGAGTTTTTTCGATGGCTGAAGTTATAGACAGGCTTTCCGATAAAGAGCGCCATCTCGATGCGCTGTCGAGGCGCGTTCAGCACGTCGCGCCCGAGTGGTTGCGCCAGGTGCGCGAAACGGGCGCCTTGCGATTCGAAGCACTGCCATTCCCGACCCACAAGGACGAGGATTGGCGGTTCACGGATGTAAAACCTATCATTCGGGGCGAGTTTGAAGCATTGACGGACGCGACTCCTGAACCATTGGAGCGCGCTATCATCGAGCCGTATCTTTTCACTGAGCCCAGTTGGACCGAGCTGGTCTTTGTGGACGGGTTCTGCGCGCCCGGGGCATCCCGCATCGGCGAGACACGGAACCTGACGGTATACAACCTCGCGGACGCAGTTCTGACGGACGGCGCACTGGCGCGGCAATATTTGGACCGGATCATCGGCGAGACGGGCAACGTGTTCAACGCCCTGAACTCGGCGTATCTGCATGATGGTGCTGTGGTTCACGCGAAGCGCGGGCATGGGGCGGAGCACCCGGTGCACATCATCTACATCACGACTGGGCGCTTGCGAAACAGGGCGGCGCACCCGCGCAACCTTATCGTGCTGGATGAAGCGGCGGAACTGACGCTGGTAGAGAGTTATATCGGGCTAACGGACGGGCCGTATTTCAATAACGCGGTGACCGAGACCCTGCTGGGAGACGGTGCGGTACTCAAGCGATACAAGGTTTTGCAGGAAGGCCCCGAAGGCTACCACTTAGCGTCGACGCGGGTCCATCAGAACAGAAGCAGCGTGTTTCAATCGTTTTCGGCAGTTCTTGGCGGCAAGATTGCCCGGAATGATCTCAAGACACGCCTTTGCGGAGAAGGCGCGGAGGCATCGCTGGCCGGGTTGTACCTTGCAGAAGGGGACCAGCTGGTAGACAATGCGACGGGTATCGAGCATGCGAGCCCCCACTGCACGAGCCGGATCCGGTACAAGGGCGTGCTGAGCGACATGAGCCACGCGGTATTCAGCGGCAAGATATATGTGCACCGGGGGGCACAGAAGACCGATTCCAACCAGCTTAACAGCAATTTGCTGTTGTCGGACATGGCGACCATTGACACCAAACCGCTATTGGAGATCTTTGCGGACGACGTGAAGTGCACGCATGGCGCGACAGTGGGACAGCCTCCCCGGGATCAGATATTCTATTTCCAGAGCCGGGGCATATCGGAAGCGATGGCCCGGGCGCTGTTGACGTGCGGGTTTGCCGGCGAGGTTGTTGACGACATATCGGTTGAACCGCTGCGCGTGCGGCTGCACGACTATATCTACAACCGCTACAGCCCGTGATACGCGCGCGCGCAGAAAGGCGAATAGCATGGGAGCGGTGCGAGAAATGACAACGAATGCTCCGTCGAACGCGGCCCTTACTTTTGATGTGGCTGCACTGCGGCGGGATTTCCCGATATTGCAGACACGCATGAGTGGCAAGCCCTTGGTATATCTGGACAACGCGGCTACCAGCCAGAAACCGCAGGCGGTGATTGATGCCCTGGCGCGATACTACGGGGAAACGAACGCAAACGTTCACCGGGGGCTCTATCACCTGAGCGAGGAGGCGACCGCCGCGTATGACACGGCCCGGCACAAGGTAATGGAGTTTCTCAACGCGCGTCTGAAATGCGAAATCGTTTTCACTCGCGGGACGACTGAAAGCATAAACCTGGTTGCTCAGACGTACGGACGCCAGCATGTGAACGCGGGCGACGAGATCCTCATTACCCACATGGAACACCACTCGAACATCGTG
>CAZFOG010000280.1:0-8947 GCA_964520685.1 uncultured Nitrospiraceae bacterium | reverse complement strand
ACCGCGGGCGGACACGCCCGCGTTCCGGTTCAATCCCAGAGCGGAAGCGCGGCCCCTTCGGCCCGCGCGTTAATTCAATGGCGGGTTGGAAAACCCGCCCTCCGTTACGCCCGCAACCCGAGTTCCCGGGAATGAAGAGGCTGGCAGCCTCTTCTACGCTTCCGGAGGTCTTCAACGTAGACGCGGCAGCCTGCCGCGTCCCAGCGACCCAACCATTCATCCGCAAGCCTCAACCAAGCGCGATCCTCGACGTGGCATGCGCATCTTGCGCATGTTTGTGGCGCCCTCCAAACGGGGACACGTAGCCGCGCCGTGGACGGCGCCTTGAACATGTCCCCGTTCACCCTCGATGGTTTCGCAGGTTATCGGCGCGGGGTTGCGGCTTCCTTTCGCGTGACCGGTGGAGTAGGATTGTCCATGAAACCAGAGGTCCCGGAAGGTATCGCCATGGATTTGGGACGTGTTCACGAGTATTACTTCGACGGCCGGCAATACGACCTCGATAACGACGATTACGCAGCGGACATCCCGTTTTATGTCGAGCACGCGAAACGGTCGGGAGGTCCGGTGCTCGAGATCGGGTGCGGAACGGGCCGCGTGACGTTGCCCATTGCGCGCGCGGGCATCGAAATCGTGGGCCTGGACGTCGCGCCGTCGATGCTCGCGCGGTTGCACGACAAGGCCGCCAGCGAGGGCCTCGATGTGGATATGGTCGAGGCGGATTGCCGGGAGTTCTCGCTGAACCGCAAATTCGCGCTCATTATCTGTCCTTTCAGCGCGATGCAGCACCTCCACGACCGGGGTTCGGTCGAGGCGTTTCTCGAGCGCGTGCGGGCACACCTCGCCCCCGGAGCCCATTTCATCTTCGACGTGTTCAATCCCAACGTGGAAATCCTCGCGCGGGGAGCGGGGGAGCGGTTTCCGGTCTTCACGTACACGGAGGAGGAATCGGGCGAGCAGATCTTCGTCGAGGAGGCCATCGAGTACGACGATGCGGCCCAGGTTTCGCACATCACGTGGTACTGCACAGGCGGGGGCAGCGACGAAATCCGCGAGGAGGAGATTCACCTGCGGTGTTTCTATCCGCAAGAGCTGGACATGCTGCTCCACTACAACCGCTTTGAGGTCCTGGAGAAGCTGGGGCAGTTCTCTGGTGCGCCGTTCGCCGCCGGATTCGGCAAACAGATAGTCGTGTGCCGTCCCGTTTGACGTGCGGTAAAATGCGCATACCGCGCGGTAAACCGGTGGTGACGGCCCGGCTGTCGCAGAAGGAGCACACATGCCACTTTCCGCGGATGACTTGAAACCGTTATTAAAGAACGAGCGATTTCCCCGCTCGGAGGCCTACGACCCGGTGTGGGTGTTGGAAAACGAGATGGGTCCCAGCGCGCTCTGGCTGACGGAATGGCTCTGCGAGGAGATGAAGCTCGAGCCCGGGATGCGCGTGCTCGATATGGGATGCGGCAAGTGCATGAGTTCCGTCTTTCTTGCCCGCGAGTTCGGCGTAAGCGTCTGGGCGACGGACTTGTGGATACCGGCCTCCGAAAACTGGATTCGCGTTCGCGAGGCGGGCGTGCCCGACAAGGTGTTTCCAATCCATGCCGAGGCCCATGACCTGCCCTATGCCGAGGAGTTCTTCGACGCCATCGTGTCGGTGGATGCCTACCATTACTACGGCACCGACGATCTCTACCTTGGCTATTTTTCGCGGTTTCTGCGTCCGGGCGCTCAGATGGGTATCGTGGTGCCGGGACTGATGCAGCCGTTTGAAGACGGCCCCCCCGAACATCTCACACGTGAACAATCCGGGGGAAAACGGTTCTGGAGCCCTACCGAGTGTTTTTCGTTTCATACCTGTGCGTGGTGGGAAAAACACTGGAAACAGACGGGATTGGTCGATATCGAGATTGCCGATACGCTGTTCGAGGGCTGGCGCGACTGGCTGCAGTTCGAGGAAGCCAAGAGTGCCGCGGGCACCAATCGATGGCCCGAGGAGGCCGACGCCTTGCGCGCCGACGAAGGCCGGTATCTCGGCTTCGTGCGGCTCGTGGCGAGACGATGCGGTGACGAGGACGAGTGACCCGTGGCCGGCGACCGTCTAAGTGAATTCGGCTGGAACGGCCCCTGGCAGGAGAAGTGGGATGCCCTGGGCATCGTGAACTGCCGTCCCGCTCGCGTGACCCGCGAAGATCGCGGCCTGTACCTCGCCATAGGCACTTCCGGGGAAATCACGGCGGAACTGTCCGGCAAGTTGCGCAACGCGGCGCGATCCCGGGCGGATTTACCCGCTGTGGGGGACTGGGTGGCCGTCCGGCTGTCCGATACGGGAGACCACGGGCTCATCGAGGCGCTGATGCCGCGCACGGGCGCCTTCGTGCGCAAAGCCCCCGGCGCTCGCACCGAGGAGCAGATCGTCGCCGCCAACATCGACGTAGTCTTCCTGGTCATGGGTCTCGACAACGACTACAACGTCCGCCGGCTCGAGCGGTATCTGACGCTGGCCTGGGACAGCGGCGCGACCCCGGTGATCGTGCTGAACAAGGCGGATCTTTGCGATACTCTCGAACCCTGTCGCGAGGAAATCGACGGCGTGGCCTTCGGTGTGCCCGTCTGTGTGACGAGCGCAGCCGAGGGGGACGGGGTCGATGAACTGCGGGCGCATGTTGGCCCGGGCAAGACGGCCGGATTCGTGGGGTCGTCCGGTGTAGGCAAATCCACGCTGATCAACGCGCTTCTGGGTGAAGCGAGGCAGACGGTCAAGGCCGTTCGGGAAGACGACAGCCGGGGCCGCCACACCACCACGCGCCGCGAACTCATTCCGCTGCCGGAGGGCGGGTTGCTGCTCGATACGCCAGGCATGCGCGAACTGCAGCTCTGGGGAGACGAATCCGGTCTGCAGCAAACGTTCCAGGACATCCAGGAGTTCGCTGAGCAATGCCGGTTCAACGATTGCCAACACGCCAACGAGCCGGGGTGCGCCGTCCGGGCCGCCCTCGAGACCGGCGAACTCGATAAGGGTCGTTTTCAAAGCTATCTCAAGCTCCAGCGGGAAATGCGCTACCTCGCCATGCGCCAGGACGAAGGCGCGCGCAGTGTCGAGCGCAAACGCTGGCGGCAGATCCACAAGGACTGGCGGGTCCGCCAAAAGTTCGAAGACAAATACCGCCGGTAAACCGCAATACCACCCACACGCCGGGGTGTGGTCCTGACCGCGCCATCTGTACGAGGGCAAGTCGCCAGCTCCTCAAAACCGCGCATTGACCCCTCATCCCATTTTCGGTACTTTAGAGGCGGCGTTTGTGTTCCCGGTGTGTTGGCGGGAGGCGGTCTGTCCTCGCACCGACGCGCCGGGAGTGCGCAAGTGTATCCATACAACCGGAAGGTTGGAACAATCTACGCAGGGGAGTTGTGCTATGAAAATCAGCGTAAGCGGATGGACCGTTGGCGGGTTTAACAACGAGGTACCCGTGCTCGAGGCGGCCAAGGTCGCTCAGGACGCGGGCTTCGATGCCATCGAATTCTGTTTCGGGGGGGGCGAGTTGAGCCCCGCCGCCTCGGACGCCGAACTCGCGGCCTTGAGGAAGGGCATCGACGACATGGGCTTCGCGATTTCGTCCATGGCCACGGGATTTTATTGGGCGAGGTCGTTATCGAGCCCTGACGAAGCCGAGCGCCGGGAAGCGGTCGATTTCACAAAAGCCTATATCAATGCGGCGCACGTGCTCGGGGTGGACGCCATCCTCGTGGTGCCGGGTGCGGTGAACGTGCCGTTTGACCCGTCCCGGCCGGTGGTGCCGTCCAAAACGGTGTGGGACGTGTCCCGGAAGTCGATCAGCGAATTCCTGCCCGACGCCGAGAAAGCCGGCGTGGCCATCTGTGTCGAGAACGTCTGGAACAAATTCCTCACAGGGCCCTTCGAGTTGGTCCAGTACATTGACTCTTTCGGGTCGCCATACGTGAAATCCTACTTTGACGCGGGCAACGTCTTGCTGACAGGCTATCCCGAACACTGGATCGAGATTCTGGGAGGGAAACGCATTGGCCGCGTGCACGTGAAGAATTTCACCGCTCACGATGGTGGCGGGACGCTGGCGGACTTTACCGACAGCCTCCTGAAGGGCACCTTGAACTGGGAGGCGGTGTTCGGTGCGCTCAAAGCCGCGGGCTACGACGGCTACATCACCTCCGAGATGCTGGTCAGCGACAAGGGCATGCCCGATCACGACCTGGCGCGCCAGGTCGGCAAAGATATGCGCCAATTGCTCGAGCAGTATGGGTGAAAACAGCGGCGCTTCGCAGTTCATGGAAGCGAACAAGGAGATGATCATGCACAAGGTGGGAATTATCGGACTCGGGTTCATCGGCAAGATGCACCTCGGCTCGTTGCGCAGGACGGGTATGGCCGAAATCGTCGCGGTTGCCGACAAGAACCCCGCAAACCTCGGCCAAGGTTCCGTGCAGGAAGGCAACATTGCCTTGAGTGGCGATCTGAGCCTCGACGGAGTCAAGACCTATAGCGACGGCGACGAATTGCTGGCCGACCCGGAGGTTGAAATCGCTTTGGTCGCGTTGCCGACAAACCTCCACAAGGAATACGCCCTGAAGGCCATTAAGGCTGGTAAACACGTCATGTGCGAGAAACCCTTCGTGCGCCAATCGGACGAGGGCAGGGAAATACTCAAGGCCCTCGAGGGCTACGACAAAAACTTCATGGTGCTTCAATGCATCCGCTTCTGGCCGGCCTACGCCAAGGCGTACGAACTCATCAAGTCGGGCGAATACGGCAAGGTGTTGTCTGCCCATTTCGTGCGCAACAGCCCCAAGCCCACCTGGAGCTGGGACAACTGGCTCCTGGACAATCCCCGCGGCGGCGGCGCCCTCGTAGACTTGCACGTCCACGACGTGGATTTCGTCAACTACTGTTTCGGGAAACCGGCCAAAATCGAGGCGGCTGGCGTGAAGATTGGCAACGAAGGTGTCGGGGACATCATGGCGCTGTACACCTACAAGGACGGCCCCGTGGTTACCCTCCACGGCGCGTGGAACTACATGCCCAAGTTCCCGTTCCGGATGGCGTTCAGCATGGTACTCGAAAAGGCCTCGTTCGAGTTTAACTCGCTCGTGGATATGGACTTGCATGTGTATCCCAGCGACGGAACGGCCCTCACGCCCAAGATCGATTCCGCCGACGGATATCTTCTCGAGGAGAAGTATTTCCTCGAGTGCGTAGACAAGGGCGAGAAACCCTCGATCGTGACGCCGGAATCCGCCCTCGACGCCGTGTTGCTGGTCGAGCAGGAATTCGCCGCAATGGCCTAGACGCTGACGCGAACGGTACACCATTACGCCCGGAGACCCCCTCTCCGGGCGTCGTTGTTTCAACCGGGAGCCTGCCCCTGGTTTTCAGGGCCTGACTCCCCTGTTGTGGGACCGGCGCCCTCGCCGGTCATTTCTGTTTTCATGGTCTATGGCTGAGCCGGCCGACCCATGCTTCGCTGTCCCGTTGGTTCTTGGGACCCATCCTCTCTGGGATCGCCTAGCGCCAGCTCGGCATTCTTGTCTTTCAGCTTTCCCGGATGCCGAGCTGGCGCTCGGCGGTCCCAGGAAGACCCTCCGCGCCGCGGTCTCCCCTCCGATGTGGGACCTGCGCCCTCGCAGCGATGGGCCTTTCCCCGCCCACTGGGTCCCCTCCGTCCACCTTGTCCATACCGTCCATGCCGTCCACTCTGTTGTGGGACCGGCGCCCTCGCCGGTCATTCTCCTTCGGCCCCCCGCACACTCCCACTAGCGTGAGTCCGTGTGAGTCCGTGCGGGTCCGTGTCGCTCCTGAGCCGCACGGTGCACGGCTCGCTGACTCGCACGAAATACAATGGCCTTTGCAGGCGTTCTTCAAGGGGTATGGCGACAGGAAGAGCGCTCTATCAGGGGTTGGGTCGAGAGATGACGGATAACACACATCCAATCGCCCCCGAGGTGGGCATTGTGCTGGTAGACCACGGTTCCCGCCGGGACGAGGCCAACGCGATGATGCATGACGTTACGGCGCTGTTTAAGGAGGTTTCGGGCATGGCAATTGTCGAGCCGGCCCATATGGAGCTTGCCGAGCCGAGTGTCGAGCAGGCATTCGCACGCTGCGTCGAGCAGGGCGCCCGCATGGTCGTGGTGCATCCTTACTGCCTTTCGCCGGGACGGCACAGTCGGGTCGACATACCGCGACTGGCCGCCGAGGCCGCCGCGAAGCATCCCGGTGTTGCCGTGGCCGTGACAGAACCCCTGGGGCTCGAACCCCGCCTGTGCGAGGTGGCGCTCACGCGCGTGCGCGAGGCGCTGGGGGCGCAGGACGGCATCACTTCGGAAGCGGCTGCTATCGAACTCCTTGCCCTGTAACGCCACCGTCCTCTGGAATCTCCATTTCCCCTCTTCCCTGTCTAACCGGTATACTGATGCAAAACCGCTGGTGACGGGGGATATCATGGCAGACGCAGACTCATTGCATGGGGCTATCGAGGCCTGGCGTGGCGTGTTGGGAGAGGAACACGTCCGGACGGACGAGGCGAGCCTCGAGCGGTACTCGAGGACTACCCAGGATACCGCGCCGCGGCCCGGGTGCATCCTGTTTCCCGAATCCACGGCACAGGTGCAGGACATTGTCCGGATAGCCGGGCGCTGCGGTGTCGTGGTCTATCCGATATCCCGCGGGCGAAACTGGGGATACGGCGATGCGTGTGCGCCCACGCCGGGCGCGGCAATCGTCAATTTGTCCCGCATGAATCAGATTCTTGAAGTGAATACCGGGCTGGCATACGCGGTCATCCAGCCGGGCGTGACCCAGGGGCAGCTATACGAGTACCTGGCCGAGCACCAGACCGGCCTGTGGATGGACAGTACCGGTGCGGGCCCCGAGGCCAGTCTGGTGGGAAACACCCTTGACCGCGGCTTCGGCCACACGCGCTACGGCGACCATTTCGAGACCTGTTGCGGCATGGAGGTGGTGCTGGCGGACGGACGGCTCCTCGAAACCGGGTTCGGCCATTTCGACCGGGCCAAGGCTGAACGGGTCTACCGGTATGGGGTCGGGCCGTTCCTCGACGGGATTTTCTGCCAATCCAATTTTGGAATCGTCACCAAAATCGGTCTCTGGCTCATGCCGCAGCCCGAGGAGTTCTGTTTCTTCTTCTGCACGCTGAAAAAGGACATCGACCTGGAACGTCTAATAGACGCCCTGCGTCCGTTCCGGCTTCGGCGGATGCTCGACTCGGCCATTCACATCGGGAACGACCTGCGCGTGCTCAGCAGCAGGATTCACTATCCCTGGGAACAGGCGGGTGAATTCCGTGCGTTACCGGAACGATTCCGGCAGCAGTTGCGCAAGTCCCATGGCATTGGCGAGTGGAGCGTGGGCGGCGCCCTGACGGGGACGCGCGGTCACGTGCGCGACATGCGGCGCCTTCTCGGCGGTGTGCTGCGGCCCCTGGGAAGGCTTGTCTTTGTTGACGACAGAAAGCTCGCCCTGGGAGAGCGCGCCGCCCGTGTGGCAGAACGGCTCGGTATCCACCGGCTCGCCGAACAATTGGCAGCATTGCGGCCCGTATATGCCCAGATGAAAGGCGCTCCCGCGGACGAATCGGTCCACGGCACCCAGTGGCGCCTGCGCCATCCGCCCGACCACGAATCCGACCCGCGCGATCCCCTCGAGAGTGGCTGCGGGCTCATGTGGCTCTCCCCGGTGCTGCCCATGACCGGAAAGGACGCCCGCCGTGTTCTCGATTTGGTCCAGCCCGTGTTTGCCGAGCATGAATTCGATCTCCTGGCCACATTCACCCTGCTCAATGAACGGTCGATGATCGGTATCCTGAACGTCGCCTTCGATAAATCCGTGCCTGACGAAGTCGCGCGCGCCATGGCCTGCTATGACGCCGCCATGAACGCCCTCATTCAGGAAGGTTACGTGCCATACCGGACCGGGTTGCGCGGAATGGAGAAGATCCGGGACGGCGAGGACGTGTTCTGGCAGGTGGTCCGCGAAATCAAGCAAGCCCTGGATCCTCAGGACATTATCGCGCGCGGACGGTACGTGCCGCCTTTGAGTGAGCGCGGCTCGTGAGCACCGCGGGCAGGGGCTTGCTCCGGCGCGCCGGCAGTCGCGCGCAATCCGGCCAGAAATAGGTTAGCGCGCCAAAGCGTTTCCTCGAAAGTGGGTTTTGCGGGATGTGGCCGTGACTTGAGGAGAGCGCGTATGCGAAAGCCGTTTGTACTGTTGAGCGCGGTGCTGTTGCTGAGCGCCGCGGTGTCGTTTCACGCGAGCGCAGCCGACGCAGCGGCCCCGGAGGAAGCCGCCAAAGAAGAGCCGTTGCGGGTCGGTGATGCCGCCCCGAGCGTGACGTTCGTGGTCGCGGACGCCGATGGCGCGAAGAAGCAGGTCGGCCTCGAATCTTTCCGGGGCAAGAAGAACGTGCTGCTCGCTTTTTATCCCAAGGCATTCACGCCGGGATGCACGAAACAGTTGTGTGGATACCGCGACGAGTTCTCGCAGTTCAAGAATGGCGACACCGAAGTATTTGCGATCAGTGTCGAACCCCAGGAGGCCAGCGATCGTTTCAAGAAGGAATACAAGCTGCCTTTCAACGTGGTGGGCGACGAAGACCGCAAAATCGTCAAGGCCTACAAGGTTCCCGTGCGCGAGCATGACGGCAACAGCTATGCCAAACGCTCCGTGTTTCTAATTGACAAGCAGGGCGTTATCCGGCACATTGACCTCGATTACGATATCGAGAAAGACAAGCAGAACGTGTATGACCGGATCGCCGCGCTGAACAAACCCGAGGGTTCCTGATAGCTGCACCAGTCGCGTGCGGTGTTCAGGTCCCCCCGCCGCGCACACGAGGGTGAACGGGGACATGTTCAAAGCGCCGTCCGCGGCGCGTCTGTCTGGGATCGCCGAGCGCCA
>CAZFOG010000279.1:0-8962 GCA_964520685.1 uncultured Nitrospiraceae bacterium | reverse complement strand
CTCAGGCCTCCCTTGAGCAAGGAGTAGTGCGTAAGGCGGCGCGACGCATCTACATGCGACAAGGAGGGTTTATGAGTTGTATAAGGGAAGACATCTACTGATCGATTGCCGGAATGTTGCACGTGAAGTGTGCCTCGACGACAAGCTGGTCCTGAATGCCATGGCACGCGCCGCGGAACGCGCCGGCGCCACCGTCATCTCCCAAGTCCGATACAAGTTTGGTTCGGACTCCCCCCCAGGATTCGCCGCAGTGGTAATGCTCGATGAGAGCCATTGCTCTGCCCATTCCTATGCGGACCTGGGGTTGATTGCCATGGACATGTTCACCTGCGGAACCACCAACCCGCGCGATGTGTTGTTCCACCTCCAGCAGGAGGTTGACCTGGGCGATGTCCGGGTGCGCGAGATGAGCCGGTTCGCGGTGAATGAAAACGCCGAAGAAGGCACCGTGCTACCGTCTTTGGAACGAGAGGAATTCGGTGTCCTCACGCGAACTGCATGACGGAAGAAAAGACGGTTTAACCCCGCTCGAGAGTCTGCGAATCGACTCGGTTGGGTCTTTCGCCGACCTGGTGCGGGGCATGGGCAGAACGGCGTTCGGAGGCCGGCAGCTCGGTCACGCCTTCGATACCCTTCTGACGATGGCCCGGGATGAAGAATGCCGCGTCGTCTTGACGTTATCCGGAGCCATGACGGTCGCCAAGCAGGGGTCCATTATCTGTGAAATGGTGGACCGCGGTTTGGTCGATGCGATCGTGGCGACGGGAGCGCTCATGGCCCACGGGCTGACGGAATCTATCGGGCTGACGCACTACGCGGTAAATCCGGACGCGGACGACAGAATGCTGTTCGCAAAAGGCTACAACCGCATTTACGACACCTTGGAAATGGAAACCAATCTCAACTCGGTGGCCGAGTTGGTAGCGGATGTGCTTGCGACGGAGGACCCGCCCGACGGGGTGTGGTCCTCCGCCTCATTCTGCCGCGCCGTGGGTCGGCGACTCGACGAAAAGGACGAAGGCCCAGGCATTCTTCGGAGCGCTTACAGGCGCGGCGTGCCGGTTTTTGTCCCCGCCTTTACCGACAGCGAACTTGGATTGGATTTCGCTACGTGGGCGATGAAGGCCGCCATGAAAGCACAGGGAATCCACGAAAACGCATCTGCGGATCCCCAGGCGGTTTTCACAGCCGTGCCCCCCTTTAACCCCTTTATCGATCTTCAGCAATACGCCCGTTTCGTGGGCCGCGCCAGGCGATTGGGAATCTTTACCATCGGCGGCGGGGTACCCCGAAACTGGGCACAACAGGTTGCCCCCTTTTACGACATCACGGCCAACCGCCTGAATATCAAACTCCCGGAGGCGCGGTTCCAGTACGGCGTGCGCATCTGTCCGGAACCCGTTCACTGGGGCGGACTGTCCGGCTGCACGTATTCGGAAGGGGTGAGCTGGGGCAAATTCGTGGCGCCTGAGGACGGCGGCATGCACGCCGAAGTCCTCGCTGACGCCACACTGGTCTGGCCATTGCTGATGAAGGCTGTGTTTGAGGAACTTGACCGCGATTCAGACTAAGAGCCATGCGGCGCGCACTACCTACCTCGGAAAACTTTCTGGCATTGGACCGAAAACGGTCCGGCCTTCGGGCTGCTTCGATTGTCGTGCAACAGGCGCCATACGAGCGGACCTCCTCCTTCGGGAAAGGTTCCGCGGAAGGCCCGCGGGCGATCCTCGAAGCATCCCACCAGGTCGAGCTGTATGACGCGGCTCTGGGTATCGAGCTTGTCGAGTCGATCCCGGGCATCGCAACGCTCGCTCCGCTCCCACCCGGGCGCAAAGACGCCAGCCAGTTCGCGCGCGCGTTGCACGACGAAACCGCCCACTGGCTCAGCAAAGGGAAGTTCGTTGTCACCCTGGGCGGTGAGCACACATCGATTGTGGGCGCCATACAGGCGCATTGCGAGGCCTGCGACGGTCTCACCGTCCTCCAGCTCGATGCGCACAGCGATCTCCGCGATGAATACGAAGGCTCCCCCTGGAACCACGCATGCGCGATGGCCCGCGTCCTGGATTTTCATGACCACATTGTCCAGACAGGGATTCGAAGCCAGGCCATCGAAGAACACGCCAAAGCGGAAGCTCTCCGCACACCCGTCGTGTATGCCCATCAGATACTCGCCGCCCCGCCCGGGGAGGATTCCTGGATCAAGCGTGTCGTCGGCGCGTGCCGAAAGCGCGTGTACATCACCCTGGATTGCGATGTCTTTGACCCTGCTGTCATTCCCGCAACAGGGACCCCGGAACCAGGAGGCTTGACGTGGAATCACGTGGACGGACTGCTTCGGCGCCTGTGCACCGTGCGCGAGGTAGTCGGTATGGACATCTCAGAACTGGCCCCCATCCGAGGCATCCATCACCCACAGTTCACCATAGCTAAACTCCTGTATCGATTCCTGGGAATTCGCTTTCAAGGCGCTCGATGACCCTTGATTTCTGACGCATCTGAAGTACAATTGATATGAGTTCGTGGCACTGGGGAAAGGAGACGGCGACATGGCCCCCGCGGACGATTTTTCGGATGACTACGGATGGGACGACGAACTGGCGCAACGCCGCGAACGCCGGCGCAAGGCCAAAGGCAAGACTGCTTTCGACCGCAATGACAAAGTCAACGAGCTAGACAGGCCCAGGAAGGTCTTCGAACGGAAATCCCGGCGAATGCGGGATTGGGACGACGAATACGCCGACGAATAGTGTTCTCAAACGCCCGCACGGGGGCGCCATCGCTTTTCATCGCGTCGGGCGCCCGGGATAGCCTCCGGAGTTCCCTGGCGAAAAGCTCAAACCGTGTCCGACGAATTCCGATGTCTCAAAGAGGCCGGCAGACGACGGCATCTCCGCGGGGTATCCCGCCTGACATTCTACACCCCCGCAGTTTTGCTTGACGGGCACGAAGGTTTGCTCGGACTGGCGGGAAGGGGGGGACTCCGGCGCATGGCCCATGCCTGTAATTGGCCGGCTTTCAAGACTCACAAATCCAGATGCTGTCGTGAAAAGCCGGGGCCCTTCAGATCTGCGTGGCCATCTGACGGGCCATATCGTTCGATTTTCCCGTATGGCCCTCGGCCAGCAATTCACCCTCGGGCGAGATGATGAAAAACGTTTTGCATCCGTGGATCTGCGCCTGAAGCATCGCCGTGGCCATTTGACAGCTTCTCCACGATGCCCCATTGCGCTTGGTGGGGTTCATGTCCCACACTTTTGCTGCGTGCGACGACAGCCGAACGGTGTATGCACCCATGTCGCTTCCCCCTCACAAAAAACGCCTGTGAGATCTCGAGAACTCAATCGTGCCGCAACCCTAACGATTAAAAGACTAGCACAAACACAACCCTATTACAAGAATTTCCCGTGGCTACCTTCCACTACTGTCTTCTGAAATCCGTACTACTATCTTCTAGAATTCGTGAAAGCTGCAAAGATTTCTGGCAGAAGAGGGCCATAAACTACTTAATTCCAATGTCTTATCTCCCCCTTTGGAAAGGGGCGAACGCCGACAGGCGTTCGGGGGGAGGATTCCGGTTCCGCAGATTTGGTTGCAGCTATGCTGCGCTGAAAATTCCAGTTCCTTTCCCGGCTCAATTGCAGCCCTCGGCACTGTGGTTTGGATTCAGGCGTCTCTGCGGGAGCGCTGCATCTTTAAATTATTGCGCTGCAATTGTTTACACTTATGCCAAGGATACTTTCGTTAGCTATAATGAGGCCCGCCGGTTCGACACGGATATCGGCTTTTCCCTTCAGTTCACAGCTTGATGCTGGCATTTTCCCTTATTGACGCCCCTTGGGGGTTGATAATAGAGTGTTGGGCGCTGGGGAGCCTCGAGTGCGCATGGGGACCGCTTCTGCGGGTTTAACATTGCCGTCAGGGGCCGCGCACTTCGGCAGAGCATCCGAGGAGGTGGCATGAAACGAAGAGCCTTGCGAAATGGGGCGCGGTCGTGTGTTCCACGGATTTCTGCAACAATGGCATGCCTGCTGTACCTGCTCGCAGAAACGCTCGCGGTGGCCCAGTCCGACGACACCTGGATGGAGGTGCCCTTCCAGGGCACAGTGACCATCACCCGCCACATGGGCGACTCGCGGAGCGTGGGGGATGGCGCCACACTGACGCGAAGCGAAGACGCCACCTTGCGCTCGGTGATACACGGATGCTGGGTGGACCAGGCAGACGACGGCGAAATCCTGGGATACCGCGCCCGAGGCGAGGTCACCGTTACTGCGCGTGGCTCCTTCGTGATGTCAGGCGATAACTTCCGTGTGAAAATCAAGGCCACGGGCTCCCACACCGAGCGGTTCAGCGGAGACCCCGACGAAGGCTCGGGCATGCCCACCCTGAAGGTCAACCCCGCAAAAGGGCTGTATACCATTGGCCTTCCGGCCGGTTCGGCCATCGGGACTCACACCCAGGTCGATGAAGTGTTTGACCCGCCATACCGCAATACAGAGACTTCTGAATGGCGCGTTTCGCTGGGGATAAATATGGACGACACCCTCGAGAAACTCATCCGCAATCGAAGCTATTCTCCGAAGAGTGCAACGATATCGGACGGGTTCACGCTCACTCGGCGCGCCGGCGGCTACGTCACAAGCCCGGGCGCAGGCCAGGAAGACGGCCCCATCGAGGGAATCCCCGGAATCGAGGACCCACTCGCGATGACCGCCACGTACTCGGTGCAGTGGAATCTGACCCTCGGAAAAGGACCCAGCGCCCGCGCCGTGCTCGAACCCCTGAGCGAGTACGAGACTTGGATGCCCACCAATGACGAAGACAGCTTGGTCTCAAGGTGCGCATCGTGGAACCACCCGGCGCAACCGGCCACATGACCCTCCGCCTCGATGCCAGTCGCGAGCCGGGAGAATGCATCAACTACCCGCCCTCGGGCGAAGCAGACGACAAGCCGGATCTTGTCTTTGCCTCCGAACAGCCTGACGCTCTGAACATCTCCGAAGACCGTCAGACGGCCACAACCCCCGATCCGGTGAATGAGCTTCTTGCAGTGGTCGCGTCGAAGGACTGGGGTGCCCACGGCGCCATTGCCGCGCAAGTCCGCGTGATGACGCCGCAGGGGCCCGAGGAAATCGACGCCGTGTACGAGCCTTCCGGCGAACCCCAATTGGTCATTCCCAAGGATGACGACCGCAACGGCGTGGCTGACCACTGGCAGAAACAGCACGATTGCATGAATGCGTCCCCGGTATGCGATGAGGATGAGCTGCCGAGCACCAGCCTGCCCGGTGACGGGCTCGGCGTTTACGAGGAGTACCGCGGCGCCCATATTGGGGGGAAGCACACCCGGCTCGATCCCAACGCCATCGACCTCTTTGTTCGAGACGAATCGGGGCTGGTGGGCTCGACCGGGGCAACGGCCGCTTTCGGGCCTCTGCGCATGCATTTCGTGAATCCCGCCGAAATGAACATGGCCGCGTCGAACGACGAACGAAAACGCGTCAATTTCAACACCCCGAGGGGAGACAAGTTTGTCACAGACCAGCACGGGCTTCAGGTCGTCCGGGGAACTCTCGATGTAATGCCCGAGCCCGGCGAAGAAGCCCGCCCTCCATTCGCACAGGCCATTCCCAATGGCCGCCACGCGCGGCCCGGGGCGTGCGGACCGCCCATCGAGACGGATGTCATCGTCGTGGATGTCACACGGGTGCGGGAACGCCTCGCCGAGTTCTTCGTGAATAACCTCGACGAATTCGAGACGGCACTCGGCCGCAAATTCAACAATGACATGGCCGAGCGGTGCATCGAGAAGACCATCGCCTACGTTGTTATCCATGAACTCGGCCACGGTGTCGGCATCGACCATCACAACCCGGAGGATTCGGGGGCCCAGACATGTCCAATGTGTATACCGGACACCGGCCCTGACGGATACTCGCTGTTCGGTGTGGCGGCCGGCCGTATCGAGTGGGGCACCAGATACTGCCCGCGCTGTATCGCCTTCCTCTCGGTCAGCGACGTGCGCCGAAGCCGCTGACCGCAATATCCCGGGCAAAACGCGCACCAATCCGGGCCTCATGAAACATCCCTCTCTGCCCGCGAATTTTGCCTGCGAAATTTGCCTTGGCCTGACATCGGGGGTTGTGCTATGCTACGCATGACGCCGGTGGCGGGAGGAGGCCATGAAGCCTCAGCCTAGAGGCAGTAAGGCGCTCGGCATGGCCGTACAGTTGAGTCTCGGTAGCAACGTGGGGGTACGTCGACGAAACCTTGAAGCTGCCCTGGCCGCGCTGGGGCAGCTTCCCGAGACCACCCTTACACGGTATTCGCGCATCTACGAGACTGAGCCCTACGGCGTGACCGATCAACCAGGCTTCCTCAACATGGCCGCAGAGATCGAGACGGGCCTGCAGCCGCTTGAACTCATGGACGCCATCAAAGCCATCGAATACCGCTTGGGCAGACGCCGCGTGAAACGGTGGGGTCCCCGCGAGATCGATATCGATATCGTGTTGTGGGACGACTTGGTTCTCGAGTCCGAAACCCTCACCGTTCCCCATGCCGATTTCCGGCGGCGGGCCTTCGTGCTGATCCCCCTCGCGGAGATTGCCCCTGAGGCCATCGACCCCATCACCGGCATGACGGTTGCCCAGCTCGCTGCGCAACCCGATTTATCGGGCCGGGTCCGAAGTTTGGATACCGGCGACTAGGCCACGAACCGCTCCGCTTGGAGCCCTGAAGGGACCGGGACGGCCACGTCACGGTTCGGAGGATCTAGTGATGCCACGCATCCGTACCACGACATTTCGCAAACGCAAGGAGGCCGGCGAGAAAATCACCGTCCTCACCGCCTATGACTATCCCACCGCGAAACTCCTCGACGATAGCGGCATAGACGCCGTTCTCGTCGGCGATTCCCTCGGCACGGTCATCCAGGGCAGAGACGATACCCTCAGCGTGACCATGGACCAGATGCTCTACCACACCGCCATGGTATCCCGCGCCGTCGAAAACGCCATGGTCATCGGCGATATGCCGTTTCTCTCGTATCAGCTCAACCCCGAGGATGCCGTCCGCAACGCGGGACGGTTCGTGGCGGAAGCCGGCGCGCAGGCGGTCAAACTCGAGGGCTCGGTCGACAAGTTCGGCGATTGCATCGCGGCCATCGGCAAGACCGGGATCCCCGTCATGGCCCATATCGGTTTCACCCCGCAATCCGTCCACCAGATCGGCGGCTACAAAGTTCAGGGGCGCGGCGACATGGCCCGCCAGCAACTCAAGGAAGAGGCGCTCGGGCTCCAACAGGCCGGGTGTTTCGCCATCGTGCTCGAACTCGTCCAGCAGGACACCGCCGCCGAAATCACCGAGATGCTGACCATCCCGACCATCGGGATCGGGTCGGGGCCACACTGCGACGGCCAGGTGCTCGTCATGCACGACATTCTCGGGTTCGGCCCCGAGCGCACGTTCTTCAAGGTTTTCGGCAACGCCCGGCTGGTCATGGAACAAGCGTTCCAGCAGTACGTGAAAGAGGTCCGTGAAGGCGCCTTTCCCACGGAGGAACAAGGACACCGATGAAGATTTTCGAGACAGCGGAGGCCATGCGGGCGTGGTCGGAAGAGCACCGCGCGTCAGGCAGGACCGTCGGGTTCACGCCAACCATGGGCGCGCTCCATGCCGGCCACGAAAGCCTTATGCGCGCCGCCGCGCACCAGAACGACGTATCCGTGATCAGCATTTACGTCAACCCGGCCCAATTCGCCCCTCACGAAGACTTCGACAAGTACCCGCGCACCTTCGAAGCCGACTGCGCCAGGGCATCACGCGCCGGCACACGAGCAATCTACGCGCCCACAAACGCCACCATGTACCCCGCGGGATATGCCACCTACATCGACGTCGAGCGCATCACGCAGCGGCTCTGTGGCGCCTCGAGGCCCCACTTCTTTCGCGGAGTCGCAACCGTCGTCACCAAGCTGTTCAACGCCGTACGGCCCCATCGCGCCTATTTCGGCCAGAAAGACGCCCAGCAGGCCGCCGTCATCCGCCGGATGGTCCGCGACCTCGATATGGGCATCGAAATCGTCGAGATGCCCATCGTGCGCGAACCCGACGGCCTCGCCTTGAGTTCCCGAAACAAGTATCTGAACGCCGGGGAACGCCAGCGCGCGCTGTGTCTGTCGCGAGCCCTGGACGAGGCCCGCGCCATGCTCGAGCGCGGCGAACGCAACCCCCACCCGATTCTCGACACCGTCCGCGAAGCGATGGCCGGCGTAGACATCGACTACGTCGAGCTGGTCGACGCCGAGGAGATCGCCCCGGTCGAGCGCGTTCACGGAACGGTCCTCCTCGCCGTAGCAGCGCGAGTGGGGGAGACCCGGCTCATCGACAACATCAAATTCACCGTACCGGAGAATAAGGAATAGACCCATGATGCTCCACATGATGAAAAGCAAGATTCACCGGGCCACCATAACACAGGCCGACCTGAATTACGTCGGAAGCCTCACCCTCGACCCGGATTTGATGGAACAGGCGGATATTCTGCCTTTCGAACAGGTCCAGGTGCTCAACGTCAACACCGGCGGCCGCTTCGAAACCTACGCGATCGAAGGCGAGCGCGGAAGCCGCGTCGTATGCCTCAACGGCCCCGCAGCCCGCCTGGGCGAGGTCGGAGACATCGTCATCATCCTCACCTACACCTGGATGGACGCCGAAGACGCCCAAAACCACACCGCCAAAACCATTCACGTCGACACCAATAACGCCATCATCAGCATCGACCACGCCCACGACCCCAACTGACATCCCGGGAACACACAGCCCGTGCCTGTTCGTGCCTGCCCGCGTCCCTGTCCGTCAGTCCGCACGAGGTCCGTCAGTGTGGGTCCGCCCGCACTGGGCCCGTCCGTGTCCGTTCGTGTCCGTCCGTGTGTTCGTCCCTGCGCCGGCTGGCGCC
>CAZFOG010000278.1:0-8964 GCA_964520685.1 uncultured Nitrospiraceae bacterium | reverse complement strand
CTGTACCGGCTTCGGGAAGGGATCGAGCGGTTTTTCATAACCGACATCAACAATCCCGCGAGTTCCGTCCTGGCCCAGAGCGAACTGGCGGTGGTATGGGATTTGGTCAGCACCTATGCCGCTGAGTTCAATCACGTTCCCGGGGGCAGCAACGTGCTCTATCTGGATGGTCACGTGGAATTCGAGCGGTTTCCCGGCACGTTCCCGGTAACCCGTGCCTTTGCCGGGGTAATCTCGGCGTTCTAGCGGGGCCTGTGTGACTGGAAAAGCCGGAAGCGCCACTGCGGCGCTTCCGGCCGGACCCGTTTCCAAGGGTACAGAAAATGCTGTACCGCGCAAGCCCCCGAAGGGCGTAAGGCAGCACCGCGCGCAGGGCCTAATCTTCCAGTTTCAGGATTTCGACCTTGCGGAACTCGATGGGATGGCTCTCGGATTGCAGGGAAATCGTTCCGCCCGTGAGCATTTTGCCCTGTCCCGCCTCGAGGAGTTTCTGGGCGTCCGCGTCGCCGTCATCCAACTGGGGGTCGGTGTAGGTGAGGACCGTCTCGCCGTTGATGATGTGTTTGATGGTGTTGCCGCGCACCTCGACCTCGGCCGTGACCCACTGCTCGCCGTGGCAGGTCTTCGACGACGAGTTGATGCAGTGCTTTTTCTCGAGTTTGCCATCCATGACGATGTGTGTTCCCGGCGTGCAGAGATTGCCGGTGGTCCGCTCATTTGTGCCGTCGCCTCCCAGCAACTGCACCTCGATGGAGACCGGGAAACTCTGGCCCTTGCCCATACTTTGCGGGGATTGGCCGTGGATCATGACGCCGCTGTTGCGCAAAGCCCAGCCGGCCCCGCCCGGGGCCTGTTCGCCGACGAAACGGTACTCGACCCGCAGCCGGTAATTCGAGAACGTGTCTTTGTAGAAGAGGTGGCCGAACTGGTTGTCGAACGTGTCGTATCCGTCGTAGCCCACCTTGAGGACCCCGTCTTCGACGCGGAAGGTATTCGCGAAATTCTCGCCGCACTCGTGCTTGGCGATTTTCGGAATCCATCCCTCGAGGTTCTTGCCGTTAAAGAGGCTGACCCAGTTCTCCCCGGGCTTCTCGTCCTCTCCCGCGACGGCCAGCGATGCCGCAAGAAGAAGACACAGGGTTAATGCAAGCGTATGGCGAATGATGGTGTCGGTCATGGTAGATTCCTCTTCATCGTTGTGTCTTTTCGTGTTCGGGGTAAGTGTACTCCGCCGTTCACGCTTGGACAACTCACGCCCGGCGCCGGCAGGCAAACACGCCGACCGCAATCAGGCTGAGGGCGATGTAGATGCTGTACAGGCCAAGCAGCACCTTGTTGGCAAGCTGCAGCTCGGGCGGTTTGCTCACCAGGCAACCGGCGAAAACCACGAGAGCCTGGATTAGGCAAATGGCGGGCAAAGTCAGCCAGTGCAACCCTTCGTCCGTATCAGCCCCACGCATCTTTCCGTACAGCCAAGCTCCCAGGAAGGGACAGATGCTCAGGGCAAGCAGGGCATAGCGAACACCCGTGCTGCGCCCGATCTCGCGCAGTTCCGTCCACCCGCCGTAAGCCGACAGAATCACCACGGCAAGGGGCAACCATAACGGAAGTCCGGTTTGGAAAAACGCGCGGGAATTGCGACCCAAAACCGGCTCTGCCCCTTCTTCCGGCCGGTTGAATAGATAGAAGGCCAGTCCGAAGGCCAAACCGCCCCCGAGGCCGATGGTCATTTCCCAGTTCTTCCACCAGTCGATACGCAGCGTGGAATCGTGCATGGTCTGCCAGTAGCCGCCGAGCGTAAAGGGGAGCGCGAAACCGAGTGCCATGGTGAGGATCATGCCGGCGGCGCGCCAATCCCTTCGGCCTGTCTCATAGGCGAGGAAACCTGCTGCCAGGCCCACGTGGGGAGCGATGTTTCGAATGGAGCCCAGGGCGCGCTGGCAGGTCTTGTAGGTTTCGATGTCGTACAGCCCCTCGTTGTAGAACGGAAGAAACAACTGGGGGAATATCCGCACGAAGAGCCCGGCACCCGCGGCTCCCGCAATGCCGCAGGCGATGCGAATGAGCCAGCCTTTCCAGGTCACCTTGCGGAGCGGCGCGCACCACGCCATGAAGCAGCCGGTGTTACCGCCCCAATGGAGTCCGCACACAAACAGCATGGCGTAGCCGGTCCATGCGCCCACCTCGCGCATACCCTCAGGGTGATTGAGAAAGAACCGGCCATTGAGCCAACTGATGTAAACGCCGTAACCGGTCATGCCCCCATAGGCGATTCCCAGCGTGATCGCCCAGAGCATCCACGGGTTGCTGTAGGGACGCCGCCCGCCATCCGGAGCGCCGTGACGCGAAAACCCGATCCACAACAACGCCCAGCCGAATCCCGCGAATGTCCCGCCGGTTGCGCCGCCGAACCCTCCCGTGCCGCGAATGGCCCAGTAGAACGCGCCCATCAGGCCCATCACGGCCGCGATGAGGATGTAGTCGATAGGGCGCAGAGTCCGGCGTGATTCCTTCATCGGCGAAAGTCTCCTGTCCTGTTTGCCCGGTTATCCCGCTGGATCACGGAGACTCTATCCGGAAGAAGCACGGGCAACAAGGTACGTGAACCTGGGATCGCGGAGCGCCAGCCCGGCGTAAACCGGATTGTCACAGGCCACCCAATGAAAGCCTGGCCGAACCAGACGCTACAACCCGACATTGAGATTGAGGGACAGGCCGAGGCCCCAGGCGCGGCCCATGCCCTGCAGGGCAATAACGTGCACCTCCAGGGGTTCGAACTGCAGCTCGAGCTGGCGCCGGTCGGGTATGGGCCACTCTTCGTTCGTTCCGGCCTCGATGGCTTTGCGTATCTTCTTCGGCAGGCGAAATGTGGCGACGTGCTTTTCGGGCTCGTTGTTCACGGCGATGAGGTAGACGGTCCCCTCGTGCACCTTGGCGGTCCAGTTGAGCCAGTCCTCGCCGTCGGTCTCAATAAGGGGCGCATCTTCGACCGACAGGAGCACGGGGGTCATGGCCGCGATGCCCGCCGCGACCTGTTTGACTTTGGCCCACTGTTCGTCGAAGGGCACGGTGGTGTCTTTGCGCAGGTCGAACCAGCTGTAGAAGACCAGGCCGTTGGCGCCTTCAGCGATGCATTGCCAGGCCATGGAACGCATCTCCTCGAGAGTTGGGGCGCGATGGGCCGCCTTTTCCTCGGGGTCCTTCTTGTAGTTGGCCCAGTTGAACACCTGGGGCACCATCCAGACGGGGCGCGCGCCGCACACGGCGTCGGCGGTTTTGCGGGTCCACTGGCCTGCCAAGGCCACGGGCCGCGTGGGGATGGGATAGGGGTCGGTGCCGATCGCGTGGAAGGTGGGCAGGTACTGCCGCACCTCGTCTATCTGGTACAACACGACCCACGTGGGATGACCGGGATCGAGCTGTTCCATCAAGTCGCGCCGGGCAGCGAGGCGGTCAAGCATGCTCAGCGGCAGTTCGTCGTTGATGTACCAGGCGAGCAGGGCGGGATGGGCCTTGAACGCCTCGACCTTCTCGCGAATGAACGGTTCCTCGTCGGCCTCGCTCTTGATGTAATCCGGGCAGTAGGTGGTTCCGTGGAAGATATCCTTAACGGAATAGATCACCTTCAATCCATGCGCTTCGGCCAGGTCCAGGCCTTCTTTGCTGGGTGAACCATAGGGCATCAGGCAATTGAAGGCACTGTCGGCGTAAATCTCGAGCTGGTCTCGATCGATGCCAGACCAATACATGCCGAGAGGGAAGAACGGCGCGCCATCGACGATGAGCCGGTTGTGTTCGTCGATGTCCACGGTGCGCGCAACGTGTTCGCGGAGCCGCGTAACGTTCAGGGTCTCGGTGGCTATTGGTTCCCCGGTGTTTTTTTCGATGAGGGCGATATCGATGCGGTTCTTGCCCTTGTGAAGTTTGCGCGCGCGGAGGGCGGCGTCGAACGAAGGCGATTCGATAACGTCGTGCCGCCCGGTAACGGCCGGCTCGGAGGCATTTTCGGGATACGCGGCCCACTCGAGCGCCACATCCGGCAATCCCATCGGGTAGTCCAGAAGATTCAGCTCGACACGCACAACCACGTCTTTCGGACCGTTCGGAGTGATTTCGTTGCGGTAGTTCGGGGTCTTCAGCACAACCGACATGGGGTCTTCGCGGAACCGCCGGAGTGTCACGCCGTCCCACCAGGCAGTGCCGGTCATGCCTTTCCGGACATAGCATGCAAGCGAGCAGGGGCCAGCCACGGCCTCGGGAATGCGCTGGGTCATGCCTTCGACCAAAGTCCAGTCTTTCGTGCCTTTGACGCCCGAAGGATATGCTCCGCCGAGGTAGTTTCCGTCTTTGTCCCGGTATTCGATGCAGAGGGTGGCGCCGGTTTCATTGCCCTCGATGTTCTCGGTCTTAACCCACGCCGAAAACTCGTAGCGCAAGCCGGGCTCGAGCTTGACGGATTGCGTACACAGGAGGTAGTGGTCCGGGTTGTCGTTCTGAAACTTGAGCGAGGCTTCACCGGAATGCGTCACGGCGGTATCGCGGCTGTAGACGCGGGTGTTTCCGTTCCACTGGGCGGGAAAACCGCCGTCCGCTGCCTGCTCAAACCCGGGATTGGCCGCGAGATTCGGCGGTTCGCCAGCAAGCGCCGGGAGGCAGATTGAAATCGCCAGCACACAACCAAGCATCCATACTCGCGCACACGTGGAAACCAGCATCGTCCTTTACTCCTTGGGTTCTGGCCAGCCGAGTTTTTCGTGAAGAAAGGCAAAGGTGCCCACACCGTGGATGGCGTGGGGACCATCAAAGTACTCGATAGTGGTGCGGTCACCGAAGCCGAGTGCGTCGTAATGGCGGTAAGTGCGCGCGTATTCGTAGGCAACCCACTCGTCGATCGAGACGCCGTCCCAGTGGCCGCGTTCGACCATGAACGGGCGGGGAAAGATAAGCCAGCTCATCTCGGCGTAGTTGAAGGTGTCGCCGAGGTCGAATTCGGGCATTTCGTATTCGCCGGTGTAGAGATAGCTGAAGGGGTACTCGAGCGAGACGTTCTTCCAAACCCACTCATTGTAGTCGGCGGAGCAGATAGACAGGCAGTATTGCGGGAGTATCGCGGGGACGCGCATGGCCGTCTTGCCGCCGTACGAGATGCCGTAGAAGCCGATGCGGGCGGGGTCGGCGAAATGCTGTGTGGCGAGCCACTCGAGGGTGCGCTCGTGCTGGCGCACGATAAACGAAAACAGCGACAGCTTCAGCGGATTGGCCTTGCGTTGGAGCACGCGAAAGGCATCGCCGCCGATGTAGGGGTTCTGGGGCGCGTAGACGATGAAACCCCGCTCGGCGAGCCGGCATCCGTACTGATTGTAGGCCGGTATCTCGACGCTCGGGTCCGCGCATTTGTGGGGCGTGCCTTCGAGACCGTGCTGGCACACCACGACGGGCCGGCGCTCGCCCTCCTTCAACTCTTTGGGCAAAAGCAGCAATCCATAGGCGAATACGCCGGGATAGACATCGAGTTTTACCTCGTAACCGCGGTATTTGGGTTCATCAAAGATCAGCCGCGTGCGGGGATTCGGGGGCACGCTTGCGGGAGGCAGCTTGCCAATGACTTCCTCCCAGAAATAGTCGCGGTACCACGCCGCGCTCTGTTCCCACGCTTCGGCTGAAGCTGTGCCGGCCTTCTCCCAGAACTTTGCCCGGACAAGCGGGGCCTCCCGCATGACGCGCTGGGTGTGGCCGATGAGCCGCTCGAAATGGCGCTTCATCCGGGCCTCGGTATCTGGCAAATCGCCCGTCAGGACGGGCGGGGCGCTGTTTGACGGCAGGGTGAGGCCGGAATCGAGTGCCGCAAGCAATGCCTGCAAGGTTGCGTCATTTCCGGCATGGCCGTCCATGGCCTTCACAAACGCTGTTTCTAGCGGAGGGGTAAGCCCGTCAATCAGCGCGCGGGCCCGCGCGATTTCGCGCTCGACTGCAGCGGCGTCTGGCGTACGGATACGCCCCGGGGCCGCGTCGTTCCGGCCGCCCACCGGCTCTGGCGGCCCATCGGCCTCGACGCAGGGTGCGGCTTCGACGATGAGGCTGCGGGGCGCGATGAGCGAGGCGATTTCCGCGTCGCCAAACTCGTCAAGAAGGGCCCATACGTTGCGGTAGATGGGTTCTTCCCAGACACGCTCGCGCGGGCCGAAATATCCCGATATTGCGGCCACGTCGATGCGCGTATCCACCGCGGCGGCATAGAACGCGAGCAATCCGCCCTCGCCGGAGCCAATGACCCCTACGGGCGCATCGCTCGAGGTGCGGAACCAGTCGATGGCAGCCAGGATTGTGTCGACGTCATAGCCGATGACGTGGCGGCCCATTTCGTAGGCGGCGCGATACACAAACTCGCGATGGGGCAGGTTGGTCATGCGGACGCCGGGGTTGCCCGACCAGGTGCATTGGCGGTCGAGCAACGCGGGCACCACCACCATGCAGCCGCTTTCAGCGAGCCGCCGGGCATACTGAGCCTCCGGGGGCAGACCTTCTGTCAGTCCGGACAGCATCTCGGGGGTCCAGTCGCAATCCCCGAGGGCGACGACGAAGGCCTTGGGAGCGCCCGCGGGCTTCAACAGCAAACCTTCGGCTTCGACACCCTCGAGTACGGACCACCGCACGGCATGCACTTCGCAGTTTCCGGCGCGAGCCAGCAGCGATGACCGCCCAGGAGAGGCAATGAGCTCCATGCCGGGCGCGACACGGGCGTCTTTCAGGCCGATAATGCGGGCGAACCGTTCGCGGTTTGGGGCGATGGACTCGAGATACGCCGCGTGGGAGGATACATCGCGTTGCCACTTCGAGGCCCGCTGTCCCGTGGACGCGCCGATGGCCTGCATCAGCCACCGGTCGATCCCCTCGACCATGGTTGCTGCGAAATCCGCGAATTCCTCGAGCGGTGCGGTATTCGGAAGCGGCTGAACGGGTACGGGTTCGGCCGCCCCGAACATGACGAACGCAAGAACAATGCGGTGCATGGAACACCCCCTGAGTTTCGCAGCATACCCAACACAGTACGACGTACATGCGACAGAGTCAATGGGCGGGCGAGGTGGAGACCGTCCTTCGAAGGGCAGTCCCGCCGACGGACATTGCCCGCCGCTCTCCCTCCCGCCCTGCGCCTTTCGGTCTCCCCTGCGCCTTTCGGGCTCCCCTGCCAAAGCAGGGGCCCAGTACGCGTGCGGCTGCGCAGCAACGCACGCCGCAAGCGCCCGTTCGGCTGGGCCGCTTCGGCCCAACGAACGAAGAGCGTTGCCGCCACCCCTCCCGCCAGCCCTCTGGATTCCTGCCTGCGCAGGAACGACGGTGAAGAGACACCTCCGCTCCCGGCGGTCATCATCATCCTCCTCTCTTGCCGAATTGCCGCCCGGAGGGCAGCCGTCCCAGAACTGCCGCGCCCATAACGGAGAATTCCTGCTGGAGCGGCGCGAGCGCACTGAACAGCCGGCCTTGCAGGCTAAACCGCGCGGCACAAAAGGACTTATGCGAGCTGCAAACTGACGCTCTCCACCTGGTTTTGGTGCGATTGCGCTGAGCAACGGGATTGCATGAGCAGTAGCGAGATCGAGGAATGCTATAATCGCGCTTTATCTCGATTCGGTGCCGACAGGGGGAGGTTCTTCATGCACGAGCCGATGCGATTCGCGGTCATTGGATGCGGGATGCTGGCCCGCCAGCAGCACATCCCTAACCTTCTGCGGTCGGAGAAGACAGAATTGCATACCTGTTGCGACCTGTCTGAAGACACCCTGCGCGAATGCCGCGAACGATTTCGCGTGCCCAGAACCACCACGGACTACCTCGAAGCCATCAACGAACCTGACGTCGAGGCCGTCGTGCTGGCCACCACCGAAAAGCTGCGCCTTCCGGTCATCCGTGCGTGCGCGGAGGCGGGCAAACCGGTTTATGTCGAGAAACCCATTGCCGGAACGCTCGACGAAGCCCGCGAAATCCAGAAAGCCGTTCACCGTGCGAAAATTCACTTCTGTGCCGGGCACAACCGGCGCAATTCACCCGCCATGCTTGACGCCCACCGCATCTTCCGCGGCCACATGGAGCATCCCAAGCCTAGTCCGTGGCGGTTCGACCGCGAAGGCGAAGGCCGGCCCGATTTGCCCGACGACGGCATTGCGGGGATGTCGGTGCGCATCAATGACGACTGGTTTTCCTGGAAGGGGTGGGTATTCGACAAGGAACAGGCGCGGTTTGGACCGATGCTTTTCGAGATGACCCATTTCACCGACCTGTGCAACTGGTTTCTGGCGGCTGTACCCGAGGAGGCGGTCGCGTTATCGGGCGGGATGCTGAACCATGGCGTGGTCATCCGGTACAAAACGGGTGAGATTGCCACGATCTCCATGGGCGCGAACGGCAGTTTCGGCTATCCCAAGGAACTGTACGAAGTCATGGGAAACGGTGGGGTCGTCGTTGTCGATCACATGGTCGAGGTACGCACCGCCGGTATTGAAGACGCCCCTGCGCGGGTTTGTTACGACCTGCTCGACGACCGTTTTTCCGATACCGGCACGCAGGGGGGCATATCGGGCTGGCTCGACAAGAAGCGCCGCGCTTGTCACGCGATCGCCGAAGGCGCCGATCCGCTCCTGATTCTCGCCGCGAGCCCCGATAGGGGCCATGGCCGCGCCATCGACCGGTTTGTGGACGAGATCCGCGGCGAGGGCCCCGTGGTCTGCGGGGTCGACGATGCTGTCCTGGCGACACGCGTAGCCTTCGCGGCGATTCGGTCGAACAGCGAGCGGCGCGTGGTCAAGCTCGAGGAAATCTAGACGGGCGTGCCCGGCCATTCGATGGCCGCATAACCCGGCTATTGTGTCCTCCAGGCGGCCGTGCCGCCGTGACGCAAGGCAACCGGGAGATCCCAGATTCAAGAGGCAAGTGCACGAAGGTGCTCCTGTCGCTGTTCGTTGAAGA
>CAZFOG010000277.1:0-8978 GCA_964520685.1 uncultured Nitrospiraceae bacterium | reverse complement strand
CGAATCGAGGTAAACCCTCTCACTCTGAGTGGTACATAAATTGGGGGCAGGTCAGCTTGTTTCACATGAAAAGACAGGGATTCACACTCATTGAGCTCCTGGTGGTGATCGCGATCATTGGGATATTGGCGGCGATATTGCTGCCTGCGCTGGCGCGTGCGCGCGAGGCCGCACGGCGCGCGAGCTGCGCAAACAACCTGAAGCAATTCGGCCTGATTTACAAGATGTACGTCAACGAGAGCAAAGGGGAGAAGTATCCTCCCATGATGCTCTTCCACGCGGGCTCGTACGATACCAACCCCGCTGCGGTTGACCAGCAGGTGAACTCGAACCACCTGTGGCCGCACAGCCCGTACTTGTATCCGGAGTACTGGACGGACGTCAACATCGCGCGGTGTCCTTCCGATGTGGGCGCCGACACGTGGAACTACTGGGAGATTTACTACGTAGAAGAACCTTTATATCCTGAGATTTTCTGGAACATCTCTTACAACTATTTGGGGTGGGGATTTCTGCCGATGCACTATCTCCAGCCGGGGGTGGATGAAAACAAGTACCCCATGGACTTGATCGCGGACCTCCATCCTGACTTTCTGGGAATCGGCATGAGTTCCGGGCCGATGTACGATGCGCTTACGGGGGGCGTGGCCGTTGGTACGAGCGTAGCATTAAGTAATACAAACTTCTGGAGAAGTCTGCACGAGGGAGACATTGGTCTGACCGATGGCCAAACCGTATATCGTCTTCGCGAGGGCATCGAGCGGTTTTTCATCACCGACATCAACAATCCCGCCGCCAGCAGCAAAGCGCAGAGTGAAATTGCGGTAATGTGGGACACGGCCATTGTCGCTATGTCGCCCATGGCGGATCACAGGCCCTCGTTCAACCATATTCCGGGCGGAGGTAATTCGCTCTTTATGGATGGGCATGTGGAATTTATTCGCTATCCGGGTAAATTCCCCATCAACGCCACGTGGTCGCAGATTATGACCCAGATGATGGTGACGATGGACCCCTATGGGTGATCGTGACTCGGTTTTCGTGGCGTCAGCGGTGTTGGCGCGGCCTCGGCGAGTGTAGAAAAAACGGCCGTGAATGGCCGGCCGGCCCGGAGACGGAGCATGCGGCAAGTGGTGCCGCAACCGTTTCCGGGCCGGTTCCATTTCAGGGGAATTCGAGAGCTTGTGCATTACAGGCTCAAAAGTATTATGCTGTAAGCGCACCAATCGTCGTGCCGCAAGGCAGGGGGCCGGGTGCGGGGCCGGGCCGAAGACCTCATCGAGCGCCATTCGGTACTGGTCCAGGATGGTGGATGCAGCATTGCGCAAAGATGCGGAGGGGGTCGCATGACTGGCACGAGCAGCCCGCTTTCACCCAAGCAGCGGGAGATTCGGGAACGCGAGGAGCGGATCCTCGAGGTGGCCCGTCAGATGTTTTTCGAGGAAGGCTATTACAGCCTCACCATGGGCAAGATAGCCAAGCGCGTCAACTGCGCCAAGGGAACCGTATACCTCCACTTCCCGTGCAAGGAAGATATTATCGTGGTGCTGGCGGAGCGCGCGCACGAGTTCCGCTATGCCATGCTCCAGCGGGCCATGGCGTTTCAGGGCCGAAGCCGCGAACGCATGCTGGCGTTCGCCCTGGCCGCAGAATATTATGCCCGGCTCTACCCCGGCGATTTCCAGATTATCAAGACCATCACCCGTTCTTTCCGCGAAAAGGTATCCGCCGAACGCGAAAAGGGTTTCGAGGAGGTCGAGCAACGCGTCCTGAACTACCTCATGCAAATGATCAACCAGGCCGTCACCGAAGGCGATCTGGTGCTCCCGCCCGGGATAACCGTCGGCAGGATCCTGTGGGGATTGTGGGCGCTGGCCGATGGCGGTCATGGCATCATTCTCAGCGGCGTATCGCTGAATGGCCTCGGAATCGAGGACCCGTGGGGTTCCCTGACTACCTTTATCAATAAACTGTCAGACAGCTTGGATTGGAGGCCGCTCGCCTCCGAGTGGGACTATGACGAGACTTTGGCGCGTATCAAGCGCGAGGTCTTCCCTGACGAGGCGCGGGCTCTGGGTGAACTGTCCCCGGCTCCCTGACGCGCGCTTCGGTTATACCGTTGAGATTGGCGCCCCCTGTGGCCGGTCTTTTGACTAAGCCTCCGGTTCGCCCACGCGGGCCCGCGTTCTCGGCTGCCGCCACAATGTTTTCCTGACTCTCTAGATCTTAAAACCCGCACATTCCGCACTTGACAAATCCTCGACGAAGAGTCAAAATAGGGAACGGCATCTATACGCACGGGACTCATACGTGAGAAGTCAAGAGACTACCTGGAGGGCCAAATCAATGAAAGGACGCGGATTCACGCTCATCGAGTTGCTCGTTGTCATTGCAATCATCGGTATTTTGGCGGCGATCCTGCTCCCTGCTCTTGCTCGCGCCCGCGAGGCTGCCCGCCGCGCCAGTTGCGCCAACAACCTCAAGCAGCTGGGAATTGTTTACAAAATGTACGCGAACGAATCGAAGGGTGAAAAATGGCCAGATGTGCAAGGTGATGCGCCGTGGACCGACCCCGCCACGCCCGATTACACCGGCTGCACCCAGGAACGGAACGATGGCCACAATGTCAGCCAGTTTACGATGGCGCCCGAATCGGCCCAGATCTACCCCGAGTATCTCACAGATCCCAACGTGCTTCGCTGCCCATCCGACGCCGCTGTGTGGGAGTCCGAAGACAACATGCTGGGGGTCACGAAAGACGACGGCAGCGGTCTGTGCCAATGGGTAGGCTACATGGGCTTGACCGGCAACTCGTATGCCTATTTTGGTTATGCGATGGACCGGTGCAACGCCACCGACCCGCAAACGAGCCTGCTTGGTTTCGAGATGCCCGTACAGCTCTACGAAGCCTTTAACGCTCTGATCGCAAGCGGTGCGCTTGAATTGGGCACATGGAACGCCTCGAATGATTACCCCACCCTGGCAGGCGACCTCGAGGTGCCTTCGGGTGCGGGCAATGCCGGAGGTAGCACGCTTTTCCATCTCCGTGAGGGCATCGAGCGCTTCCTCATCACCGATATCAACAACCCTGCTGCGGGGGCCATGGCCCAGAGCGAGCTGGCGGTGCAGTGGGACATCATCTCGGCGGAGCCCGGCGGTTTCGCGTGGTACAACCATGTTCCGGGTGGCTGCAATGTGCTTTTTATGGATGGCCACGTTCAGTTTGCCCGCTATCCTGACACGAAGCATCCCGTAACCGCAGGTAACGCGCAGTTCAGCGCGTTTTTGAACAGCCAAGTGAACCCCTAAGCCGTTCCTGAATCCACGGGCGCGTCGTGCCACCCGGCCACGCGCCGTTTTCTTTCCGCTCCATCCATGTCTCGGGGCCGTAACACCTGGCCTTGCAGTCGGGAGCGATTGTCGCCTACCATGGCCGGGGAGGCGAGATGAGCATGAAGAACCTCGAACCCCAGAAGTCCGCCAGCCCGGGCGGTTTGTCGAGCCGGCGCCATTTTCTGGCGAGCACCGCCGCGGGCGTGTCGTTGTTCCATGTTGCGGCTCTGGCTGCCGAACCATCCGGCGGGAAGTCACCCGTGAAACCAAACATCGTTTTTGTGTTTGCCGATCAGTGGCGCGCACAGGCCACGCCGTACAGACTAGACCCGAATGTCGAAACTCCGTGCTTGGCCCGCCTGGCCTCCGAGAGCGTGCATTTCGTGAATGCCGTATCGGGATGCCCCGTATGCACGCCCTATCGGGCCAGTCTGATGACGGGGCAATCGCCCTTGACCAATGGCGTGTTCATGAACGACGTGCCGTTGCCGGGCGGCGCGGTGACGATTGCCGAGGTGCTCGCGGCCGCAGGCTACAACACCGCCTACATCGGAAAGTGGCACCTGGACGGGCACGGGCGTTCGAGCTTTATTCCCCGGGAGCGAAGGCAGGGGTGGGACTATTGGAAAGTCCTCGAGTGTACCCACAATTACAACAATTCGCCCTACTACGCCGACGCGGACGAGAAACTGTTCTGGGAAGGGTATGACGCTATTGCGCAAACCCGGGACGCGCAGCAGTACATTTCAGACCATGCCGGTGACGCAAAACCCTTCGTGCTGTTTCTGTCCTGGGGGCCGCCCCACGCGCCCTACGAAACCGCGCCAGAGCAGTACCGGAAGCGGTTCCGGGCGGAGAGTATCGTCCTGCGGCCCAACGTGTCTGATTCGGTGCAGGAGAAAGCGCGCAAAGATCTGGCGGGGTATTACGCCCACATGGCCGCGCTGGATGACTGCCTTGCCGCGCTGGATCGAACGCTGGCGGAGACCGGCATCGCCGACCACACCATCTTCGTTTTTACTTCGGATCACGGTGACATGCTGGGGTGCCAGGGCGTGTGGAAGAAGCAGTGGCCTTACGAGGAATCCATCCGGGTGCCGTTCGTGCTGCGATATCCCGCGCTGCTGGGCCGGGAACCGCGCGAGCTCGATGCTCCGATCGACGCCCCCGATATCATGCCGACCTTGCTCGGGCTGTGCGGAGTGCCGGTACCCGATACCGTGGAAGGGCTCGACTATTCCGGTTATATCAAAGGGGGGCCGAATCCAGGCGATGGCACGGCGGTAGTCATGTGCCCCCAGCCGTTCGGGCAAGTAACGCGCAAACAGGGCGGCCGCGAGTACCGCGGTATTGTCGACGGCCGTTATACCTACGTGCGCACCCTCGAGGGCCCGTGGCTCCTCTACGACAACCGGGAGGACCCCTATCAGCTCCGAAACCTGTGCGGCGAGCCCGCCATGGCAGATGTTCAGGCGAGGCTGGACGCGCAGCTGAACGACAGGCTCGCGCAGCGCAAGGACGAATTTCTGCCCGGTCCCGTGTACATCGAACGCTTTGGTTACACCGTAGATGAGACGGAGACGGTGCCGTACAAACCCTGAATACCCGCTCTTCGTGATGAAGCAGGCACGAGGGCGGGAATGGATTCAGCGAACAGAATGGAAAGGCCGAACGCCATGGAACAATTCTCACTAAGCACTGCGGTTGTGCTGATGACAGCTCTCGGTTGCGCTTTCGCGATGCAGGCGGTGGCGGCCGAAGAAGTCGTTGCCGCGCGTATCGACTGGATGCAGAAGGCCTACGGGGATGGACGGCACAATGCATTCACGGACCTCATCCGCTGGAAGGGGATGTACTACCTGTGTTTCCGCCACGGTGAGAGCCACAACTCGATGGACGGCGAGATCCGCGTTATGCGCAGTCCTGACATGCGCGCGTGGAAGCCCTGCGGTACCCTCGACACCTACGGCGATGATCGTGACCCCCATTTCGTTTCGACCGAAGACCGTCTCTATGTCTACTTCGGCGTGTGGGACCTCGAACACGCCGAGGACAGCGGCACACCAGACCGCCAGGACGTGCGTTCGCATTTCGCCTCGTCTGATGACGGCGAGACCTGGTCGAAAGTCCAAGGCGTCTACGAGCAGAAATGGTGGTTGTGGCGGGTGCGGCGTCACGGGGAGGCCTTCTACTCCATCGGGTATTCGGCGTTCCGTCCCCGGCCGGCCATGCGCGAGTCGCGGCTGTTGCGTTCCGAGAACGGCCTCGACTGGGAACACGTCAGCACGGTAACCACCGAGCGCATGAGCGGCGAAGCCGATATGTGGTTCGAGGCCGAAGGTTCGATGTGGACCGTTACGCGTACCGGCGACGCGCCTGGCAATGCGTGGCTTCATCGCTCGGATATGGCAAAGCAAAACTGGTCCGCCCACGATTTGGGCGATTTGATTCACAGTCCGGCCATCGTCAACTGGAAAGACCGTTTCTTTATCGCCGGCCGCGGCCGTAATCCAGACGACGGTTACGTTACACGTCTCTGGGAACTCGACCCGGCTGGCCACCGCCTGCGCCCGTTGTTGACCCTTCCCAGCGGTGGCGACACGTCGTATCCGGGGCTATTGGCCGACCCCGCATCACTCGATGCAGACCAACCGGCCCTGTTCATAAGCTGGTACTCGCAGCACGAGAAGGAGAGCGAGCCCGGTTACACCCCGAGTACGGCCTCCGTATATGTTGCCCGGGTGCGTGTCATCGAGTGACTGGCCGCGGGGGCTCCGCACGGCTTTCCCCGGTTAGCGAGAAGCTCATGAAGTACGATCAGTCAGGTGGCATGAGCCTCTTGCGCATGATGGATTCCGGTAACGGAGGACGGGTTTTCCTACCCGTCCAGTAGGTCACCGCGGGTGGACACGCCCGCCTGCGGCGGACAGGCCCGCGCTCCGATCCAATACAAGACTGGAAGCGCGGTCCTTTCGGCCCGCGCGTTGATTAATGGCGGGTTAGAAAACCCGTCCTCCGATGCGCCCGCAATCTGAGTTCCCGGGAATGAAGAGGCTGGCAGCCTCTTCTACGTTTCCGGATGCCTTCATTGTAAACGCGGCAGCCTGCCGCGTTCCAACAACGTACCCATTCAGCCCCAAGCCCTAACCAAGTGCTATCTTCGAGGGGACATGCGCATCTTGCGCATGATCGTGGCGCCGGTGCCGAGGTTTTTGAACATGCCGGCCCTAATCTTCATCGTCTACGGGTGAGCCGGTCAGTCCATGGTTCGCTGTTCCCCAGGTTTTTCTCTCGTCCTCCCGGTCTGAAGGACCGGCACAGTGCTTGACCCGCAGATGTTGCGGGTTTTCAGCCCGTTGCTTCTTGGGCTATGCCGTTTTCCTGTGCCTTCAGCCCAGGCTGTGATGTTCTCGCGCCGTTGGCGCTCCAGAAATGCGTACAACCGTGGATACCCGAGCAGTACTGTTTCCGACGGCACCCGCATTGCGACGGTCTCCTGAAGTTCTCCTGCGATTTCGATGATTCGGGTTCTTGATTGCCCCCCGCCTTGCCCGTACACTTGATGTCTTGACGAGAACATTCCGGGCGGGCGGCGCAGGTTCTGGCAAATGCCCGCTGAAACACAACTCGGGGACGTAAGTACGATGTATCTTTCTATACGCGATAACATGGTGGCGGGCGACGAATTTGCGAGTCCGGTCGAGGGCATGCGGCACTTGGGCGTCGAGGCCGTCGAGGTGATGCTGTCCCAGGATTTCCAGGTCTATGCGATGGACTCGAAGGGGAAGATCGTTCTCGCCTCGGACGACGACGCGAAGGCCTACAAGAAGCACCTGGACGGCTTGGGTATCAGGGCCTGCTGTTTCCTGACGGCCAACGATTTCAGTGTTGGCGACACGCAGTCCAATATCGCGTGGGAGGCCCGCGCCATCGAGCTGGCGGACATTCTGGGCATGCCGGCAGTGCGTATCGACAGCGCCATGTCCAGGGAACGGGAGCTGGATTTCGAGACGCGCGTGAAGCTGTTCGCCGAAGGGCTGGGCGGCGCTCTCGAGCGCACTTCCGGCTCGAAAGTGGCTCTGGGCATCGAGAACCACGGGTTCCAGGGCAACAACCTCGCGTTTCAGCTCAACGTCTATCAGACGGTAGGATCGGACCGCCTCGGGGCGACCATGGATACCGGGAATTTCTATTGGCGTGGATATCCACTGTCGGAAGTCTACGGAATTCTCCGCATTCTCGCCCCGTACACCAAACACACGCACCTCAAGAACATCAAGTACCCCGAAGACAAACGGGAAATCACCCGCGAGGCGGGCTGGGAATACGGTACCTGCGTGGCGCCCCTCGATGAGGGCGACATCGATCACGCCAAGGTGCTTGCTCTCCTTGCCCAGGCGGGTTACGACGGCGACATCTGCATCGAGGACGAGTCGCTGGGGCACTACAAGACCCCCGAGGAACGCATCGCGGTCCTCGAGCGCGACGTGGCGCACTGCAAGTCCATCATTGAACGCGTGACCCGCTGAGGTGCGTTCGAGGAGGCCAGGTGGCCGAGGAAACACCCAAACCCGCGCGACCCCCGTGGCGCGGTGTACTCTTGATAGCCGTGGGGCTTGTCCTGGCGCTCGGTGCGAGCATATTCGCACAGCGGACAGGGCTGGGGAGAAGTCTCGCGCTCGATTTTAAGGGCGTACGCACCATCGGCACGGCCGAACCGCACGGCGGCAAGGTTTACCGTATCCGCTACGAACACCCGAGCGGGTCTATCCACCGGAGACTGTACACGGGCCGTCTAAGCGGCGAGGAATTGCCCGGTGGCGAGCTCGAGATCGCGGTGGTGTTCAGCCCCGAGGAGCCGGGCGAGTTCCAGCCCGCGGGTTTGTCGTATCTCCCCGGCGTTGTTGCCGTAACGATGTTTATCGCGGGCATGTGGTGCGTGCTCAAAGCTCGAAGTCTCATGCGCGCCCATTATTTAACCCCGGCCGGCAAACCCGGCACCGAAGAGAAAGGGAAGAAATCCGCGCCCCGGAAACCGGCTCCCCGGCTGGCCCGCAGCAAGATCACGCGAGTGCTCTTGTACGCCATGATCGCGCTGTCGCTTATCGTGCTGCTGTACGGCTGCCCCCAGCTTAACATCCCCTCGATCTGGGACGACCACGTGGTCGTGGAGCGGTAGCCCAAGGGAGCCGGGCATGTGCCCCGCATCGATTCCCGCTGGTCTCGTCTACTTCTTCGTAATCCCCATGCCACACAGGGGGATCATCTCGGCGTATTCAGCGGTGCCGTAGTTGAAGATCGTGAAGCCACCTGTGCCGAGTTCGCGGGTGATGCGAATCTGTTCAATGAGCTTCACGATATCGAGGCGGTCCGCCCAGGTGCTCTGTCCAATGCCGGGATAGCAGGGCACGGCACCAGCCCACTCCAACTGGCGGGCGGCCAAGTTGCGGAAGCTGTCGTTGTAGGGCGTGTAGTCCATCGGGCAGACGAAATCGAGGTACCCCTTGTCACACCACATTTTCCAGTCCTGACCGATCGTATCGCGGTGTTGTGGCCAGTTCTGAAAGACGGCCGCGGATATCTTGATGCGGGGGCGGGCCTTTCGGGCGCGTTCATGCACCCCAACCACGACCTTCGTGATGTTC
>CAZFOG010000276.1:0-8985 GCA_964520685.1 uncultured Nitrospiraceae bacterium | reverse complement strand
AAATATTTGGTGGATCAATAACTTAAAAGGTAAGGCATACAAACGCCTTTAGTATCACTTGAAACCTATCGAGAGATATGATTTATCGTCTGACCATCTGATACGATTACATCGCCTTAAATTGCCTTGTATCCAAAAACTGGGTCAGAGTGAATTGACATTGCAAATTTTGTGAGACCGTATTCGCTGGGATTTCCGTTCTCAACCCGTCGAACGCCCGGGGGTACCCTCCCTGTTAATCGCTTATGTATCATCTATTTAGATTGATTCCATATTATAGAAATCGGCATAAATAGGATATTTATCCTATTCTATCTGACTGATAATGAGGATCTTTGGTATGATGGTGATGCTCACCTGTTCACCATCTCAGCTTACTGATGATGTAAGCCAACGCAGATGCCGTACACATCGGAGGTTTGGAGATCACCGCCAGCATGTAGACTCCTAATTCCACAAATAGTGGTGAATAAGGTCAGATTTGACGTGAGTCATTTCTGACTGCTAATCTTTTCATTTTGATGTATAACTAATAATCACAAATCATGGCAACAAAGAAAAATGTCAAAGAAGATGCACTGGTGGTCAATGAAAATGTTGATCAGATCCAGACCAATGATGTCAATGAAAATGACAACAGTCAACTGATTGCTGATGCTACCAAGAAAATTGATGACCTGAAAGCTCAGTTAGCAGCCGCCAAGGATGAGTTAAAGAAGCTGACAGGAAAGAAAGCTGAGAAGAAAGGTCCCGGTGTCATTTCCACCATCTTTACATTGGTGAGTGACTCAGGAAAGACAGGAATTTCGAAAGCTGATATTCTTGCCAAGCTTGTCGAAATGTTCCCGGACAGAGCTGAGGACGGAATGGAAAAGACAATCAACGTGCAGCTTCCAAGCCGCATGAGCAAAGAACGTGGGGTGACAATCAAGAAACTGGAAGATGGTAAATTTGTAGTCGCTACCAAGTAAATTTGACTGAGAGCGGTATGCTTAAGTGCGTACCGCTTTTTTTATGCCTTATTGTAGTACAATAGTCTTGTTTTTAATCACCCCTTTAAATACATTAATATCTAACAATATGATAATCAAGTATGTTGCTTATTATCGTGTGAGTACCAAAAGACAGGAAATATCCGGTCTTGGCTTGGAAGCTCAACGATTGATGATCTTAAACTATATCAGACATAAAAATGGATGCCTGTTGTCTGAGTTTACAGAGAGTGAATCCGGTAGTCATGATGATAGACCTGCCTTAATTGAAGCTATCAGTACATCAAAGAATTCCAATGCCACATTGATAGTCGCCAAATTGGATCGACTTAGCCGTTCCGTATCATTCATTTCTCAGTTGATGGATAGTAGAGTGAAATTTGTCTGTGCTGATATGCCGGAAGCCAATGAATTTACACTTCACATCTTTGCTGCTCTTGCACAACAGGAAAGGAAATACATATCACAAAGGACAAAGGATGCCTTACATGCCAAAAAGCTCCGTGAACCGGAATGGAAAGCCGGTACAAATAATCTGACTGATTCCGGTAGAAGGAAAGCTCACATGACAAACTACATGAAAGCTCGTACCGATACAAATGTGGTACATGCCTTCCATTACATTGAAACCTTAAAAAGGAATGGAATGACATTCCAACAAATAGCTGACAGGTTAAACTTGGAAAACTACCGGACAAGGACCGGTAAGTCTTTCCGGTCGAGTACTGTATGGTACATTTGGAAACGACTCCAGGACAAGGTGGGAGTGAAATGAATGCACCGAAACATTCGCGGTGCGACATTTTTCAACATGGTTGAATCGTACAGATGCCTTATTCCTTTATTGGTGGAAATAACTTCATGAAAGGCTACTTACCATAATATTAAACTTGGACAGGTTGATTTAGTTATAGTTACCGGTGTATATGAACCATAATATTTTTATGCGGTATGGTCATTCTTTGTGTCAATACAATCATCCCATGCTTCGCAATCGGCACAATCATCAAATTGGTCGGTATCAATTCCAAATTTATGGTTAAATGGACAGGTAGTATATACTCCTTCCTTTGGAGGTTCAGGTTTATATTTTTCTCTGTATTCCTTTCTGCATTGTTTTTCTATTGGACAATCGTAGATTAAACAATCTGGGTGATCCTTACCAAAAATAAGGTTAATGGGACAGGTAAATGTATCATTTCCTGAAGGCGAGGAACGCGTCGCGTCAGACGCAGGTGACGAGCCTAATATATTATCACCTCGATTCAGAGGTCGTGGTTTGAGAGGTTGTGCTGGTTTTCCATCATGTAGCGACGCTTCAGTATTCTCCGTTTTATCCTCTACACGCTTATTTATCAGCATAACCCCAAAATCGAGGTAGTGCTCAGGATGAATAATTTTAACAAAGCAGTCACCAAAATCTTTGTTTTCTTTCTTTGTTCTAATTATTTCAATTAACTTAAGTTTTTTCAATGCCTCCTTAGCTTTGGCAAGTAACTTCCAACCAATACCAAGATAATCCTTACAATATTGATCAGAGGCATGTATTAAAGTCTTTTTTTGTCGTAGAGCTATGGTGAGATAAAACATAAATACGGCAATGGTCTGCATTGGTTTTTCTTGCTTTAATAACAGATCCATAGTCTTTCTTGGAATGCTAATTATTCCGGGTTTTAACTTATTTTGTTTCCCTTCTGACGGTTTAGTCCGTTCCATGATTCATGTCCTTTCGATTATTATGTCCGTTTAGTGGAACAAGGGAGTGGGGATGGTGGACATGAAACCATCCCCCAGCTTGTGCACGGCTGATCCCTTGTGTGTTTTTCATTTTATTCAGATACTTTTCGCCATTGGAAGCCGCCGGCTGTTCTGAATTTACCTTTTATACATTCTGCAATTGATGAACAAGGAGTCTTTGTGAGGTTAGCTGCCTCATTCATACTCCTGAATGTCTTGATGTACTTTCCTTCCAATGAGTATTGGTGAACTGATACATTTTTTTTGTTGTACGGTCTGACCGGTTCAATGTCCGGCACTACTTGTTTCTTTTCCATGATCGTAATTTTTACTTGTTTCTACTTAAGATTCCAAATTCTTCTATGATGATATTTTGTCGTTTGAGTGAGTTGATTGCTGACCTTATACGTCTGATCTGAATACAAATGGGCACATCCTCGTTGTAAAGTAATCTCCTGATCTCTGGGATCAAGATTGATCTCTCAATCTCATCATCTCTTAGCTCTCGGAGTATGGCGATTTGTATGCGTCCAAGATGATTCATCAGTTCTCGTTTATCTGTCGTAAATGTTCCATTGCAATAATTGCCTCAACTTCTGCAAGCTTGATCTTCAGGTCTCTTAGCTCGTAAATCAAGAAATCATATCGAGTGAAAGGAATCTGATGAATTCGCATGAACTGGATCAACTGAGCCTTCTCTCTGACCTCATTGCGTAACTTGTTGATATACCTTTCTTTATTCATTGTTGGTTCATTTAAGAATAAGTTAAAAGGGAGGAACTTGGTTAGAACCTCCCTTTGAAACAAACAGAGTCAGGTTTTCTTTCCCGCTCTTTTTAATGGAACAACCTCCTCCGTTTCAGAGATACTCATGAGCAAATTCGGTACACCATCAGGCCAAGGTGGCAATGATGATTTGTCAATCACCCTGTTCCCCATACTGATGTAAATATCTGATTTACCAGTCTTACGGATTTCTTCGGCTCTCATTTTTTCAAGTTCAAGATTCCTTTTCCTCCTTGAAATACTCCAGGGTTTGACAACAAATTCACGGTAATCAGCCACACTCATACCTTTATAAGGTGACTTCTCTGACGTAATTACCATCACGCCATCAATCTTTTCACAAGCTTGACCGTCAATCATTATTAAGATGCCACCACGCATCTCGGCTACACCGAGAGGACCTCTCTCTAACATTCGCTTCTCTTCAGCTTGTTTGATTGGCTCAAGGAATCGTTTATTGAGCTGTTCTTTCAAGACCTCAATTTCCCTCTTGGTTATGTCCATAAAGGCTTCAAACTTGAGTCGTGGTTCAAGGAGATCCTTTGGCCAACGCTCAGGCTTTTTGCGACCCATGTTGATTTGTTGTTCACAATGACCATTAAAAGAAGACTCAAGCTCTTGAAGCTTCTTCTCAATATCCGGCAGCAATTTTGTGGTTAACCGGTCAATTTCAGCCTCAATTGACGCTCTGTCCCAAACGATGCTCCGACTACCGATTGGATTTTCACCATTTAGAATAGTACTGAGAATTAAAAACTTATCGAACTGGTCGTTGTAGAACTTGTATTCGGGAGCCCTGTGGTTGGAATACCTTCTTTGTACACTGGTTCTCATGGCTATTCAATGTTTGGAAGAAGTACTTCATCATCCTTATCACCACCGGGGATAGTAATCTTATGACTTTCATCCGGTTCATCTTCATGATGTGCAATACCGGCATCGTACGTCAGCGGTTCAGTCTCATTGCAGTTTGTACAAATACCCTCAGGTATTTTGATAGATGTTACATCATCGGGAATTTCTACAAACCCGACACCTCTACTTGTTGTAAAATGGATACGTTTCATTTTATGTTCCTCCTTCATTTAAAATATTTGAATACTAACCTGTTAAAATCACTTTTCTGTTGATTATCCATCGTCAATGTTAGTTCGACAATCTTCTTCAATAATCTCTCAGCTTTGAAAAAATTCGTTTGTCTGAGAGTTAGCTTTTCCGTTTCGATCCAATCCACCTTACCGAGGACTTTCTCAATTCTATCTCGAGTTGATTGCGTTGGGTTATATTTCCCATGCTCAATTGCTGAAAGGTTTGACTGAGGAATTCCAGTCAATTCACTCAACTGATCTTGCGTGAAATTTAATGAACGTCTTGTGTCTTTCATGTTTCTCATAAACAATGGATTAGATGTGATTTGGGAAAATTCAATACTTCATATTATAAATCCACGAGATTCACTATAAAGTTTTGAAGAGTTTATGAACCAATGGATTGTAACTATTATTTAATCAATATGATGAGTATATAGATAAGATAAAAAATGGTGAATAGTGAACCAAATTAATGTTAACAAATACCATAGAAGAAGTTGTTTGCCTTGAACTCTTTTGGCTACATTTGAAACCTTACATTGAGAAAAACATGGAATTTGAACTATTTGAAGGCGAAATAAAACTTAAGGTAAAGAATAATTCAGAATGGGGAACTTTCAAGGATAGTCTAAAGGCGCCTGTTCATGGATGGTTCACATATCCAGCTGGGTTTTCTTACAAAGCAGTAGAACATAGTATTAAAGAAGCTAAGCTCAAGGTTGGAAAATCTACTATCTATGATCCTTTCATGGGTAGTGGGACGACAAACATCGTTGCAAAGGTCCTTGGATACAATTCAATAGGTGTTGAAGCACATCCATTTGTATATCGAATAACTAAAACCAAAATGAACTGGGATCTAAGTTTTACTGATCTCAGCTTGGCTGTAGAATCAATTGAAGAAAAGGTAAACAATACTGAACGACCTAAGGAACTAATAGCTTATCTCAAAGTTGAATTCCCCGAGCTTATTTTGAAGTGTTTTTTACCTGAAACTTTATTTGAGCTATTATTGATTCGAAATGAAATTAATTCACTCAATTTATCTGAAGGAATTTCAGAATTTATGCGTACTGCATTGATTTGTACACTTAGAGATGTTTCCATTGCAGCAACTGGCTGGCCATATATAGCGCCTAATAAGGTGAAGATTACTAGTATGTCAAAAAATGGATGGAAAACTTATAAGAACCGACTCTACAAAATGTTTGGCGACATAACTAAAATAAAGCAAACTGCGTATAAGCAAGAAACGGGTCACAGAATTTTATATGGAGATTCAAGGGATACAAGTTCTATAATAGAACCTAACTCTGCAGATCATATTTTTACCTCACCACCATATCTGAATAACTTTGATTATGCAGACAGAACGAGATTAGAGATGTACTTTATGGGTGACGCAAAAAACTGGGGTGATATTTCTGACCAAATACGTACAAAACTAATGACCAGTGCCACAACCCAAATCAGTCGTAATGATGTCAGATATGAGTTCCTTGAAGATTTTAAACTTGAATGCCCCAAAGAATATTTATTTCTCTATGAGGCTTCTCAGAAATTGTCTGAAGTTAGACTAACCAAGAGAGGCAAGAAAAGCTATGATTTGATGACAATAGGTTATTTTAATGATATTTACCGAATTCTTAAAGACAATTATCGAATTCTTAAGCCAGGGGCAAAAGCATTGTATATTTTAGGAGATTCGGCTCCATATGGTATACATATACCAACAGACGAACTAATTGGCAAGATTGGAATCTCTATTGGATTTAATAATTACAAGATTGATGTTTTACGTGAGCGAGGTGGGAAATGGGCAAATAATCCGCAACGACATAATGTAATGCTTAGAGAATCTGTGGTAATTTTACAAAAATGACAAAGCAGAAAGTGAAAGTGCCTGGCAAGGTTCAGAATCCGGGCAGTGCTCTTGGTGAAGCAATTGGGGCACATATGGAAACCGCACTAAACGCCTACTTGGCAGACATAGTTAATGATTATTCTTGTCGTCTCATTTCAAAGGGCAAGGTCAATGCAAAAACGCATAAGGCCACAAAGTTGCTACTCTATGATAATTATGGGACAGCTTATAATATTGATGCAGTCATTACTAATGAAGCGAATCAACCATTGATTCTTATTGAGTATAAATACATCCGTTATGAAAAACATAATAGGGACAAAGGAAGTTGGGTTTGTACTGCGCACAGCTCAATAAGACGGCGATATAACTCAGTAAGAAGCTCTTTCGCCATTTTAGCTGGTAGTTGGAGTAAGTCATCAATAGCGATGATGAAAAGTCATGATATAAACTTGTTTATCATCCCTTTTGATAAAATAACTGAGCTATTTAATAAGCATAAAATCAAATATGATTGGGGAGAAAAGGACCGTGATACTGCCCAAAGATCATGGGATCAATATGTTAATTTATCCGAGGAGGCCAAATTAAAGATAGCCGAGGACATGATCGCCGAGATTAAGCCTGAAATTGAAGCAGCCATTGAAAAAACGTTGGACAATTCAACTGACAGAGAAGTTGAAAGAGTAACTATCGAAATTCATACGAATATTGGAGAGGTTAAGGTCTTCGAATTTTCTAATATTGATGATGCTTTGAATTTCTTGGAAGATTTTAGTTTTGAAGAATTACTCAGTCACTCAAATTCATTTACATTGTTCGATATACCTGATATTATATTAGATAATGGCAGTGAAGAAGACAGTGATGATAGTCCGCAATTAAGCCTTGGCCTTTGATTAAGAAGCCCCGGACCTGTCTGTGACATCCGGGGCTCAATTGTCTCGCTGCATTTCCCTCACTTGAGGATTGTCACTCTGATGGTGACACTGCATATCAAAGTTCGCAAGATGATTTGAGAATCACAAATTTATTTTACCAGCATGTCAAAGAACAATAAGCCTCACTGAGAAAGCTTGAAATCTCTAATTATTAGAGTTTTCAGTAAGATTGTTTGCAACAAGCTCCCTCCTTCCTGTCCTGTCATTTGCCTGTACAACAAAGAACTGCTGATAGGATTTGTTATCTAAGTTCAACTTAAGTTTTTCCAACATTCGGATAGCGTCATCAATGTCCCTTACAATGCCTTGCCTCTGCTCAGGATAAAGGAAGTAGATCATATTATTCGTCATGGTGTCGATCTTACCCACCGCTTTTGACAATGCCCTGAAACAATTATGTGTTGTATCTGCCATAGCCTTACTATTCCGTTTTTCAGTTCTGCCCCATTCCATTTCTGTTGCTAGATCAATTTGGTTCTTCGCAACAGCTTCAAACTGAGACAGATTGATTTCTTTGTTCTTGAATTTGGCAAATGCATCGCTAATTATCTGAATATCAATACTATCGCTACTCGTATTCTCCTTGATGATGTTTAATACTTCTTCAGGAAAGCTATTATCAGTTAGTTTGAGTAGAAATGTGATAGGCAGATATTGGACTGCCCGTGGAGTGAGCCTAAACTTATCATATATCTTCATATAAAGATTTGCCGTGCTATATGGCAGTTCCTTATTGAAGTGGTCAGTAATGAATCTTTGGAAAGTCCCATGAGGCAGAATGTGTTTTGCTTTGGATAGACATTTCCCGATTTCGAAGACATTCCTTTTGACCGATAATAAATGTGATTCAACACTTGTAATAATTGCCGCAATCTTTGCCCGATCTTTTACAGGCACATAATCACTGGTTTCATTTGGTTCCATATTTCCTCTTATTTTGGTTTACGTTAGAATCGGCTTCTATATATTATACTTTAAAAAGCCATTTTTTCCGTTACAGGCAGATATTTTCGTATATCACTGTATGACAATATTTTACAGCTATCACATTAAATTATTGTTGATAAATTGTTAATATCTTCTCGAGATGTATGACGTTTAAAAATCAGATAACTCATTAAAGTATAACGAGTTAACGTATTTTAGAAAAATAATATTTTTTGGAGAGGATTAGGTGTTTTAGAAGATTCAGATCGTTATGCTACTTTCCGGACCTTGAATTGGAATATATAAGACCTTTTTGCCTGCTCTCGAGCAGATTCTTGATCATGATTTTGTTGTTTCGGTTCTTTTACAGCCAGCAGACTCAGTTGTCCTTCATCAGTTCCCGGGCATTGCGCATCGCAGCATCAGTTACAGTGCTTCCGCTGAGGAGCCTGGCCACCTCCCTTACCCTTTCATCGTCATTTAACAATCTGACCCTCGTAATTGTTGAGTGGTCGCCCTCCTCCTTATATACATGGTAGTGTATCCTGCCCCTGGCAGCCACCTGCGGAAGGTGCGTAATGTTGATCACCTGCATGCTTCTGCCCATGTCTGCCAGAATAGCTCCCACCATTGATGCCACCTCGCCG
>CAZFOG010000275.1:0-9008 GCA_964520685.1 uncultured Nitrospiraceae bacterium | reverse complement strand
TGGGACCGGTGCCCTCACCGGTCATTGTATTTTCATCGTCTACGGGTGAGCCGGTCGGCTCATGGTTCGCTGCCTCAAAAATTCAAAAACCGGGTGTATCCCCGTCCGTGAAGGTCCGTGTAGGTCCGTGTAGGTCCATGTCGGTCCGTGTGGGTCCATGTGCGAGGGTTTCCCCCGTCCCCCCAACAGAGCAGGAAATGCCGGTTTTGGGGCCCCGGCGCCATAATCATGCGTAAGATGCGCATGCCACCTCGAAGACCGCCCTCGGATAGGGCTCGCGCCTCCACGCCGCTTTGCAGCGATTCCAGAGGAGTCGAATGTGAGTAGCCCGGGGCAAGTCGCGCGGATACGCGTGACGCAGCCCCGGGACCACAGCCCCCACTCTATTCCTCAGAACCTCAGTCGCGGTTCTTGGAATTTTCGAGGCCGCTGGGACGCTCATGCACCACGCGCAGCCATCGGGCGGCGGGGAGCACACCTCCGGCAGTGCTCCGGGCATCAGGGCCCGGACGCATCGAGAAAAGCGTTGGACTTCGCCTGAAAAAGGGATACAATAAGCCATTCCGAGTTGCCTCTTGACAAGCCCCAGGCATTGTGGCACCATAGGCGCGGTAGGTGAATTTTTTTTCAGATAAAATCCGGGAAGGAGTACGCTATGGCTGCAAGATCGGATGATGACGCACGCAACAAGGCTCTCGACATTGCGGTGGCGCAACTGGAAAAGCAATTCGGGCGGGGGACCCTGCTGCGCCTCGGAGACGATCATTTCGTCCAAAAGGTACGGGCCATCTCGACGGGAAGCCTGTCTCTTGACATCGCAACAGGAGTGGGCGGTTTCCCCCGGGGACGCGTCGTCGAGATATTCGGCCCCGAGGCGTCAGGAAAGACTACCCTGGCGCTTCATGCCGTAGCGAATGCTCAAAAAAACAACGGCATAGCGTGTTACATCGATGCCGAGCATGCCTTGGACCCCAGTTTCGCCACCAAAATCGGCGTGGACGTTGATAACCTGCTGGTTTCGCAGCCCGACACCGCCGAGCAAGCCCTGGAAATCTGCGAGGCACTGGTTCGCAGCAACGCCGTTGACATCATCGTGGTCGACTCGGTCGCCGCCATGGTACCCAAGGCGGAAGTCGAGGGCGAGATGGGCGACACCCATGTGGGTCTCCAGGCCAGGCTCATGTCACAGGCACTGCGCAAACTCACGGCAGCCATCAGCCGGTCCAAGACTCTGGTGATATTCATCAATCAGATACGCATGAAGATCGGCGTCATGTTTGGCAGTCCCGAGACGACCACCGGCGGGCAAGCGCTCAAGTTCTATTCGACGCTGCGCGTCGAAGTGCGCCGCATCGCTTCGGTAAAGGACAAAGAGGAGAACGTCGGCAACCGCGTACGCGCAAAGGTCGTCAAGAACAAACTCAGTGCCCCGTTCCGTACCGCCGAATTCGAAATCCTGTTTGACGAGGGCATCTCCGAGGAAGGCGACGTGCTCGACATGGCGATAGCCGAAAAGCTTATCCAGAAGAGCGGGTCGTGGTTCTCCCTCGATGGAGAAAACCTGGGCCAGGGCCGCGAAAACACCCGCATCTTCCTGAAGGACCATCCCGAAATCGTTGACCGCCTCAAGAACGAACTCCTGAAAGCCAAAGGCCTGACCTGGCTCGACAACCCGGAAGAAGCCACTCAAGAAGAAAAGGCAGACGTTCCTGACTAGTAAGCATCTCCAGGAGAGAGTAAGCCGAGGGGCTCGTGCCGGCCGGTTCACCCGGATCTGGCTTTTTGCGCTGCTCGTTTTCAGCGGGCTGCTTGCGGCAGCGACGCTGTTCGTCGAGTATCGTTTGGAAGCGGTGCGTCAATTGGTGCTGGAAGCGGCCGAATCGCGCATTGGGATTGGCCTCGACGCCGACTCGGTTGCGGCGGCGGGCATTCGGGGGATACGCGTCGACGACCTGCGCATCGACTTCTCGCCCGAAGACGGGCATTTCGCGAGTATCCGCATTCCCTCGGCCTATATTTACATCGATATCGTGGACCTCCTGTACGGAGAGTTGAACGTCGAGCGCATCGAATTGGATCACGCCGTCTTTCGGCTGCGTCGGACCCCCGGAAAGGCCTGGTACGCCCCGCAAGAGTCCCCGGCAGCGTCATCAGGCACGTCACGGCTTGCAGCTCTGGGCGCGTTTCGTGTGCTGGGAAAACAATGCACCCTGGAAATTGAAAACGTCGTTCGCGATACGTCGCTTTCCATCCAGAACCTCGATTTCGACATTTACCGGGTGCCTCAGGCAGAGCACATCCTGGCCAATGCGTCCGGACTGTTGAACGGAAACCAAGACAGCAGCCTGAAGGTGAGCCTGTTCTACACCTCGGCCCGGGACTTTGAACTCAAGGTCGAGTCGTCCCGCCTGAGCACCGACGATGTAAACGTATTCCTGCCCGCCTCGAGACAATTTGTGCGGACGGGTGTCGCCCGCCCCAAGGCCCGTATTGTGGCCTATCCGGACATGACCCTCATGGTTTGGCTGGAGTCGGGATTCGAGAACCTCACAATTCGGGACCAGCCCCCCTTCCTCTTGCCCGCAACGGGTTCGCTCGAGGTGCTGGCTTCCTACAATACCGCCTCGCGTGAACTGATCCTGAATTCCGCATCCGCCGAATCCGCGCAAATCGGCGCCGGAAAACTGTCCGGAAGCGTCTGGTTTCAAAAAGAAACCCCGCACTTTGACTTGCAGATCGACAGTTCCCGGCTTCCCCTTGCCGAAATCCTGGACCTGGCGGTTATGGGGCGGCTGCAGGACCACGGCAAGCTGGACCTCCAGCTCTCGGAGCCTTACAACGTCTCGCTCTCCCTCACCGGCAGCATCGAGCAGCCTCGAATCGAAGCGCGCGCCAATGCCGCGGGAGGCATGCTCGCATTCGACCCCAGAGACGCCCGTGTGCCTACGGTCCAAATGACGCTCGATAATATCGAAGGAGCCTGGGATTCCCAGGACAGGGTTGCGCATGCCGCCTTGACCATCGCCGACGGTACCGTGTCGCATAAACCGTACGGGATTGATGTTCTGAAGATATCCGGCCTGGTGAAACTTGAGGACCGCCTCGTTCAGATTCAGCCCCTCAGCTTCATATTCCAGGGGAACGCCATGGTCGGAGAACTGGCCTACAATTTCGCCGACAAAACCGGTTTGGCGTCTCTCACCGGTGCCATCGCCAATCTCGAAGACACGCATCTGGCAAATGCCATTCGGGACATCGCCCTCTCGGGGGGCGCCACGGTGAGGGCTTCGGCAGACCTTCGCCCTGAACGCACCACGGCGAAATTTGCGGTTGAACTCACGCAAGCCCAGGTCGATTACAAATGGTTTTTCAGCAAACCCAAAGGGCTTGGCATCACCCTGACCGGCAACGCCGACATTAGACCGGGCAAGGCAGTCACGCTCAAGGGGCAGGTCATCGCCGCGGAAACCGTCCTGGATGCAGAGATGAACCTGGCCAAGTCAGGGCGAAAGTGGAGCCTGAAACAGTCCACCACAACCGCGGCCAAAGCCGACATTGCCACCATCGCGAAATGCCTCCGATTGCCGTACGATGTGCACGGCGCTGCCCTGAATAACGCCTCCTACGAATGGATTCGGGATACTGTCGAACCGAATGCCTGGCATGCCCAGCTCGAATGCCAGCTCGATGATTTGCGCCTGCTGCCCATGGGCATCGAGACACCCCATCAGCTCAAGGATACCCGGGTGCGGCTGGCCCTCACACGGGGCAGCCCGTCGACCGGGGAACTCTGGCTGCAGACCGCGGACGCCTCGACGCCGCCCTTCGGCGTCCGGTGGTTTAACCCCGTGAAGTGCCCCGCCGAATTGATAGACCGGTTTCCTCCCGTGCCGCGCGATTGGGTATTCCATCTGGAGGCGGACCATCTCGTTGCCTCGCCCTGGGAGGGAACGGCATTCACGGGAGAAGCCTACTTCACCGAGGCGGAAGTGGGCGTGCGCGCATTTGAGGCCAAGGTGGGCGATGGGCGTGTCAAAGGCAGCTACAGGCTGTCTCGCGCGCAAAACGCGTACGAGACCACGTTCGTCTGGGAGACCATCCCTGCGGGGCCGCTCCTGAAGCACCTGAAATACCCCGACGTGCTCGATGGGACTGTCGACGGCAACGTGACCTATTCCATGGATCGGGACGACCCACACACCTTGGCCGGAGAAGGACGATTCGATGTCCGGCATGGACATTTCAACGCCGACTTCCTGCTTGCCCAGTTCAAAGGTCAGTTGCAGGAAAGCGCTGGCATGCTCCCGCCATCCCTTGAGTTTGAGCGGCTGGCATCGCGCGTCTCCTTCCAAAACGACGTAGTTACCACGGAGAATGCCGAGCTGGTGGCGGAGGGCATCCGGCTCACCGGCGATGGCAGCTTTGTGACCGGCGGCGAGATGAACTACGCCATCAAACTTGCCATTTCCCCCGATACGGCCGAGCGCATTCCCGCGCTTCGCGACAATTTCACGCTGCAAGGCTACCGGCTCGCTAACCGGGATCTGGAACTGGATTTCCGCATCGAGGGGCCCACCCTGAGGCCCCGAAGCGAGCTGGCAAGCCTTCCCTCGCCCAGCATCACGCTGGTTAGCGGCGCCCTGGAAACCACCAGCGAAGTCGTCCAGGTCTTCGATTTACCTAGAAAAATCCTGGTCGATGTGTTTAAAATCGGGGCTGGGATGTTGGGGGCGCGCACCCCCCCCGAGAATTCAGACAAGTAACACAGGATATTATGGAAATCAGAATCAGCAAGTGTGCACGTGTCTGCTCGGAATGTGAACGCCCTTTCGAGCACGGGGAGGAGATTTACTCGCTTATCCGGATCGAGGACCAGGCTTTTGCGCGGCGGGACTATGATAAGGCCCACTGGGACCCTGAGCAGCATCCGAACACCGTCGCAGTGTGGTCCACGACATACGTGGATCCCAAGATAGAAGAACAGCAGCCGCCGGAGGTCTTCTCGCCTCTCCGGCAGGCCTTCTATGAATCGGCGGAATCCAAGGACCGGAGCGAGATTGCCAAAGCCTATCTGGCGGCGCAATTACTGCGCAGACAGAAGGTGTTCAGGTTGATTAAGGAGTTCGACGACGAGGACGGGGGCGCCCGCATCGCCCTGTTTGCCGACCGCATCGGCAACCGGTTCATCGAGGTCGGCGATCCGAACCTGAGCTATCAGGAACTCGAGGATGGACGGCAGGCCCTGTTGAAGCGCCTCCACGAACTGGAGGTTGGCGAGGAAGCGGGCGACGGTTCCACCGGCCCGGACAGCGGGCCGAGTGCAGAATCCATGGAGACAGCACATGAGGCAGCGGGGTAAGACACCACCAAATAGCGCAGATGACGAGCCGGTAATCCAGCTTACACGGGGCCAAATGGTGCTGGCGGTCTGCGGCCTGATGGTTGGCGCTTTGTTCTTTTATCTGCTCGGGGTCGTGACCTCGCGTCTCGAGCCTGTGTTCAACGCAGACCAGGCGAGACAGCAAACAGCACAGCTCCTCCCCGCTCCGGATCCTCCCGGCACGCCTCCCCCGTCTCCAGGGCCCCAACCCCGTAACGCAGCGCCCGAAGGCAGGCAAACCAGTCCACGCAGAGACGTGCTGCCCCCGAAAGACACGGTCACCCCGCCCGCGGGTGCGCGTCCCCAGTTCCCGGCCAATGACGACAAACCCCCGCTGAGCCGCGTACCAGCACCCGCCGAGAACGCCGCAACGCAGGAAGAGAAGCGGATAACGGTGACAAGCGTGCCGCCCGAGGCCCGCGCCGAGACCGAAAGCGCCGGCTCGTCCACCGGCCCGAAACCAGTATCGCTGCCGCCCAAGCCGGATGCGGAATCTCCCGCGGCTTCCGCCCAGAGCAGCTCGGACCCAAAAGCCAAGACGGCGGAGTCTCCCGCCGCCGCCGGGACGCAATCCGCGCCCCCGCCCGCGGCGGAATCCGGTCAACAGACAGATGCAGCCGCTCAGGCCCCGGCACCCGCGGCGGGTGACACCAAGGTCACGCTGGACAAGATTGTTCCGCCTCCGGAGACCCTTACGCCCGGCCCGGCCGCCCCCTCGGCCCAGGGGGAATTTTACAGAATCCAGTTGATTGCCTTTTCAGGGGCGAACCGTGCCAAGGCCGACGCATATGCAAAGGAGGTGCGAGAAAGCACCGGACTTGATGTAGAATTGGAGGAATCATCCGACGGAAAATACATCCGGGTTTACGTGGGACGTTACGCAAAGAGAGCAGACGCCCTCAAGGCCTGTGAAGAACTGAACAAACAGAAACAGTTCGCCGAAGCGTATGTCCCCGAAAACGCACAGAAGGCGGGCAATTAGGACCGGGACGGCAAACAAGAGCGGAAAAGAATCGAGGGACAGCCATGAGAGTTACGGTCGTTGGTCCGGGAGCGATGGGGTGCCTGTTTGCGGCACGGCTTGCGGATGGAGGGGTACATACGACACTCGTTGATTACAAACCCGATCGCGCCAAGCGCCTCAATGCTTCAGGCATTCGCGTTGAATCCAACGCCGGGTCCCTCAGTGCCAAGCCCGCCCTATCAACGGAAATCCCCGAAGAGCAGGATCTTCTCATCGTATTCGTCAAATCCCACGTCACACCGTCCTTGACGCTTCCCCCGAACACGCCCGTGCTGACCCTGCAAAACGGGCTGGGAAACACCGAAGCATTGTGTTCCGCCGTAGGCAGCGCCAACGTGCTGGCCGGCGTGACCCACGAGGCCGCCATGCTCACGAGCGAAGGCCAAGTCACCCACACCGCTGCTGCCAAAACCGCTTTTGGCTCGTGGACCTCCTGCCCAACGGACGCCGCGGAAGCCGCCTTGAGCGCCGCTGGATTCCAGATCGAAGTCACCGCCGCTCCCGGCCAAACCCTGTGGGAGAAGGTCTCCGCATCAAACGCAATTAACCCGTTGACCGCCCTCCTCGATGTCCAGAACGGCGCCCTGCTCGAGATTGCTGAAGTTCGGCAGTTGATGCGCGACCTCGTGGTCGAGAGCGTGAAGGTGGCCTCCACGGAGGGGTACCGCTTCCCCTATAGTCTCGTCGAGGAGACCGAGGAACTTTGCCAGAAATGGCCTCACAGCGTTTCCCCCATGCTTCAGGACATTCGTGCCGGGAGACGCACCGAAATCGCGAGTCTCAGCGGGGAAATACTGCGCCGGGCCCAGGTGGCCGCCCTGCCCGTTCCGCGCACACGCGTGATCTACCAACTGATTCGAGGCATGGAATCCCGTTGAGCCATCCGGGATTGATCTACCGGAGCCCGTACGCCTTTACCTTCAGGCAACGCATGGTGCTGGCAGCAAGTGCTCCCCTGATAGCCGGCACGTTGAAGGGGATATGCATCACCTGCCGTGAGGAGCGGCAAGGACTCGAGCATTTCCGGCCGCTCATCGCGTCGGGGAAACACGTCATACTCGCGATCTGGCATGAAACGCTCGGATTGGCGGCTTGGCACCATCGGAATTCGGGCTACCATACGCTCACCAGCTACAGCTTCGACGGCGAACTGGCCGCACGCGTGGTGCGCCGTTTTGGCCTTTACGCCCTGCGCGGCTCTTCATCGCGCGGAGGACACGAAGCCCTCAAGCAACTGCAGGCAGCAAGCGCAGTGGTGCCCGCCGTCGGATTCACGCTGGACGGGCCCCGGGGCCCCCGTAGAGCCGCCAAACCAGGCGTGGCGGTTCTGGCTTTACGAACCGGACTGCCGATCGTCCCCCATGCGTTTGCGGCATCGCGCTGCTGGCGCATGCATTCCTGGGACAGATTGATCATCCCGAAACCGTTCGCCCGCCTGGTAACCGCGTACGGCGAACCCATCTATCCCCCGCGCGACAACACTCCGGAAACCATCGAGGCCCTGCGGTCTGAAGTCGAGCAGGCCCTGAACCGGTTGCAGGCGACCCTCGAAGAAAGATTGCTGCAGGGAGATTAATTGTTTCCTTCGCCGGACCCGAGCTGCCGCGCCCGCAATTGGCCGCAGGCGGCGTCGATGTCTCCCCCACGCTCCCTGCGCAACGTTGCGCTCATCCCGCCAGCTTCGAGCCTGGCCAGAAACGCCTTGCACGTATCCGGCGGCGAAGGTTCGTACGGAAGGCCCTCGACACGGTTGTAGGGAATGAGGTTGACAAATGGCTTGAGCCCGCGGGTCAGCTCGAGCAATTCCCGGGCATCCTGCACCGAATCGTTTACGCCGCGAATAAGCGTCCACTCGAAGGTCATTTGGCGCCCCGACGTCTCACAATAGCTCCGCACGGCCGCCATGAGTCGCTTCAGGGGGTATTTCCGGTTGAGAGGCACGAGTTCGGAACGCAGTCTGTCGTTTGCCGCGTGCAGCGATATGCTGAGACGCACCTGCCATTTCTGCGCAGCGAACCGTTCGATGCCGGGAACATCGCCCGCGGTGGATACGGTAATCTTCCGCGCGCCGATGTTGAGACCATTCTTGCGCATGAGCATACGGATGGCCTTGACCACGGCGTCGTAGTTGCGGAAAGGCTCTCCCATGCCCATGAATACGATATTGGGCGTACGGCCCTGCATATCGCGGTCCCGCAACAAATACAGCGCTTGCTCGACGATCTCCCCCGGGCTAAGACTGCGCACAAAACCCGACATCCCGGTGGCGCAGAATGCACACCGCACGGCGCAGCCCACCTGCGAGGAGAGACACAGGGTCAGCCGCTCGCCGTCAGGAATCGCAACCGCTTCCACCGTTTGACCATCTACAAGAGCGAACAGGTACTTCCGTGTCGCCTCGGATTCCCGCGAGTCGAGAGTCTGAAGGGGCCGTATCTGCGGCAGCGTCACGCGCGCTTGAAGGTCTTCGCGCATGCTCTTCGACAGGTCGGTCATGGTATTGAGTTCGAATACCTGTTTCGCGTGGACCCATCGAAACAGCTGTCTCGCCTGATATACCTTGATTCCCAGGCTCTCCGCCATCTCATCCGGCAGGAGATCGGT
>CAZFOG010000274.1:0-9010 GCA_964520685.1 uncultured Nitrospiraceae bacterium | reverse complement strand
AGACGCGACGTAAGTCTCTCGCAGACTTCTGGTTTGGTTCGATGATACTCGTTCCCCACACGTGCCATGCAGTATACTGGAGCGCGATGCAGACCGGGGAATCAACAGGAGCCGACCCATGACAGCCCATTACTACTTCCTCGTTGCTGCCGGCATGATACTGTTGTTTGCGGCAGTGCCGGCGGAGGCCCAGAACAACGTGGAAATCACGAACACCCATGTCGTCCTGAACGTCAGCGACAAGGCTCTCGCGGAGTACCGGTACACTGGGGTCCCCTATAAGCCCTACATCGCAATTCTCCGGACACCCGGCGGCATTAACGTCCTGCGGGACGCTCCCCACGACCATCTGCATCACCACGCGCTGATGTTTGCCATAGCCGTCGACGGCGTCGACTTCTGGCAGGAAGGGAACGCCCCGGGGCGGCAGGTGCACCGGGAATTCCCGGATATGGGGGACCTGAATCCCCGGTATGACACCGCCGGATTCGTCGAACGCCTGGACTGGCTCGGCCCGGATTCCGACAGCCCCCTGGTTCACGAAAAGCGCTCCATCGAGGCCTTCAGTCCCGAGGCGTTCGGCGCGTCCGTCATGACCTGGGAGACGGAGCTGGCCGTCCCGGAAGGAAGAGCGTCCGCCCAATTGACTGGCTCGCACTATTTCGGTCTGGGCATGCGGTTTCTGGAATCCATGGACCAGGATGGCGTGTTTTTTAACGCGGATAACGCGGAAGGCGACCTGGTTCGGGGCGACGAACACGTGACGCGCTCCCGCTGGTGCGCGTACACCTCGCTGGCAGACGGCAAGCCGGTCACGGTGGCCATGTTCGATTCGCCGGGCAACCCGCGCCATCCCGCCTGGTGGTTTACCATGAGCACGCCATTCGACTATTTGTCCGCCACCTTGAATCTTTACCGGGAGCCCATGGAGTTGAAAGCGGGAACACCGCTCACGCTGCGTTACGGCGTGGCCTTGTGGGACGGGCACGCGGACGCGGATGCGGTCGAACGGATGTACCAGAAATGGCTGGAAACGCAACAATCGGTTCAAAAGGACTGAATGAGCGGGAGAATACGGGAAACTGTGGCCCATATCCGAAGAGGAGGAGCATACCGTGGACAGCAAGGACTTGAATCGCACAAATCCACTCAGCCGGCGGACGTTCATCGGCCGCAGCGCCTCGATAGCGGCGGGCATGGCGGCCCTCAAGGCCGGTCCGTTTATCGCGCACTCGGCGGAGAGCGCCAACGAGAAGCTGGGCATCGGCCTTATCGGCTGCGGCGGGCGCGGCATGGGCCATATGGGCACATGGAAATGGCTGGACGAGAACGGTGGCAACGTCGACGTCGTAGCCGTCTGCGACGTATACCGCCCGCGTATGGAGCGCGCCGCCCAGGCAGCCGGGAACGCCAAGCAGTATATGGATCACCGGGAATTACTGGCTGATCCGAATGTGGACATCGTCAGTATCGCCACGCCGGACCACCATCACGGTCCACAGGCCATTGATGCCATGCGCGCGGGGAAGGACGTCTATTGCGAAAAGCCCCTGACCCACTGGAGCCAGTTCGAGGTGGCCCGGGAGATTGCCCGGGTCGCCAAGGAAACCAAACGCGTCTTCCTGCTGGGGACGCAGGGCATGTCCGATCCCGCATGGTGGCAAATGAAGGCGCTGGTTGACGAGGGCTTGATTGGCCAGCCGCTCCATGCCGAATGCGGGTATTTCCGCGTGGGCGACTGGGGCGAACGGGGCATGGCGGTGGACGACCCGAATGCGAAGCCGGGCAAAGATCTGAATTGGGAAGCCTTTCTCGGGGATTGTCCAAAGCGCGAATTCGACGTGAGCCGGTTCTTCCGTTGGCGCATGTATGAAGACTATGCGGGCGGTCCAAGCACCGACCTGTTCCCCCACTCGTACACGCCCGTCACGACGATCTTCGACCTGAAGGCGCCCGCGTATGCCGTGGGCACAGGCGGCATCTACCGTTATCCGCTGGCAGTGACCCAGCAGGAGAATCCCAACGAGCAGATCGAGCGCGAGGTTCCGGATACGTTCAACATGCTGGTGGATTATCCCGGCGGCATCACGTGCGCGATCCTCGGCACCCAGGGGAACGCCCACCAGGGCACCGGCGCGCGCGGCGCGCCCGGCAAGATACCCGTCTTGCGCGGCTGGGAGGGCACGCTTACTCTCCTTGACAACGAAATCGTCTTCGATGCGTCGGGCGCCTCGAAGAAAGAGCCCCAGCGCTGGCCGGTCGAGGGGAACGAAAACATGGGCGAGTACTTCCGCAAGTTCGTGGAATGCGTGCGCGCGGGCAACCCCGAAACCCAGAGCCCTGCCGAACGCGCCTATTACACGCAGACGGCCCTGATCATGGGCTATCTGGCCCTGCGCGAAGGCAAAACCGTGCGATTCGACCCCGAGAAGGAAGCGCTGGTGCTATAGAACGGCGGCCATCACGCTCCCAGCCCGAAAAATTGACAATCCGGGGGGGGATTCTGCACAATATGCCCTTGTGCGCGAGGGCGGATTTCCGCGGAAGCGCGGCACATACCGATTCAGACACAACGCAGGGACTGCGTATCGCATTACGAACGGAGGAACGGACTGTGGCGAAGAAAGAAAACCGGATGCAGGTTATTCTCGAGTGCACCGAAGCACCGGGCACCTCGCGGTATCACACATTCAAGAACGTGCGTAACACGACAGGACGTCTGGAGTTGAAAAAATACAACCCGCGCCTTCGCAAGCACACCGTCCACCGCGAAAAGAAGTAGCGCCAACGCTCGAAACACGCTTTTTCGCCGCTGTGGGGTCTCGTCGAGTCCTCGCAGCGGCGTTCCTATTGCCGCTCTCCCCCGCGTTTCGCGGCCCATGTGCGCGCGACAGATTCGGCCGTAATGGCAAGCAACTCGGGCGCCCGCGCGAGCGCTTCGTCCAGCGATATCGCACCGGACATGAGCGGATGCACTTCACTGATTCCGCATGGGTAGACCGCCTCGTAGCCCGCGCCAAGACTCCCGGCGACCGCCACCACGGGGATGCCGAGCTTGCGCGCGACGCTGGCCACGCCCGCTGGAGTCTTTCCGAAGGGCGTCTGACCGTCGATTCGGCCTTCGCCCGTAATGACGAGGTCCGCGCCGGCAATCCGCGACTCGAGTTCGCAGGCTTCGGCGACAATTTCGACGCCGGGTCGCAGCACCCCGCCCGCAAAGGCCATCAACCCGGCCCCAAGACCGCCCGCCGCGCCCGCGCCCGGCACATCCAGCACGGGGATGCCCAACCGAGCCTCGATAACCTCTCCGAAGTGCCGGAGTGCGGCGTCCAGTTCCTCGACCATCTCCGGCGTTGCCCCTTTCTGAGGCCCATAGACCCGGCTCGCGCCTCGGGGCCCACAGAGGGGGTTGTCGACGTCACACGCAACATCGAGCACGCATTGCCTGAGCCGGGGATGCATTGCAGAGAGGTCGATTGAGGCCAGTCTCGCCAGGGCCGCCCCTCCACGGGGCAATTCGTGTCCATCGGCATCGCGCAACGACACGCCGAGGGCCTGGGCCATGCCTGCGCCGCCATCGTTGGTCGCGCTGCCGCCGATGCCGATGGTGATGCGCGAAACCCCGCGGTCAAGCGCATCTCGGAGCAACTCGCCGGTTCCGTAGGTGGTGGCGGTTCGCGGGTCGCGGTTTTCAGGGCGCACCAAGGGAAGGCCGGACACCGCGGCCATCTCGAGCACCGCGGTTGTGCCATCGCCCAGCAGGCCATACCGGGCGGATACCGGCTTGCCCATGGGCCCGGTGGCGGTAAGCTCAGCAAAGCGTCCGTTCGTGGCCGCGACGAGCGCATCCACGGTGCCCTCTCCCCCGTCGGCCATGGGCACACAGACGATTTCCGCATTGGGAAGCGCGCGGCGCACCCCGCTGGCGAGCGCGCCGGCCACCGCCGCCGCCGTCAGACATTCCTTGAACGAGTCCGGCGCAATCGCGATCTTCATGCGTTATCTCCGGATGACGCAGGTTTCTGCGTGGAAAACTTCAAAAACCGGGACTGACCCAAGCGAGCGACGCAGGAGCGAGACGGGTCTGTCCCTGGGTTTTTGATCCAGCTCGTTTTCATCGTCTATGGGTGAGCCACCCGGCCCATGGTTCGCTGTCTCGAAGATCCCAAAGACCGGGTGTTTCCCCGTCCGTGTTGGTCCGTGTTTGTCCGTGTGGGTCCATGTGCGAAGGTTTCGCTTGTCACACCCCTCATTTTCATCGTCTACGGGTGAGCCACTGGCTCATGCTTCGCTGTCCCTCAGGACGAATTCAGAGGCTGATTGTGCCGTTTGGTGTGGGGATAGCGCAAACCGTCGTGGTATGATGCCGCAGTTCCGGCAATGAATGAAGAACCATCTGAGGGTCCTGCATGCCTGAGGAGAAACGAGCAGCTGAACAAGACGGCGTGCATGGGATGGTGCCCGGGGAGCACATGTTCCCGGCGGCGCGCAAGCTGCGCGAGACGTACGCCATCACCCCCGGGGCGCCGTTCTTCAAACGGGAGTTCGGGTATTACTCGCTGGATGTATGGTACGGCCAGGGCCTGCCCCTGGATGCCAGTCTCGAAGAGGTATTCGACTACGACCCGGCCGGGAACCATTCGCTCGGTCAACTGGGCTGGTGTGAGGCCGCGTTCGTGCCCGAATTTGAGGTGAAGGTGGTCGAGGACCGGGGCGAGCACGAGGTCGAACAGGACCACGCAGGCCGTCACGTGCTCTACTTCAAGGGCCGCCGCAACGGGTTTATGCCGGATTACCTCGAACACCCTGTAAAGGACCAGCGAACCTGGGAAGAATACGTCAAATGGCGGATGCACCCCGCGTCGCCCGAGCGGTACGCGGATTTGCCGCAGCGCATGGCCGAAGCCCGCGCTCGCGCCGCCGAAGGGATGATGATCGTCCAGAACGTCATTGGCGGGTACATGTACCTGCGAAGCCTGATCGGGCCCGAGCCGGTGCTTTGCATGTTCTGCGAGGCGCCCGAGCTGCTCCACGACTGCATGCAGACGTGGTTCGAGCTTGCTGACGCCGTGATCGCGCGCCACCAGGAATATGTGACCCTCGACGAACTCTTCCTCGCCGAAGACATCTGCTACAACACGGGCGCGCTCATCGGCCCCGATACGATGCGTGAGTTCCTCTTGCCCTATTACCAGCAGCTCATCGCCAACATACGGGCGCGCCAGATTGATCGCGGCCGAAAACTCTACATTCAGATTGACACGGATGGCCGTGCGCCGGCCGTCATCGACGTCTACCGCGAGATGGGCATGAACGTCATGAGTCCCTTCGAGGTGGCCGCCGGCTGCGATGTGGTCGAGCTGGGCCGGCGGTATCCGGACCTGGTCATGTTTGGGGGCATCGACAAACGCGTGCTGGCCGAGTCAAATGAGGCAATCGACGCGTTTCTCGAGCGCGTCCTGCCGTCGATGCGCGCACGCGGCGGGTACATTCCAACCTGCGATCACGGGGTCCCCGAGGAAGTCACCCTCGGCAATTACCGTCATTACCGGAAACGGTGTGTGGAACTAGGCGGGTGAACACAGTGTCCTGTTTCGTGAAACGTCACCGCTTTTCCGTGCTGGCAGTCATCGCGCTGTCCTGTAGCACCGTCTACCTGGGCACGGGCATGCTTGGCGTCACGTTTCTGAGTGACGATATCGGGCTTATCACGTGGGGAAAGCAGGCAACCGGGCCCGGGTTCTGGAAACCCTGGACGGGAAACCGGCTCACGGGGGAAGCGGGCAGTCCTCGGTGCTTCCGTCCCTTAACGCTTCTAAGCCACGGCCTGGATGCCGCCCTGTCCCTCTGTCGCGCGTCCGTCGCCGCTCAGGGGTGAGCGACGGACGGCTCCGACGGGAAAGGGCTTCAGCCCCTCCCTGAAAACCAAGACTAGTGCACTTAGAATATGCATCGGCGCAGCCCGAGCAGGCGGAACGCCCCGTCCTCCGCGCACCTGCTATAATGCAGGGGCGCGAGTGGCGCGAAACAGGAGGCGCATCATGCACCGCTACGTATGCGACGGGTGTGGCAAGGAGATGAAGCGGAACGACACCCGTTACCGGGTCAAAATAGATGTCCGCGTCGCCAAGGGCGAATTCGAGTTCTCCCTGTTGGACCTCCTCCGCGACCACAAGCGGGAATTGGAGGATTTGGTTAAGAAGTTCGAAGACAAGGATCCCAAAGAACTCGAAGAGACGATCTATAAGGGATTCGAGCTGGATTTGTGTCCCACGTGCCAACGGGCGTACATTCGCGATCCGCTCCGCTTTCACCCGGAACAGGGCCTGCCCGAGACGGGCATCGATCTCGACACCTTTCTGCGGTCTCTGGGGAAGCACACCGACGAGGATGAAGCCGAGGCCTGACCGCTAGGACATGGCCAGCACGCGCGCCAAAATCGATGCCGTCAGGTCGGGATCGCTTGGCTTGAACTCAAGCCCCACATAGCGATCGTATCCGGCAGCGGCAATCTGCTCGAACACATAGACGTAGTTGATCTCGCCCAGGACCGGCTCGTGGCGGCCGGGGTGGTTGGCTACGTGAAAATGCCCAATCTTGTCGATGTTCGAGACGATTCGGGGCGTAAGATTTCCTTCCATGATGTGCACATGGTAGACGTCAAAGAGCAGTTTGACCGCGGGGCTCGCCACCTCTTCGACAATGGCAAATCCGTCGCCGGCACTGTTCAGGAAGTACCCGGCGTGGTCCACCAGCGTGTTGAGCGGCTCGAGGACCAGCGTGAACCCGGCATCCTCGGCGATGGGCGCCGCCGCCTTCAGCGCCGCGACGCAAGCCTCGTATTGCACCTTGCGCGAGACCCCCTCGAGGGCATTTCCGGTGGTCACGATAAACGACTGGCATGACAGCCGCTTGTGGACCTCGATACAGTCACGCACGGCTTGGATGAAGGGTTCACGTCCCTCCGGCACCAGGATGGCCGGGGTGGCGGGGTCGGTGAAGGCCGTGCGCACGCAGCAGGCGGAAGCGATCAGACCGCAATCCTGAGCCGCATGCTCGAGAGCGGCGAGGTCTTTATCCCACCACGACCAGAACTCATAGGCATCGTATTCGAGAGCCGCGGCCCTCCGGATGCGTTCGTCGAAGGGACAATCCGTCCAGAACATCTCGATACACGGTGAAAACCGCAGCATGTACACCCCTCCGGCGTGCTATTCGCCGGGTTCGGCCGTATCGTCTTCGCCCTCAATGGCCGGCTCGTCAGGTTTTGTTTCTTCCGCGGCCGGCTCCTGTTCGGGTTCTTCGTCCTCGACCGCGCCCTGGCCGTCGTCGCGAATCGCAACAATCGCCCACAACGTCAGCGTTGTGCACAGAAGCCCCATAAAGAGTAGATAGCCGATGTTCATAACCTGTCCTCAACTACGATCATTGGGAATATCCCTGCACAGTTCTGCCGAAAACCTGAGTTCGATGATACCATCCCCTTGTGGCGTGCGCAACAGGGCGAGCGTTTCACCGAATAACCCATTCGTGGTAGACTTTGGCCATGATAAAGGAGGGCTTATGCAGCGCTTATTCTCGTTCCCATTGCTGGCCAGGGCGCTAGTGATTCTGCTTCTCGCGGGCACGCTCGCCGGATGCGGTAATATTGTTGACCGGGACCGCATCCGCATTGCCCGGATCGGAGACTCCTACGTCACCCGCGGGGACCTCAACCGCCATCTGCGCTTGATGGAGCCGGAGGAGCGTCCGCTCATCAACAACCGGGGCGATCTGCTCAAAGTCCTCGAGAAATATATCGACGAGACGCTCCAAAAGGAGCTCATGGCCGATCTGGTGGCGGAGGGCAAACTCGAGGCTCCGCAAGAGGAGCAGATTGCCCGGGTCTTCGACGCGCAGCACCCCGAACTGAGCATCAGCCCCGAGAACCTCGAGGAATTCGGTATGACCCAGGCCGATTACGAGGCGATTCAATACCGGCGCCAACAGGGCATCGAAAAGCTGAAAGAGCAGGTCATGCGGCAGGAAGCGGTGATCCGCGCCATCGAGATCGCCGTGCAAGAGGGCAAACTCACAATCTCCGAAGAAGAGTTCGGGGAAGAATACGCAATGCGAAAGGACGAACTCTTCAATCCGGAAAAGGCGTCGTTCCGCGGCCTGATATTCCCGATTCAGACCGCCGATGCCGGCCCCAACTCCGCCGAAGCCCGCAAACGCCTGGTCAAAGAGGAGCCGTGGGAGGAGGTCTCAAAATCCTTTATAGAAGCGCGAAAAGCCATTCCCCTGCAAACTACGCTGGTCAATACGGGACAACCCAAGTTTCAGTCGTTCTGGGAGCAAGCCTCGGGAACGCAGAAAGGGCGCATCCTGGGCCCCATGATCATCGAGAATTGGGAGATGGTGGTGCCAGGCGCCGCCAATCAACCCCAACGCGCCAGCCTCTCCGGTTACCTGGTCGCGGAAGTTCTCGAGATTACCCTGCCCTCGCAGAAGACCCTCGATGAAGCCAAGGAAGATATGTCGCCCGCGCTCTACTACGTGAAGTTCATGAAGGCGTTGCGTGAAGAGCAGGGGGTCGAGATCTACGAGGACAATCTGCCCGAACCCAGCCTGTTCCGCGAGCAGACCGAAGACCCCCTCTTCGAACCGCTGTAGAGCCCTGCCTCGAAAATTCATATCCCTTCCGGAATGTGGGACCGGTGCCCTCACCGGTCATTGTATTTTCATCGTCTACGGGTGAGCCGAATGGCTCATGGTGCGCTGCCTCGAAAATTCCAAAAACCGGGATTCCCCCTCTTTTGTGGGACCGGTGCCCTCACCGGTCGTTTCTATTCTCATCGTCCACGGGTGAGCTTCTCGGCTCATGGTGCGCTGTCCCGAGGTTTTTGTGTCCCTCCTGGGATCGCCGAGCGCCAGCTCGGCACGCTTGTCTTTCGGCTTTCCCGGATGCCGAGCTGGCGCTCGGCGATCCCAGACAGACGCGCCGCGGACGGCGCTTTGAACATGTCCC
>CAZFOG010000273.1:0-9023 GCA_964520685.1 uncultured Nitrospiraceae bacterium | reverse complement strand
TGCTCGACGCGCTGGCGCAACATCGGGGGCGCATCGTCAAACAAAAGGTGGGCCTCATCAAAGAAGAAGGCCAGCTTGGGTTTATCGAGATCGCCCACTTCGGGCAGGTTCTCGAACAGTTCGGAGAGCAGCCACAGGAGGAAACTCGAGTACAGACGCGGTTTCAGGATGAGCTGGTCTGACGCAAGGATGTTGATGATGCCGCGGCCACTGAGGTCAGTGCGCATCAGGTCGGTCAATTCGAGCGCCGGTTCGCCGAACAGGGCTTCGCCGCCTTCCCTCTCGAGTGGCAGCAAGGCCCGTTGAATGGCCGCGACGGACTGGGTGTTTACCAGGCCGTATTCTTTTGAGATTTCCTTGCGGTTATCCGCGACAAAGCCGAGCAGTGCGCGCAGGTCGTCGAGGTCGAGAAGGAGCAGGCCCTGGTCATCCGCCAGTTTGAAGGTGATTTCGAGGGCCCCTGTCTGGATGTCGTTGAGTTCGAGGATTCGCGCCAGCAGGCTGGGGCCGATTTCGCTGATGGTGGTGCGCACCGGGTGGCCTGACGTGCCGAAAACATCCCAGAACACCACGGGGCTGGCCTCGTTGACGTAGCCATCGATTCCGATCTGGGCAACGCGCTGCTGAATCTTTTCGTTGGCCACGCCGGGGAGCGCCAGGCCGGCCACGTCGCCTTTGACGTCAGCGATGAACACGGGCACCCCCATCCGCGCGAAACCTTCGGCCAGGACCATCAACGAAATGGTCTTGCCGGTCCCGGTAGCGCCTGCGATCAGGCCATGGCGGTTGCCGTACCTGGCGAGCAAGCTGACTTGCTGCTCACCCCTGCCGACAAGTATCTGGTCCATCAACTGCCTCCTCTCTGACGAAGCGTGGCCACCTGCATCGTGGGCGATCGGTACTCAGGGCGCCTGTATATTCGCAGATTCGACATCATAATGGCATCTGACTGGAGTGTCTGCAATTTTCTGCTGGGATGCCCAGACCAGCAAGCAAGCACCGGACGGCTCGCGGCAGTGGAAGACCAAGAGGACGGACACGGACCCACACGGACAGACACGGACCGGGTGGACGGGGTGGACCGGGGTGTGGATAGCTGCTGCGCATCTGACCACAACCCTTGGATAACCCCGGCGCGGAACCCCGGAAAAGAGGACATTTCTAATGTGGTTTGACAAATGGTCTTCGGGCATTTGTCTTCGGGCATTTGCTTCGCACGGAGACGATGTGCTAACCTTTTGGGCTAATCCGAAGAATCGTGCGATGAAGCAATCGGGGTACCGGATAAGGGAAGGTTAAGTTGTGAGAAAACCACTCGTTGCGGGTAATTGGAAGATGAACAAGCTGGCGCGGGAAGCGCTGGATTTGGTGAATGAGCTGAAGCCGCTTGTCGCGGGGGTCGAGGGTGTGGACATTGTTGTATGCCCTGTTTTCACAGCACTTTATCCGGTTGCGGAAACTCTGAAGGGCACGAACATTCAGCTCGGCGCGCAGAATTGCTATTCCAAGGAGAGCGGCGCGTACACGGGCGAAATCTCGCCGCAGATGCTGAAGGACGCGGGGTGCACGTGGACGATTATCGGGCACAGCGAGCGTCGGCAGTATTTCAACGAGTCGGACGAGTTCCTCAATGAGAAGCTGCGTTTTGCCCTGGCGAGCGGACTCAAGGTCATGTTCTGCATTGGCGAAACGCTTGAGGAACGCGAGAGCGGGAAGATGCACGACGTACTGATACGTCAGGTCACCAACGGGCTTATGGGATTGTCGGAGGCGGATTTCGACAATACATCGATTGCTTACGAACCCGTGTGGGCCATTGGTACGGGGGTGACGGCCACGCCGGAACAAGCCGAAGAGGCTCACGCATTCGTGCGGGGTCTCGTACGGGATCAATTCGGCGAAGGGGTTGCCAATAAGGTTCGGATTCAGTATGGCGGCAGCGTAAAACCGGACAATGTGGCATCGCTGATGGCGAAACCCAATGTGGATGGTTCGCTGGTCGGCGGCGCATCGTTGAAGGCGGACGGATTCGCGGAGATAGTGAAGCGGTCGTTGTAACAGGGTTAAAACCCTATGGAAAGGGACGCTCCGGATGCTCGCGCCCTGACAGGGCGGAGCGAACACGGGCGGACCGATAGGAATCGAGGCGGATGTTTAGCTCAGTCTTCGGTTGGTTGTGGTGGATCTGCGTGATCCTCTATATTCCCGCGTGCGTGGGGTTGATTCTGGTGGTTTTGCTGCAGAAAGGCAAGGGCGTCGGTTTCGCGGGCGCGTTCGGCCTCGGCGGCGGCGGGGCAGACACGGTTTTCGGGCCGCGTATGAGCAAGAGCCTTCCGGTCAAGCTCACCTACGTAATGGCAGGCATGTTCCTGGTGCTGGCCCTCGCGATGTCGCTGCTTTCGGGACGAATCTCGAAGGGTGAAGCGCCGGAACTGGTCGATGTAGAGACCGTTGACATGAGCGGCTACGAAGAGGCGGGGATCGGAACGCCCTCCGCTCAGGAAAGCGACGCGGAGGGCGCGGGCGTGCCCGTCGCTGAACCGTCGCACATGGAATCGGCGCCCGAAGAGGCCACTGAAGCGCCAGCACCGGTGGAACCTTCCGCGGCCCCCGTGGATGAATCTGCAGTAGAGACGCCCGCTGGCGACGCCGGGGAGGCATCGCCCCCGACCAATCAGTAGGATTTTTGGCAGCCTGACCGGCCCAGAGCCTCCCGCGGCTTTGGGCCTGTCTTTTTTGACGGAGCGGGGTCATGGAGTGCCCCTCACCAGGGAACGGAGTACCGCCAGCCCCATGGACAAGATTTTAATTCGGGGGGGCCGCCCTCTCCACGGTACCGTGTATGTGCGTGGCGCAAAGAACGCCGCCCTGCCCCTGATGGCGGCGGCGCTGTTGTCCGAGGAGCCGTGCGTCCTTCATAACGTGCCCTGTCTCCACGACGTGTTCACGATGGACAAGATTCTGTCCGAGATGGGCATGCGCATCGATTTCACGGGGCGCTCGATGAACCTGGACGCGTCGGGTGTGGGCTCGCAGGAGGCGCCCTATGACCTGGTGCGCAAGATGCGCGCCTCTTTCTTCGTGCTGGGACCGTTGCTGGGCAGATTTGGCAAGGCGCGCGTATCGCTCCCCGGCGGTTGCGCCATCGGCACACGGCCAGTGGACATTCATCTGGCGGGCCTCGAGGCCCTGGGCGCTTCGGTCACGATTGAAGAGGGGTATGTCCTTGCAGAAGGGCGCTTGAAGGGCGCCGATTTCGCGCTGGACTTTCCGAGCGTAGGCGCAACGGAAAACCTCTTAATGGCGGCGAGCCGGGCGGAAGGGGTGACCCGGCTGACCAACGTTGCCCGTGAACCCGAAATTGTGGACCTGGCGGCGTTTCTGAATGAGATGGGCGCGCAGATCTCGGGGGCCGGCACCGACCTTATCACGGTGGTGGGGGTGGACGCACTCGCGGGAGGCGAACACACGGTGATCCCGGACCGGATAGAGACGGGCACGTTTCTGTTGGCGGGCGTTGCCACGCACGGCGACGTGACGGTGCAGAACGCCTGCGCGGAGCACCTGACCAGTTTTCTGAAGAAGCTGCGCGAGACCGGCGCGGAAATCGAGATACTGGGCGAACGCATTCGCGCGCGGGCAACAAATGGATTCAAGAGCACGGATATTACGACTCAGCCCTTCCCCGGTTTCCCGACGGACCTGCAGGCCCAGACCATGGCGATGCTGTGCGTTGCCGAAGGGGCAAGCGTGATTCGCGAGACGGTGTTCGAGAACCGTTTCATGCAGGTGGCGGAGCTGGCGCGCATGGGCGCGGACATCGACCTGGACGGAAACGCTGCAATCGTGCGCGGCGTGAAGAGCCTGAGCGGCGCGCCGGTGATGGCGTCGGATTTGCGGGCAAGCGCGGCGCTGGTCATCGCGGGGCTGGTGGCTGAAAAAGGGGAAACCGCGGTGGCGCGCGTGTATCATATCGACCGGGGCTACGAACGGATCGAGGAACGCCTGAGCGCGCTCGGGGCGGATATCCAGCGCGTGCGATAGGCGGGCCCTGGTTCCTTCCGGGTGGACCATCCTCCGAGCGGCCTGTAGCCGCGCCGTGTATGCATACGCCCCGTATTCTACGGGCCAAACGTTTCCAGAGGGAGACATCGATGCGAACGGTAACCATAGCGGACGAGCGTCAGTTGCAGGAGGTCATTCGGGCAATCGAACGGGGCGAGGATGCCTCCGCGGGCGGCGAAGGACACCTCGCACAGCAGCTCGAGAGCACCCGAAGCATCGTGGAGGAAGTGCGCACCGGAGGCGATGCGGCCGTGGCGGCCTTTACCGAGAGATTCGACAAGGTCTCCCTCAAACCGTCCGAATTCGAGATCCCTTCGAACGAGATTCACGGAGCACTGGACAAGGTTGATCACGGCCTGGCCGGAGCGCTGGAACGGGCCCTCGAAAACATCCGGGCGTTTCATGCGCGGGAACTGCGGCAATCCTGGGAAGAGACCTCCGAGGATGGAACGGTCATGGGCCGCCGCATTACGCCCCTGGAACGCGTGGGGGTGTATGTGCCGGGCGCGACGGCGTTTTATCCGTCGTCGGTGTTGATGAACATCGTGCCGGCGCTGGTGGCGGAGGTCGAGGAAATCATCATGGTCTCTCCCCCATCCTTTAACGGGACCATTCACCCGCTGGTGCTTGCAGCAGCGAAAATAGCGGGAGCCACGCGCGTGTTCCGGGTTGGGGGCGCCCAATCCATTGCGGCCCTTGCCTTTGGCACCGAGACCATCCCGGCGGTGCCCAAGATCACGGGTCCCGGGAACATTTTCGTGACCCTGGCGAAACGCCTTGTCTCGTCAGTATGCGCCATCGACATGGAAGCGGGCCCCTCGGAGGTGGTGGTGCTGGCGGATGCAAAGGCCAACCCGCGCGAGATTGCGGCGGAGATGCTGGCGCAGGCGGAGCACAATCCCGACTCGGTGGCGATTCTGGTCACACCGTGCGCGGACCTGCCAGGGAAGGTCGAGGCGGTAATCGAAGAGGAACTGGCCCTGCTTCCCCGCGCAGTGACGATTCGCGCGTCACTCGAGACTTTCGGGACAGTCTATGTGGTGCGCGACCTGGACGATGCAGTCCGGTTAACGAATGTGCTGGCGCCCGAGCACCTTTCGATTCAAACCGCGGAGCCGATGGGGATATTCGAGGAGATCACCAATGCGGGAGCGGTGATGCTTGGCGGCGGAACACCCGTCGCCGTGACGGATTACTATGCCGGGCCGAATCACATCCTGCCGACGGGAAGGCGGGCGCGATTCTCGTCGCCGCTTTCGGCGGAGGATTTTCGCAAAGTGACGAATTACGTGTCGTACTCAAAGACGCGTCTGCAACAGGATGCCGAAGACATTATCAAACTGGCGACGGCCGAGGAATTGACGGCTCACGCCCGTGCCGTGGAGATCAGGAAGTGAAATACGCGCGCACACTGCTTCAGGATATCGAGGGTTACGTCCCCGGCGAGCAGCCCAAGGCCCCCGGCGTGATCAAGCTCAATACGAATGAAAACCCGTATCCCCCCTCCCCCATGGCCCTGGAAGCATTGAGAGGAGTAGAGGCCGATGCCCTGCGCAAGTATCCGGACCCGCTGTCGGTTTCTCTGCGGGCTAGATGGGCCGAGATTCAGGGGTACGCAGGTCCCGAGTGGGTGATCGCGGGCAATGGCATGGACGAGTTGCTGGCCTTAGCCGTCCGAACGTTCGTCGATCCGGGGGATACCATCCTGACGACATGTCCGACCTATACGCTTTACGATACCCTGGCAAGACTGCATGGCGCGCGCGTGGATTCGGTGGAACTGGATGAGGAGTACCAGTTACCGGAAGCGTTTTTCGAGCGTCGGGCGCGGCTTTGTTTTCTGCCCCGGCCGAATGCCCCGACGGGAGTATGTGTGCCGCGGGAGGCAGTCGAGCGCCTGTGCCGGGAATTTGACGGGATCGTGGTGATTGACGAGGCGTACGTGGACTTCGCGGAGGACGATTGCATGGACTTCGCGAAGCGGCATGAAAACGCCATAGTGATGCGGACCTTCTCGAAATCGTTCAGCCTGGCGGGTTTGCGGCTTGGGCTGGGGGTGGCCAATCCGATCATCATTGCGGAATTTCTGAAGACAAAGGATTCCTACAACCTGAACGCGGTCACGCAGGCGGTGGGGATTGCGGCGTTGAGCGACTATGAATACATGAAACAAAATGCCGCACGGGTGGTGCAAACACGGGAAAGGGCCAGCGAGGCCCTCAGGAAGCTTGGATTCACGGTGACACCGTCGCAATCCAATTTCGTGCTGGCCCGGTGGAACGGCTCGCCGGACGCCCGGACTATCTTCGAGTGCATCAAAGAGCGGAAGATATACGTGCGCTATTTCGACGCCCCCCGGTTGCGGGACGCCCTGCGCATCACCATCGGCACGGATGCGGAAATGGATGCCCTGCTCGAGGCGTTGCGGGATATCGTGCAGTAGCGTAGGATAGATGGCGCATTGGGTGCACGGATCAAGTGAAAGGAACGGCAATGCGTAAGGTATCAGCCATGCTTTTGTTGTGCGCCGCCGTGATGGCGGGCTGCATGACCCTCGATGGGGAGCCCTTCCAACTCAATATCCTTTCCACCCCGCAGGAAATCGAGTTGGGCGAGCAACTCGCCACCGAAATCGAGAAACAGGAGAAGGTCTCGACGGACGCGGAGTTGCAGGCTTATGTCAGGGGTATTGGAGAACGCCTGGGCCGTGTGGCAACCAGGCAGGATGTGACCTACCAGTTTACGGTAATCGACAGCCCGGACACGGTGAACGCGTTTGCTTTGCCGGGCGGGCATATGTACGTCTATACGGGTTTGATGAAGTTATGTGAGAACGAGGCTGAACTGGCGGGCGTGATGGCGCACGAGATCGGCCACGTCGCGGCGCACCATCACGGTGAGGCCATGACAAAGCAATACGGGTACAGCCTTGTCGCGCAGGTGCTCCTCGGCGAAGAGCCGAATACGCTGGCAAAGATGGCCTCGGACATCGCAGGCGCTCTGGGCATGAGCTACTACAGCCGCGGCAATGAGCGGGAAGCCGACGCGCTGGCCATGGAGTTTCTGTTTCGCGCGGGCTACAAACCCGATGCCATGATCTCGTTCATGGAGAAGTTGATCGCAGAAGAACAGAAGGCGGGCGGCGGTCATCCTCTGCCCATATTCTCTTCGCATCCCCCGACCCAGGAGCGCCTGGTACGCTTGCAAAATCTCGCCCAGAACTATCCCATGACCGCGCGGCAGGAGAGCCCGTTATACGAGGAGCGGTACCAGGAGACCGTATTGAAGCGCCTCAAATAGCTCAGATGGCGGATGCCCTCGAGAAGCGCCGGCGTTCCGTGCGCCTGGGCTACGACAGGAGGATGACATGAGCCGGAAGGTCGCATTCATATCGGGGGCGTCACGGGGCATCGGTAAGGCGATTGCGCTGAAAATGGGCCGCGAAGGCTGGGCTGTCGTCATTGCCGCGAAGACCGCCGAAGAAAATCCCAAATTGCCGGGAACCATCCACGCCACCGCGGAAGAGGTGCGGGCTTTGGGCGCGGAGGCCTTGCCCATCCAATGCAATGTGGCCGTCCAGAGCGATATCGACCGTGCAGTAGACTTGACTCTCGAAACGTTTGGGCGCGTGGACATCCTCATCAACAATGCGGGGGCGCTCTGGTGGCGCAACATGGTTGATACGCCGATGAAGCGGTTTGATCTTGTAATGAACGTGAATGTCCGGGGCGCGTACGCACTCACAACGGGCTTTCTTCCCGCCATGCTCGAGCAGGAATCGGGGCATGTCATCATGATGTCGCCGCCCATCGATCTGTCGGTACTCCCCGGGCATGTCGCGTACATGATCAGCAAGTTCGGCATGACCATGACAGTAATGGGCATGGCCGAAGAGTTCCGGGGCATGGGAGTCTGCGCCACGGCGCTGTGGCCCAAATCCGTCATCGAGTCGGCGGCTACAATCAACTTCAAACTGGGCGACCCGACTATCTGGCGGAAACCCGATATCCTTGCAGACGCGGTCTGGGAGATCGTGCAGCGGCCCGGGGAAACGAACGGCAAGGCACTCCTCGATGAGGACTTCCTGCGCTCGATTGGGTATACCGATTTCGAGCAGTACAATTGCGTCGAAGGCGGGCGGCCAATGGAGCTGAACGCCGCGGTCATGCGAAACGCCAGGTCGTAAGTGCGCCCCGTGTCTGCCGCCACGATTTGGAGAGCCGGGTGGCGCCTCCGCTGCGGCTGAGTGGACCCAGTGGACCCAGTGGACCCAGTGCACAGGGTGGACCGAGTGGACGGGGTGGACGGGAAGAAGTCGGTCATTGCAGGGCTGCAAGCACAGGTATGGAGTTGGTCCGTGACAGCAGGTGTGAGGTTTTCAGTATGAGCAAGGAAATTGGGCCTGTAACACAGGGACACCAGCGCACGGTGCTTCATCCGTATTCGGGTGGAGCGATCCTGGGGTTGGATTGGCTGTTGTTCTCCGGAAATGTTTTAACCGTGGGAACCTCGACCCCGGTGACTGTTGTGGCCGGGTTTATCGGCGCAGCGGTTGCGGTGACGCTTGTGCAGCGGTACGCCGGCGGCGACGGGTGGTTCAAGAGCCTGGGAAAGGGTTTGGCCGCGGGAATCGTGGTAGGAATCCCCTTCCCGATTGTGGGGACCTTTGTCGGGGGTGCCGTGCTGGCGGTATCGGGACTGGATTTCCTGAAGAAGCTCGAGAAGAAACCGGGCGGGGTGTGATTCGAGACAACACGGACGGACTCCGCGCGGCATGGCCGTTCGGCTCACCCGCAGACGATGACAATGGGGGGCTTGATAGGCAAAACCCTCGCACATGGACCCACACGGACAAACACGGACGGGGAAACACCCGGTTTCTGGAGTTTTCGAGGCAGGCGCGCCATGAGCCGGTCGGCTCAGCCGTAGACGATGAAAATCGGGACTGTCATGTTCAA
>CAZFOG010000272.1:0-9079 GCA_964520685.1 uncultured Nitrospiraceae bacterium | reverse complement strand
TTCTTCCACACGCGCACGCGGGCATTGCCCTCGCCGAGGTCGAGGAGGAGTTCCCAGGTTGTGATGGCCCTGGCGCGGTCGTCGAGAAAGCCGGCGGCGGGTTGAATGGCGCCGGCCTTCATCAGTTCGTGGGCCGTTTCGTGGCTGATGAAGTAGTCGCCCTTGTCGAAGGCGTCCTCGACTGCCGCCTCGATGACGGTCCGTTTCATGGGGTGCACGCCGGTGTCGTTGCCGCGCCAAAAGGATTCGGACTCGGTGACGATGCGGGCATCGCCGGGGGTGGTCTCATTGATGAAGGCGTAGACCTGTTCATGATGGGCCGATTCGGTAAGATAGGCGCTCACGCGCACGCCCGTGCGTACGCCGGAGGCGAGCACGGCCGCACCGAGGAGCAACACCGCCAGCACGCGGCCGCGACTGCTCTCCTTGAGTATCGACAGGAATACGCCTGCCAGGACAAACGACAGAAACACCGCTGGAATGAAGTACCGGGCGTTTTTGAGACCTGCGGTGGCTGCCCAGAAGGCGTAAAGCGCCAGCATAACGAGCAGCAACCGTACGCGCGTTTGCGGTATCCAGACCGCGGTCACCAGGCCGGTCAGGCATAGCACGCACACAATAGGTCCAAGCGTTACCCAGCAGTACGCGAGGTAGTAATCCCACGAAGGCTGGACATACGCCGTGCTGCCGAACTCGGGGACATAGCTGGTCCACGTCATGACGCGAAGCACTTCGGCGAGATGGGTCTTCCCGAATCCGTAGAAGTGCCAGGTGATCCCTTCCAGCGCGAGAAGCACCAGGGGCAGGAACAGCGCCGTGGCCATGAACACGAGAAAGCGCTTCCCGTTGACAATGCGGCGCGTTGTGGGCATGGCGATGACCGCGCCGCACACGAGGGCGTGAAATATCACACCGTGATACTTGATGAAACACGCCAGTGAGGTCAGGAACACGCTCGCCAGCAGCAGCCGCAGCGCCGGGCGGTCCAGCGTGCGCAGCAGGAAGATCAGTGATCCCAACACAGCCGCAGTCATGACGTAATCGATGGTGACGGTCTCATGAAAGGCCAGATACGACGCCGACAACGCCAGGAGCCCGGCCGTCCATCCGGACCATTCGTCACGGGCATGGCGTCCGAGGAGATAGGCGAGCCCGGCGCACAGCGCCCCCGCCAGCGCGGGGATCACACGCCAGACGAGGGGATGGGGCCCGAAAAGATAAACCGTGGAACCGTGCAACCAGAAGAACGCGGGCGGATAGGAATAGTAGGTGGGGACGAGCAGGTCGTACAGGTTGCCGGTGGGCAGGGCTGCCAGGGCCCACCGCGACGAGATGGTGCTGAGAATCCATTCGTCCCATCCCACGATGGTTCGGTTCCCGGGGAGCAAATGCAGGCAAAGACTGGAAACTGCCAAAGCCGCAAACGCAGCCGCCGGATGCCGCCAGGGCGGATTAGCCCCCGGGTGGTGTTCGTGGGTCTTGGATGTCTGGATGGCCGTTTTCAAGGACGGAAATCACCCTGCATGTCCGGTGCCGTTTGCCGCAGAGACTAACAACCCGCGGAAACACCGTCAACCCGGCGGCGCGTTCAGGCGTCATGTCAGGGTCATTGATTGCCAGCATTCCCGGAGCGTATCATATTCTTTTAATATGCGGGATTGGCGAGTGCCCAGCGGTAGCAGGTGGTATGCGCCGGGATTATTGTCAGGAAAACCATGGGGATAGAACCAGTCATGAAGCTCAAATTCGCCACTATTGCGTGCTTGCTATGCTGCAGCCTTGCCGTTGCTGCCACGGATACCGAGCCGCCGGCGAGTCCGGAGCCTGAGGCTTCCGCGGATGCCGGCGCGCCGCCTCAGGAAGAGCTTCGCGGCGTGGATGCCCTCCTCAATGTCGCGCCCATGCAGGAGACGATGGACGCTATCGAAGCGTTTCTTGCCAAGCACGAGGATTTGGCCGAACGGCCCGCCGAAGGCAAGGTGCTCAGGCTGACGGTGCAGGATTGCGTCAATCTGGCCCTGGAAAACAACGAGAAGATTTTCCAGGCCGAGAGCGATGTCGAGGCGGCGCGCGCCCGTATTGGGCAGGCGCGGTCCCAGATGTTGCCGCAGTTAAGCACAGGCCTGACCTTCGTTCACACGGAGTTCAACGAACGCAATCCCGGCGGCATTCTGGCCAAGCTGGGCGGGGGTACCAGCACCGGGTTCGGTGGCGGATTTGGTGGCGGCATGGACCCCGCAACGTCGGTCCTGCTGAGCATTGTCGGCTCGGTCGCTCAAGGCTATATTTCGGAATGGCTTGCCCCTCAGACTCAGCCCGGCGATGACCTGCGCGTCGAGACCTTTACCGCGGAGCAGGTCCTGTACGCGGGCGGCCGCATCCGTGCGGCCATCGACGCGGCGCGCTATCTCACGGAGTCGCAGGAATGGCAGAAGGCGGTAACCCTGGCCCAGGTCGAGTACGACGCCAAGAAGGGTTTTTACGACGTCCTCCTGGTATCCGCCCTGGTCGAGGTTGCTGCGGAGAGTGTGCGCACCTTCGAGCGCAACCTTACCGACGCCCAGCAGATGTTTGATGTGGGCATCATCAGTAACTTCGAGGTTCTGCGGGCCAAGACCGAACTCGGCGCGCGCAAATCCGAGCTGGTTGCCGCCAAGAACGCGTTGCGCCTCGCGGAGGCCAATTTGCGCCGCGTGCTGTTTCTGCCCGAGGCCACGGCCCTCGAACTCGATGTCAGCATCGACTGGCGTCCCAGCGATACCCCGGTCCAGACGTATGTTGCCGAGGCCGTCACGAACCGCCCCGAGATTCTGGCGCTGCACAAGGCTATCGAGGCGGCGAAACAGCAGGTCAGGGGCGCCCGGGGCCAGTACTTGCCCACCGTCGGGCTCCAGGCCGAGTACTCGAATACCGACGAGGGCGGTTTGGCGACGCCGGACGGATGGACCTTTGGCCTCGGCGCTCAATACGACATCTACGTGGGGGGAAAGCGGAAATACGATGTGCTCGAGGCCCGCTCACGGGTGACGAGTCTCGAACACCAGCTTGCGGACCTCGAGCGCCTGGTCGAGTTGGACGTCACCCAGGCCCACATCAGCATTCAGGATGCCATGGCGAAAATGGAGAGCGAGCGGGGCACGGTCTCACTCGCCCAGGAAGGCCTTCGCCTTGCGGAATTGCGGTTCCAGGAGGGCGTGGGCACCCAATCCGAAATTCTCGATGCGGAACTTGCGCTCACGAATGCCCAGTCTTCGCTGTTCCAGGCCCTGCGCGAATACGCCGTGGCCAACGCGTCGCTCGAACGCGCGATGGGGGCCAGCTGGTGGCGGGAGAAGCCGGAATTCGCCGAGTCGCTCCCGAAGACCGGGGAAGAGGAAGAATAGCCCGCCGGGTTGTGATGCAACACACCGGGCACCCTCGATGCGGCCGCGCCCATCTCGCCGCCGGAGTACCCCAGATCCTTACCCGAGGATTTTGCGTCCTTCAGACGATTTGATGCCGGAGATGATGCGATCGAAGGCCTGTTCGTTGCTGCACGCCGACACGGCCTCCTCACGCGTGACCGTTCCCGACTGATACAGCTCGACGGCGTGCTGGTCGAACAGCTTCATATCGCTGTCTACCTCGATGATGCTGTGCAGCCGCTCGATTTCGCCCTCGAGGATGGCGTCGCGCACCAGCGGCCCGCCGCCCAGCAGGATCTCGACGCAGGGCACGCGGCCGCCGCCTTTGCGCCGGAGCAAGCGCTGGCAGACGACGCCGCGCAAGGCGTAGGCCAACTCCTGGCGAATAAGGTCGCGCTCGGCCTGGGGGAAATAGCTGATAATACGGTTGACGGTATCCACCGCCGTCATGGTGTGCAGGGTACTGAAGACGAGGTGGCCCGTTTCGGCGGCGCTGATGGCGGCGCGAATCGTTTCCATGTCGCGCATCTCGCCCACGAGAATCACGTCGGGGTCTTCACGCAATGCGCCGCGAAGGGCATTCGCGAAGGAGAATGTATCGCGCCCCACCTGGCGTTGGGAGATAATGCTTTTCTTGTTTTTGTACACGAACTCGACCGGGTCCTCGACGCTGATGATATGGCAGTGGCGCTGTTCGTTGATGTAATCCAGCATGGACGCCAGGGTGGTTGATTTTCCGCTGCCGGTCACGCCGCAGACGAGGAACAGTCCACGGTGGCTGTGGGCAATGTTGCGCACGACCATGGGGATGTTGAGATCTTCGAACGGCACGGGGGACTCGGGAATGAGACGGACTGCCAGGGCCATGGCGCCCTGCTTGAAATAGCCGCTGACGCGCAGATAGCCAATGCCCGTGGCGTGGAAGTTGAAGCTGGTTTCGCGCTCCGCCTCGAGCAATTCCACCTCTTTTTCACCCCCAAGCTGAAAGACCATGTTCTGCATGTCGTCCGCGCTCAGGACACCGTAGTCGTCGAGCGGTTGGAGATCGTTATCCACTCGGATGTAGGGAGGAGAGCCCGCGCGGAGGTGAAGGTCCGACGCGTTCTTCTCTTGCATCAGCTCGATCAAGATGTTGATGTTGATGTTGGTTCTGCGGAATTTTTTGACTGACACCTGCCAGGAGCGCGACCGCAGGGACCGAATGGAACTCTCGTCGATCACCTTGTCGGCGGGCGTCAGCCTGCTTATCTGCCGCCACTCGAAGGGGGGCAGATTGAGGACAAGCGCGCCGTTCTTCTGCACGACTTGATTGGGGATGTTGGCCTGCTTGAGGCTCGCCGAAACCTGTTCGGGGGTCAGCCCCTCCTTGGCTTTGAGCGTGATGCGCAGCGTATCGACACGGTTGTCGAAATCGGTACCCGTCACCAGCAGCGTGCAGTCGTCAGACTCGAAGTGAAGTTCCTCGGGATAGCCCACTTCACGAATGTGCTCTGTGACGCCGATCTGCAGCACATCGAAAATGGTCGTGCGTGAATTGGTGCCTATTACCATGGAATCGCAACCCTTATAAACGGCGGGAAAGGACCGGCCGCAACCCTGAGAGCAGATGGGTGAGCCTATCATGACCGGGGATTTGATGTCAAAGGAGCCCTTTCCGAAACCGTCACATTGACAGGCCTGATCGCCCTTCCTATAATGCTTGTTTCTACAGGTTCGCAATCTGCCACTCAGACCGGGATTCAAGTAACCATGAACGCAAATGACCGCATATCTGAAGGACTTTCTTTCGACGACGTGCTGATTCGGCCTGCGAAGTCGGAGGTGCTTCCGCGCGATGTGAGCACCGCCACGCGTCTGACACGCACTATTCCCCTGCAGATTCCGCTGTTGAGCGCTGCCATGGATACCGTGACGGAGGCCCGCCTCGCGATTGCCATTGCCCAGGAAGGCGGCCTTGGCATTATTCACAAGAATCTCACTATTGACGAGCAGGCCTCTGAAGTCGACCGTGTCAAACGGTCTCAGGCGGGCATCATTACGGCGCCCATCACCTTGCGGCCGCACGACACCGTGCAGGCCGCCGAGGACTTGATGGCGCGTTTTCACGTTTCCGGAGTGCCTATCGTCGATGAAGCGGGAAGACTCGTTGGTCTTCTTACAAACCGGGACCGCCGCTTTCTCGAAGATCTGGATGTTCCAATTGCCTCGGTGATGACGAAGGACAATCTAGTGACCGTGCCGCCGGGCACCACGTTGGAGCGGGCTAAGGAGCTGCTTCACAAGCACCGCATCGAGAAACTGCCGATTGTCGAGAAAGACGGGACTCTGGTGGGCCTCATCACGATCAAAGACATCATGAAGGCGCGGGACTATCCGTCGAGCTGCAAGGACGACATGGGCCGGTTGCGGGTCGGGGCAGCTCTGGGTGTGGGGCCGGGTGAAGTGGACCGTGCGCGGGCGCTCGTGGACGCGAAGGTGGACGTCCTGGTCGTCGATACGGCACACGGCCACACCAAGCTTGTGCTCGATACCGTGCGCCTCATCCGGGAATCCTTCCCCGAAATCGATTTGATCGGGGGCAATGTGGTCACCCGCGAGGGCGCGGCTGATTTGATCGCCGCCGGTGTGGACGCGGTGAAAGTGGGTGTTGGCCCTGGTTCTATCTGCACGACACGGGTGATCGCGGGGGCCGGAATGCCGCAATTGAGCGCCGTGATGGAAGTGGCCGCGGTGGCGCGCGAGAAGGGCATTCCCGTCATTGCCGACGGTGGCATCAAGTATTCGGGCGACATCGTGAAGGCCATCGCGGGCGGCGCCGACAGCGTCATGATCGGCAGTCTCTTCGCGGGGACGGCCGAGAGCCCGGGCGATACGGTGCTTTACGAGGGCCGCACGTACAAAGTGCACCGCGGGATGGGGTCGGTGAAGGCCATGCAGCGCGGGAGCAAAACCCGCTACATGCAGTTCGAGGAAGACCCCGGCAAGCTTGTCCCCGAAGGTATCGAGGGCCGCGTGCCGTTTCGCGGGCCCCTGGCTGACTACGTCCACCAACTCATCGGCGGGTTGCGCTCCGGCATGGGCTACTCGGGCTGCCGCACCATCGCGGACCTGCAGACGAAGACCCAGTTCGTCCGCGTGACCGCGTCCGGTATCCGCGAGAGCCATCCGCACGATGTGACCATTACAGAAGACGCCCCCAATTATCAGATTCCGAGGTAGTGCATGGAAGCCGAGCGAAACCCCGTAGTGGTCCTGGATTTTGGCGCACAGTACAGCAAATTGATTGCGCGGCGGGTGCGGGAGAGCCGCGTATTCAGCCTGATTCTTCCCTACAACACGCCCCTCGAGGAATTGCGCGCTCTCGAGCCGGGCGCCATCATCTTCAGCGGCGGTCCCGCGAGCGTTCATGCCGAGGGCGCGCCCATGCCGGAGCCTGGGGTGTTCGGGCTTGGCGTTCCGATACTCGGGATCTGCTACGGGGTGCAATTGTTCGCACACATGTTGGGCGGCAGAGTGCGGCGCTCGGATAAGCGCGAATATGGCATCGCCCACTTGAATCAGACCGGCGAGGGTTCGCTGTTTCAATCGGTTGAGCCCAAGACCCAGGTCTGGATGAGCCACGGGGATGCGATCACCGAGCTGCCACCCGGGTTCGAGGTTCTCGGCACGACCGAGAACTGCCCGTACGCGGCGATTGCCGATCCCGCGCGGAAGCTCTACGGCGTTCAGTTTCACCCCGAGGTGGCGCACACGCCCGAGGGCTCGAAAGTGCTGAGCAATTTCCTGCACGGGGTGTGCGGTCTCGCCACCAAATGGACCATGGGCTCGTTTGTTGAAGAGGAAATCCAGCGGATCAGGACCCAGGCCGGCGAGCGCCATGTTTTATGCGGGTTGAGCGGCGGGGTCGATTCCAGCGTTACCGCCGTGCTCATCCATCGCGCCATCGGGAAACAACTGACCTGTGTGTTTGTGAACAACGGGTTATTGCGCAAGGGCGAGGCCGAACTGGTGCAGAACGTCTTTCGCGACAACTTCCATATTGACCTGCGCTATGTCGATGCCGAAGACCGGTTTCTTGCGGCGCTCGCGGGGGTCAGTGACCCCGAGCAGAAGCGCAAGATCATCGGCAGTCTCTTTATTGACGTCTTCGAGGAAGAAGCGCGGAAGATTGGCGACGTCCAGATACTGGCGCAGGGAACGCTCTATCCCGACGTGATCGAAAGCGTCTCCGCGACGGGCGGCCCCTCGGTTACGATCAAGAGCCACCACAACGTGGGCGGGTTGCCGGAAAAGATAAACCTGGAACTCCTGGAGCCCTTGCGGGAGCTGTTCAAGGACGAGGTGCGCGCCCTCGGCCGCGAGTTGGGGATTCCCGAGGAAATCGTCGGGCGGCACCCCTTTCCGGGTCCGGGCCTTGGGGTGCGTTGCGTGGGCCCGGTAACCAAAGAGCGCCTCGATACGCTGCGTGAGGCCGACGCCATCTACATCGAGGAGATCAAACGCGCGGGCCTCTACGACGCGATCTGGCAGGCCCTGGTGTGCCTGCTGCCGGTGCGAAGCGTGGGTGTTCAGGGCGACGAACGGACCTATGAGGAGGTCTGCTCGTTACGCGCGGTGACATCGGAAGACGCCATGACCGCCGACTGGTTCCGCTTTCCCCCTGAGGTGCTGCAACGCGTGGCGAACAGAATCTGCAACGAGGTGCAACACATCAACCGGGTGCTGTACGACATCACCTCGAAACCCCCCGGCACCATCGAGTGGGAGTAAATCCCGCGGAGGCTCAATACCACTCGAGGGTCTCGAGATGGCGGCGGAGATGGGCTGCGGTGCGGAATTTCTTGACGATCAGGGACCGCTTGAGTCCCGAGCAAATCCCTTTAATCTCGGGCCGGTGAGACGCATACCGCTTTGCGCCGCCTATGGCATCGTAGAACAGGCGAATGGCTGAGCACACGTCGTCCTCGATGTGTTCGCGGGTGCGCCGGCCCCAGTGATACATATCCACAAGCTTCACCTCGAATCCGAGACCTTTCCGCCGGACCATTACGTTTTCGAGATGGAGGTCGCCGTGGTATTCCCCCCGCCGGTGGATCTGCTCCAGTCCCGCCACGATGGGGTACAGCAGATGCAGCCCCTCGAACACATGGAGGCATTTCCCCGGCTGCCGCGCAATAAACGCGGGCAACAACTCGCCCTGGACATATTCGCTGACCAGGAAGGTAATCTTGGTGCCCCGGTAGGTGAAGGTGTCTTGCGTGTGATACTGAATGAGGATCGGGCAATCCCGCAGTTTGTCGAGCTTCGTGGCGTAGAACCGCACCGCGCGGTTTCCGGGATTCCGCTGGGGAAAGAAGAACTTCGCGGCGCGCTCGATGCCGGTCGCCATCTCCGTGACATGGTACACCTCGCCTTCCCAGCCGTAGCCCAGCATAGGACCGAGAATGTACTTGCCCCCCAGACGGCGTCCAGGCTCGAGATTAAACCGTTCTATTGACAGAGCCCCCGAAGACATATCACCCCTGCATCACCCTCAGATGAACCATACGCACCGGCAGACAGCGGGATCATACGCCGAACGGCCGCCTCTTGAAAAGTACTTCGTGCAGACTGGGTGGCAGGTGCCCGTCCGGCGTTGCGATTCGGGGAGGGTGGTGTCGACTTTAGGGCAGGCT
>CAZFOG010000271.1:6270-9084 GCA_964520685.1 uncultured Nitrospiraceae bacterium | reverse complement strand
ACTTTTGGATTGGACCGGCTCGCGGGCCTGTCCGCTGTAGGCGGGCGTGGCCGCCGGCAGTGCTCTACTGGACGGGTTGGAAAACCCGTCCTCCGTTTCCGGAGTCCATCATGCGCAAGATGCGCATGCCACACCATGACGCCGCGCATTTCCCCCTTCGGAGACGGGCCTAACCGGCCGCTTCCAGGTCGCTGTTATACTGGTCTGCGGCTTCCGTTACGTCCCCGACGGAATGCAGGATCACGTCCAGATTGGTCACATGGAACACGTCGGCCACGTAAGGGTTGATGCCGCACACCCGCAACCCGCCGCCCTGCTCCACCAGCTCGCGGTAGGCCTTGATAATCCTCGAAATGACGGCGCTGGAAAGGTATTCGACGAGATGGAGATCCAGCAGCAGGTGTGAGCCGGGATGTTTCGCGCAGTAGTCGGCCAGCAAGCTGCCTAACGGCTCCGCGTTGGTTGCGTCGAGTCGCGGGGTTTCCAGGATGGTGGCGATGGAAATCTTGCCGTACCGGTCAATCTGAAGCATGGCCCTTGCCGCTCCCCTCCCCTCAGCCCGAAGGCGCGCCTGTTGCCCGGATGGATGCGACGTACTCGAAGATACATGCTACAAAATCTAGAGAAACGGCGCAAGCTCCGCCTCGAGTAAACATTTGTATGCGGCGTATTGTTCCTCGCTCACATTGCCGATGGCCTTCACGTAGTCCGTGCCCTTCATGGTGCGCGCATACGCCTCGACCTCATACCCCAGTTCCGTGGCATACCGCTTGAAGAACTCGACGCTGTTGATCTGAAACGCCACGAGCTTGTAGACCACGTGCTGGGCGTAGACTGCCCGAACGGCATCGCCGGCCTCGAACAAATCCTGCACGGCGTTAAGAATCTGGGGGTACATGGCCGCGCCCTGGCCAATCACGGCCGTCGAGCCGGCATACAAGCCCGCATAAAACGCATTCTCGTTGCCAGTGATGTAGACGAAATCCTTCCCGTACACCGCCGCGCAGAGGGTCGCGATGTAGCCTGCGTCTGCCGTGGAAACCTTGATGCCGGCGAGGTTCGGCAGCTCGGCCAGTTGCGCAAGCAGTTCATGCGTAACGTGATACGACTCGGCAGTTCCCGGGGGCTGGTAGATGAACGTGGGAATCGAGACCGCGGAGCTAACGGTCTCGAAATACTCGAGGATCACGTCGGCTTCGGTCTGCCCGTTCCGCGGCAGGATGGCTTCAGGAATCGTGTGGACCACCCCATCAGCCTCCTGCTCCTCGGCATACTGGCTCAGTTCCACGGCTTGCCGGGTGAACACGTCTGGGTCCGGGTAATGCTCGCGGTCACGGTCCCAGATGCCGGTCGTTCCGACGAGAACGGGGGCCCGGCCCTTGAGGTGGTCGCAGGCGGTGCGGGCCATGGCCTGCACGTCCTCGTAACTGTACGTATACATCTGACCCATGCCGGAGCGGACGAAGAACGCGCTGATGCCGCCGCGGTCAAGGAGAAAATCCAGGAACCGGCGTTGGCCGTCGGGGTCGAAGCTCAGATCCGAGCGGAAAATGGAGAAGGTTGGGGCGATACACCCCCGTGCGTAGTGTGGAACCATGGATACCCTCGATTTCTACCGTTTGTTGCGGTATTTCTCGGCTAGTTTCTGGGAAGGGCCCACGCCTTTGGTCAGGGACGCCTTACGGGGCCTTACCTTCTGTGTTGTCATGGGACGATAGCGAATCATCGCGACGAGGAAGCCTATCATAATGAGGATTTCCAGCCAGAAAATCCAGTTTGGACGATAGGCCTCGCGATTCCAGAACTCGATGAGCGGCGTCGCCCAGTCCTTGTAAATGCGCTCTTCCTCGCGCATGTTCATCTGCGTGTTGTAGTCGAACCATCGAACAAGACGGACCAGCAAATAGACCGCAACGTGAAAGAGTCCGCAGTAGACGACCCACTCCACGGACCACATGATTACCGGGAAGGTGTACTTGCGGAAGACCAGTATGACCGGCGCGGCGCAGGCCAGGATCACGACATAGGCCACCCAGTTCTCGGAAAAATGTTGTACCAGCGTATCCATCGTCGCGTGCTCCCACTTGGGCTGCAGTGTAGCACAGGGCCCGAAACCGTGCAAAACCCAGGCGGGGTTTGTTATAATCGCGTGTCGGCCCCTCAGTCGGCAATCAGCGTGGTTGGAGAGATTCATTGATACAAAAACTCTACATGTCCGCCGAAGGCCTCGAAAAGCTGAAGGCGGAGTTGCAGGGATGCAGAGCGCACAGCCGCGTTGTGGCCCATGCCATCGAGAAGGCCCGTGCCCTTGGCGACTTGCGTGAGAATGCCGACTATCACGCCGCCAAGGAAGAGCAGGCCCTGTTGGCGGCGCGAATCAAGGATATCGAGGACAAGATTGCCCGTGCGGCCATCGTGGATGACGCCGCCATCGATGCGAGCAAGGCCTATATCGGTGCTACCGTGCGCGTGCGGAATGTCAAGACGCAGCGCGAGAATACCTATGTGCTGGTAAGTCCCGTGGAAGCGGACGTGGCGACGGGCAGGATTTCCGTACGGTCTCCGGTAGGCGAAGCGCTTCTGGGTAAAAGTGTGGGTGAACGCACCGTCGCGAATGTGCCTGCGGGCGCCCTCGAGATGGAGATACTCGAAATCATCCGGTAGACCGGGTGATGGAGAAGTTTTGGCCGCCGGTGCCCTCGGGCGAACGGCGCCTGCCGCCCGGGCGGTGCATGCCGTGTACCGCGCAGGCCGGGTTCCGGGTGCGCACGTGTGCGCGCCCGTTTTGTGTGTCAGGGCATTGGGGCGGTGCGC
>CAZFOG010000271.1:1407-6170 GCA_964520685.1 uncultured Nitrospiraceae bacterium | reverse complement strand
TCGGGCCCGATCGTCATCGGGCAGGCGTGCGAGTTCGATTATTCGGGCACGCAAGCGTGCAAGGCGTTGCAGGAAGAGGGCTACGAGGTCGTCCTCGCCAACAGCAATCCGGCCACCATTATGACCGATCCCGATATGGCCGACCGCACCTATATCGAGCCGCTTACCGTCGAGGTGCTCGAGCGCATCATCGCGCGGGAACGCCCGGACGCCCTGCTGCCCACAGTGGGCGGCCAGACGGGCCTCAACCTTGCGGTCGGACTCGCCGAAGCCGGTATTCTCGAAAAGTACGGTTGCGAACTCATCGGGGCACGCCTGCCGGCGATTCAAAAAGCGGAAGACCGGGGGTTGTTTAAAGAGGCCATGCTCCGGTGCGGTTGCGAAGTGCCCGAGAGCCTGGTGGTGCATTCGCTCGAGGAAGCCAAGGATTTCGGCGCCTCGCTGAACTACGAAGCCATCATCCGGCCGGCATTCACGCTTGGCGGGTCCGGTGCCGGCGTTTCCTTTAACCGCGAAGAGTTCGACCGGGTGGTGCAATGGGGGCTCGACCTCAGCCCCATTCACGAGATTCTCATCGAGCAGTCGGTGCTGGGATGGAAAGAATACGAGCTCGAAGTGATGCGGGACCTCCACGATAACGTGGTCATCATCTGTTCCATCGAGAACCTGGACCCCATGGGGATTCATACCGGTGACAGCATCACGGTAGCTCCCGCCCAGACCCTCAGCGACAAGGAATACCAGGTGATGCGCGACGCCTCCATCGCCATCATCCGCGAGATCGGCGTCGATACCGGCGGGTCCAATATCCAGTTTGCGGTAAACCCCGACACGGGCCGCATGGTGGTCATCGAGATGAATCCGCGCGTCTCGAGGAGTTCGGCGCTGGCCTCGAAAGCCACGGGCTTCCCGATTGCCAAGATCGCGGCCAAGCTCGCCGTCGGTTACAGCTTGGACGAGATTCCCAACGACATCACCAAGGAGACCCCGGCTTCGTTCGAGCCCACCATCGACTACTGTGTCACCAAGATTCCCCGCTGGGCCTTCGAGAAGTTCCCCGGAGCCGACGACGTGCTTACGGTCCAGATGAAAAGCGTGGGCGAGGCCATGAGCATTGGCCGCACCTTCAAGGAATCGCTCCAGAAGGGGCTGCGGTCGCTCGAGATTGGGCGGTTCGGGCTGGGCGCCGACGGCAAAGACAAACCGCTCACCGCGAATCCCGGTTCCGAAGAGGAAAAAAAGGCCATTCTTCGCGCCGTTCGCATCCCGCGGCCGGACCGGCTCTTTCAGGTGGCCCGCGCATTCCGCCTGGGCGCCACCGAGGAAGAGCTGTTCGAGGCCACACGCATCGACCCGTGGTTCCTGCGCAACATCCGCGAGATTGTCGAGGAAGAGATTGCGCTGCGGGATGCCGGACCCGGTGATGCCGCCGCGTTGCGCCGCGCCAAGGAACTCGGGTTCAGCGACTTCCAGCTTGGCCGCATGTGGGGCATGGACCAGATGGCGGTGCGGGCGTTACGGAATCAGCACGGCGTTATCGCAACGTACAAACTGGTCGATACCTGTGCCGCGGAATTCGAGGCCTATACCCCCTATTACTACAGCACCTACAGCGACGAAGACGAAGTCCGCGAATCGAATCGCGATAAGATCATGATCCTGGGCGGCGGGCCCAACCGCATCGGACAGGGCATCGAGTTTGACTATTGCTGTGTCCATGCGGCGTTCGCGCTGAAGGAGGACGGGTTCGAGACGATCATGGTCAACAGCAATCCCGAGACCGTTTCGACCGACTACGATACCTCGGACCGCCTCTATTTCGAGCCGGTGACCCTCGAGGATGTGCTGAACATCTGCGAGCGCGAAAAGCCCAAGGGCGTGATTGTGCAGTTCGGCGGCCAGACGCCGCTCAACCTCGCCATGGACCTGTGGAAGGCCGGCGTGCCGATCATCGGCACCACGCCCGAGAGCATTGCCCGTGCCGAGGACCGCAAGGAGTTCCGCGAACTGGTCGAGAAGCTGAAGCTCCGCCAACCGCCCAACGATACGGCTACCTCCCTCGAGGAGGCCCGCGCAATCGCCGGCCAGATTGGCTACCCCGTGGTGGTACGGCCGTCGTTCGTCCTGGGCGGGCGTGCCATGGAAATCGTCTACGACCAGGCATCGCTGGACCGGTACATGAGCGAGGCGGTCAGCGCTTCCCCCGAGCGGCCGATTCTGATTGACCGGTTCCTCGAGGGGGCCATTGAAATCGACGTGGACGCCCTGTGCGACGGAACGGATGTCATTATCGGCGGGATCATGCAGCACATCGAGGAGGCGGGGGTCCATTCGGGAGACAGCGCGTGCATCCTGCCGCCGTATGACCTCGATTCGCAGACGCTCGACACGATTAGGAAACAAACCCGCGCCCTGGCCAGAGAGCTGCACGTCGTGGGGCTGATGAATATTCAATACGCGCTCCAGGACCACGAACTCTATATTCTCGAGGTGAATCCGCGTGCGTCGCGGACGGTCCCCTTTGTGAGCAAAGCCACGGGCCTGCCGCTGGCGAAGCTGGCCGCGCGCGTGATGGCGGGCAAGACACTCCGCGAACTCGGCATCACCGAAGACCCATGGCCGCGCCATATCTCGGCCAAAGAAGTGGTGCTGCCGTTTATCAAGTTCCCGGGGGTGGATATTCTGCTGGGTCCCGAAATGCGCAGCACCGGCGAGGTCATGGGCATCGACAGCTCGATGGGCCTGGCCTTTGCCAAGAGTCAAATCGCGGCCGGCAACCGGATACCCATGAGCGGGACGGTCTTCCTGAGCCTGAATGATCGCGACAAGGCGAATATGGGCACCATCGGGCAGGACCTGGCCGAACTGGGCTTTACGCTCATGGCCACGCACGGCACGGCCGAGTGCCTCCAGGAACAGGGGCTCGATGTGGAACTGGTCTACAAGGTCGGGGAAGACCGGCCCGATATCGTAGACCGGATCATCAACGGGGAAGTCCAGTGGATCATCAACACCCCGCTCGGGGGTACGTCAAAATCCGATGAGCGGGCGATCCGGCGCACGGCCCTCGAGCGTTCGCTGCCCATCATGACGACCCTGTCGGCTGCGCGTGCGGCCATCCTGGGCATTCGCGCGCTGCGCAGCGGCGTCATGTCGGTACGGGCCTTGCAAGAATATCATGACGGCGCCTGATGCCCGGGCGCGTTGCGCGAACCCCCGCGTGATCCTCCTGGGAGCCTGCCGGAAGGGATTTCTTGAAACCGGAGGCGCTGCGTGAAACAATCCTGTCGGGAGGAAGCGAGCGTGACCGTGTGTCGCAACAGGGGATTGGGGCCGATGGCGCGGATGTGTCGCACGGGGCGGGTTCCGCGCGGCCGGTATCTCCCATGAGTGTGCAAATCGATTCATATACGGCCATGATCCGGGGGATCGAACGGGTCGCGCTTGCCGCCCGGTATGTGATCTTCGCCACCATGCTGGTGCTGTTCGTGCTGGGACAGATCCCGGGCAATGTACACGACGTCACCGTCATCGCCGTGGTCGTTGTATTGCATTGCCTTTTCGCTCATTGGGTGCTTTGGACGCACCGCTACGGGCTGCTGGTCACCCATTTCAATTTCTTCCTGTATCTGATCGAACTCTCGATCATTGTGTCGTTCTCGGGTGCCGACGAGAGTCCCGGCTTTGTCTTGTACATCATCTTCCTGATCGGTTTCACCGCATACAAGCGGGAATTCCCGATGATCATGCTTGCGACCGTGGCCTGCGTCCTGGCCTTTTCCATCGTGCTCCTCATCGAATGGCGCCTTGTGGGCATCTCGGTCACGCTCGGAGAGCTCGTGTTCGAACAGTTATCCATCGTGGTGACGGGGTGGCTTGCCGGCAATCTCAGCCAGCGGCTTCGCCAGGCCGAGGAGGAGTCGTTCAGCCAGGCCCAGCGCCTCGCCGCATCCGAAGCCACGTTGCGCGCCATCCTGGATCACACCGCCGACCCAATCCTGGTGTTTGACGAGCAGGAGGTTGTGGTGGATGCCAACGACGGGGCGTGCCAGTATTTCGGAACCGCCCGGGAGCACGTCGTGGGGCAACGGCTGCGGACGTTCCTGTTCGATGACGGCACCCTGCCGCAGAAGGCTGCCGCGATGCGGCGCAAGGGGCAGTTTCACGGGGAACAGCTCGTTCTCGGGCCCGACGGCGAGGAGCGTGCTGCCGATATTGTGGTGCGTTCTTTTATCCGCGACAATAAGCAGTACTTCGTCGCGCTGATGCACGATATCACGCCACAGAAGGATCTTCAGGAAGCGACCCGGCAGGCAAACCTGCGCCTCGAACGCCTCAACCGGGAATTGCGCCATGTCGATGGTCTGCGGACGGGTTTCCTGTCGGCCGTCTCACAGAAGCTGCGTTCGCCCCTTTCGGCGGTACTCGGGTATATCGAGATGCTGCTTCAGGAAGAACTCGGGGACGTTACTGACGAACAGCGCAAAGCGCTGCAAACATGCCGCCGCGGGACCTTGCGCGCCTTTCGTATCATCGATGACACCCTGGCGTTGGCGCCCGGAACCGTGCACGAAAGTGGCCCTGTTCCCGAAGAGATCTCCCACACACCGTCCGAACCAGGGGTGGAATCCGCGGACACACGAACCGCGCCGGGTGAACACGGGACACAATCATAGGGCCGCTTACAGGGTAGGCTGCACCCACAAGGCCATCTGATCGGCTTCCGTCAAATCGCCCATGGTGGACACCTTCTCGGGGGGCGG
>CAZFOG010000271.1:0-1397 GCA_964520685.1 uncultured Nitrospiraceae bacterium | reverse complement strand
AACGGCATATCGAAGTCGCGGGTGTGGTTCTCATAGCGCCCCGCCAGCACAAGATGACGGAACTCCTGAGGGGTCCGGAACGGTTCCGGCGTTTCCACCCAGAATTTGTTCATAAAATTGAGGCCGTGCGCGTCCGAGGCGTAGATTTCCGCCATATTCTGTGCGCGTGCGTACGCGCGGGCCGCCGACGCGTGGTCCGGCAGGCCATGGTTGCAGGTGAGAACCTCGACGGCATCGGCCAGCCGGCAGTAATCCGGGAGGGTGTGGGACCAGCGGAAGGGGTGCGCCACAATCGTCAGAAAACCATCGGCGCATGCCTGTCCAAAGACGTCACTTGGGGATTTCAGCCTTTCGTAGACCGGATCCTGGGCGCCCAGCACCAGAAGATGAATTTCATCGGTCAGGGTAACCTCAATACCCGGGAAAACTCTCACCCGCTCCGCCAGCTCCTGAAGCCCTGCGAGCTCGGGCTTTGACCACACGTGGTCGTGTTCGGTCAGGAACAGGGCATCGTAGCCACTGGCGTCCGCCATGGCGATCAGTTCGCGGGGAGGAATGCGGGAACACACCGAGTATTTCTCGGTGTGGGCGTGCACTTCCACCTTCATCGATTTCGAGAATCCAGCGCCGGGGAATTTGTCTATCATTGCTGGTCCATTCTAAGCGGGGATTCGGTCAGCACCCGCCGTTTCTGTATCCAAATTATACCATGAATCCGACGTTCGCTTTACGGCCCTATTGACGCCTGTTCCTCCTGCGGTCGTGCCGCCTGTAGCCGCACCTTCTCACCCATCACGGTAATAACACCTTCCCGAAGTCCTGGATTCCCTCGGCCAAACTACCGGGCGTTTCATTGATTTGGTCAGTATGCGCCGTTTTGTGTTTGGCGCCTCCTGAAACATATCCGGCACCATACCGGACGCCAAAAAGGACCTGCCATTCAATACCCGTTGGCTCACCCATAGACGATGAGAGTGGGGCTGTGACGAGGGAAACCGTCGCACATGGACCCACACGGACAGACACGGACGGGGATACACCCGGTTTTGGAATTTTCGAGGCAGCGAAACCCGGGCCGTGCGGCTCAGCCGTAGGCGGTGAAAATCGGGACTGTCATGGTCAAAAGCCCCGGCCCAGAGCCACAATCATGCGCAAGATGCGCATGCCACCTCAACGCCGTCGCGCATCTCCCCCTTCGGAGGGGGTGGAACGCCGGAAGGCGTTCTGGGGGAGGATTCTTAGCGTGCAGAAATTGAGTTTTCGAGGCAGCCGCCGGGGGTAACCGGTGTTTCTCCGGGCATATGAAGACCTGCACAAATCGGCCCAAAACGGTATACTGGAACCTGGCGCTGCGGTCAACCGTGGAACAATGACCCTTCTTGCGGCGGTTCTGTTAC
>CAZFOG010000270.1:4916-9099 GCA_964520685.1 uncultured Nitrospiraceae bacterium | reverse complement strand
AAAATTCGCCGCCATCACGGCAAGCGACGACAAAGTGAAGGTGACAATTGACAGCCTGGGCGATGCCATGCCCGGGGGCGACAATTCAATCCGCCTGCGCATTGAAAACGGGACGGACAGCCCGGTGGCCGCCACGCCGTCTGTCACCCTGACCGGGGCGGGCGGCAAGCTGGTGCTGGATAGTCCTGAGATGCAGATTCCGGCGGGGAGCAGTGCCCTCGAGATACCCCACGAGTTGCCCGGCTCGGGACCCTTTGCGCTCGAATGCTCGCTCGAACCCGGTGTCCGGTTCGCATTGCGGGCAGAGCTGCATGTCCCCCATCTGTTCGAGACGGCCTACGGCGAGCGCGTGCCCGGCTCGACGGATGACGTCGTGCTGTGGCGTGCGTCCTCTGGATGGAAGATCGCAAAACAGCGCCCCGCACCGCGGAATCGGGCCGAGGCTGTGGAGGTCCGGCTGGCGCGTAATGAAGCGGAGGCTGCGCAGTTGGTCGTTTCGCCTGAACGGACATTGAAGGGCTTGGCGGTCACGCCCAGCGACCTCCAGGGACCGGGCGGGGCCATCCTGCCTGCGTCGGCCGTGGAAGTGCTGCGTGTGCGTTACGTCGATGTTGCCATCCCGACCGATGAAACGAGCGTCGCGGCGCCGTGGCCCGACCCCCTGCCCCCTTTCCGGGGGCCTGTCGACGTGGCCGCGGGCACAAACCAGCCTCTCTGGGTGCGGGTAAAGACGCAGGAGAATACGCCCGCGGGAACGTACCGCGGGACGCTGCGGCTTGAGGCGGAAGGATTCAACGCCGAGACGCCGCTCCATGTCGAGGTCTACGATTTCGCGTTGCCGAACCGCATGACGTGCGTTTCGGCCTTCGGGTTTGCTCCGGGGAGCGTGTTCGCGTACCAGAGTCTCAGGGACGAGGAACACAAGCGCGCGGTTATGGATCTCTATCTCAAGAACTTCAGCGAACATCGCATCACGCCCTATGATCCTGCGCCCATGGACTCGATCGGGATTAGTTGGACCGGCCTCCCCAAGTGGCAAGGGGGCGAACCGGATACCGAGACCAGGCACGAGGGTAATGCCTCGCGCCATTTGGATGATCCCCATACGAACCGGAACGTTGCCCTCACCTATGCCGAACATGTTCCCATTCCTGAGAAAGGCCTGCGCCTCCGGTTCTGGTACAAGACGAACGAGGCCGGCCAGCAGTTTCTAGTCTCGTTGCGCCATTTTGACGGCGCAGGCAACTGGATGTCCGGGCACAACAACGATATGGTCGTCACGGGCGACGGGACCTGGCAGCAGTTCGACCGGACCATCACGGTATTTCCCGCCAATACGGCCAGGGTCGCATTCGCCGCCTATGCCTCCACGTGGAGCGACGGCGGCGAGACAACGGGGTCAATGTGGTACGACGATATCGTCCTCGAGGATGCCGGCACGGGCGAGGTCCTTTCCGAAGGAGGCAATCTCGATGAAGTAGCGCCCGAGCAGATTCAGCCCGTATTCGACTGGGCCGCGTGGGACAAAGCCATGGTCCATGGCATCGATGAACTCGGCTTCAACTCATTCCAGCTGCCGGTCATGGGCCTGGGCGGCGGGACCTTTCACTCGCGCACGGAACCCTCTCTTCTGGGGTATTCCGAGGATACTCCCCAATACCAGCACGCGTTCCGCACGTACGTCCAGGGGCTACAGGAGCACCTGCGCGAAAAGGGCTGGCTGGATGAGGCCTACGTATATTGGTTCGATGAACCGGACCCGAAGGACTATGAATTTGTGCTGAACGGGTTCCGGAAGCTCAAGGAAAACGCCCCGGACATCAACCGCATGCTCACCGAACAGATCGAGCCCGAATTGGCCGGTGGGCCGAACATCTGGTGTCCGTTGACCCCCGCCTACGACTACGAGCTTGCAGAGGAGCGACGCGCGGCGGGCGACATGTTCTGGTGGTACGTCTGCACGGGGCCGAAAGCGCCCTACGCGACCCTCTTCATCGATCACCCCGGCACCGAGTTGCGCGTGTGGCTCTGGCAGACCTGGGAGAACAAGGTCGAGGGAATTCTCATCTGGCAAAGCAACTACTGGACGAGTGATGTGGCGTATCCGGACACGCCCCAGAACCCCTATGAGGACCCGATGGGCTGGGTCACGGGATACGGCACGCCCGCCGGAACGAAACAGCCGTGGGGTAACGGCGACGGTCGCTTCATCTACCCACCCGAGGCAGCGGCAGGCGGGAGACCCGCGGAGCCCGTCCTCGAGGGGCCCGTGGACAGCATCCGCTGGGAAATGCTTCGCGACGGTGTCGAAGACTACGAATACTTTGTGATCCTTGAAAGGCTCTTCGAAGCGCGGCGCGACCAGATTCCTTTGAACGAGCGCGGCATCTACGAGGGATTGCTCGAAGTGCCGGACAATATCTCGAAAAGTCTGACCGAATTCACAAAGGACCCCGCTCCTATCGAGGCGCGGCGCGATGCCATCGCGCGGGCCATTGTCGAGCTCTTGCGCATGTGAGGAGGGGATATGGGAGCAGCCGTCATTTGCGGGTTGGCCCTGCTGTGTTTTGCGGGCGGGCCGTTGCTGGCGCGTCTCGAGGTCATCCCGCCCATGGCCGCGCTCGGGGGTCTGGCTTTGGCGGCCGGGCTCGGGCTCGTCAGCACCGAGCTGGGCCTGGTGGCCGTTATTCAACGCCGTGCCGAATGGCCCCATTACACCGGGTTTCTCGGGTTGGTTCCCCTTGGCGTTGTGGCGGTGGGGATGATCGCAGGATTGATGAAGTATCCCGCCATCAACGACATTTCGACCGACTTGGAAAGCCCGCCGGTCTTCAGTCATGCCCAGTCCCTGCCCGGAAATGAGGGCCGCGATATGGCATTTCCGGATGGCTTCAAGACGCCGATTCGCGAGAAATACGCGGACTTGGGGCCGCTCGCCATGGATGTCGCGCCAGAAACGGTCTACGAGAAAGCCCTGGAATTGGCGAAAGCGCAGGAAGGATGGACGATCACCCACGAATCACCCGAAGAGAGGGAGTTTGAGGGCGTTGCCGTGACGCCCATGTTGCGGTTCCGTGACGATTTCATCGTGCGCGTGCGTCCACAGACAGACGGAACAGGGGCTGTGCTCGACATGCGCTCCAAATCGCGCAAGGGAAAGGGCGATTTGGGGACCAATGCGAAGCGTATTCGGGCGTTTTTCGATGGACTGAAGCAAGTGCTCTGATCATAAAAGGTGCCGCCCCTGGACAACTCCAGGGACGGCACCTACAAAACCCTGCCGTCAAGCTCAGAGCGTGGCCACCCGGTTTGCGATGGCGTCGCCGATCTTGGTGGTCGACGAGCCGCTTTCTTTGATCTCTTTCGCAGACATACCGGGCAGTTCGCCGCTCTCGAGGAAGTCGATGCAAGCCTTCTCGACCAAGTCGGCGGCTTCCTGTTCGCCCAGGTAATCCAGCATCATGTGGCCGGCAAAAATGCAGGCCAGCGGATTGATCACGTTCATGCCCGTGTATTTGGGGGCGCTGCCGCCGATGGGCTCGAACATGGACACGCCTTCGGGGTTGATGTTGCCGCCCGCGGCAATGCCCATGCCCCCCTGTACCATCGCGCCAAGGTCGGTGATGATGTCGCCGAACATGTTGCCCGTAACGATCACGTCGAACCACTCGGGGTTCTTCACCATCCACATGGTAATGGCGTCCACGTGGGCATATTCACGCTTGACGTCCGGGTAATCGGCCTTGCCCATAGCGTGGAAGGCGCGTTCCCAGAGGTCGTACACGTAGGTGAGGACGTTGGTTTTTCCGCAGAGGGTCAGCGTGTTGGTCTTGTTGCGTTTTCGGGCGATGTCGAACGCGAATTTCAGGCAACGGTCCACTTCGAAACGGCTGTACACCATCGACTGCACCGCGATCTCGTTGGGCGTGTCCTTCTTCTGGACGCCCCCAAAGCCGGTGTACAGGCCGGCCGAATTCTCGCGTACCACCACGAAATCGATGTCTTCCGGGCCCTTGTCCTTGATGGGGGTCGCCACATTGGGATAGAGCTTGACCGGACGCAGGTTGATGTACTGGTCCAGCTCGAAGCGTGTGCGGAGGAGAATCCCCTTCTCGAGGATGCCCGGCTTCACGTCAGGATGCCCAATAGCGCCGAGGAGGATGGCGTCGTGCTTGCGGAACTC
>CAZFOG010000270.1:0-4816 GCA_964520685.1 uncultured Nitrospiraceae bacterium | reverse complement strand
TCACGTCAGGATGCCCAATAGCGCCGAGGAGGATGGCGTCGTGCTTGCGGAACTCGTCAATGGCCGAATCTGGCAGAATCTCGCCCGTGGCCAGGTACCGGTCGCCGCCGAAATCGTAGTCGGTGGTCTCCAGGGTGATATTGCACCGGTCCGCCGCCACGCGAACAACCTTCATCGCCTCCGCCAGCACCTCCGGGCCCGTACCGTCTCCACCCATGAGTGCAATCTTGTACTTGGACATGCTCTTCTCCCCCAAACGTTAAGGATGACAGGGTCTTGGGCACGCGCACCGCGCCCAGGAAGCTGCATGGTAGCATGAGCCGGGAAGGGATGCAAAAGGGTAAGCGGCTGAAAACCGTTCGCGTTATGTACTATAATGAGGACATGAATAACAACCGTGGCATCTCGCATAATTGGGACGACGAATCACCCGAAGCCAAGGCCCGATGGTTCCAATCCCTGACCGTCGAAGAACGCATGCAATTGCTGTGCGAGTTCACGGACCTTGCCTTGTCGCTCAACCCCTCCCTGCTCAAGGAGAAGAAGCATGCTGAACCGGCTCCAGGGCGTGTTCAGGTCATTTCATTGCCCGATGACGACCTCCCATAACGGGGGGCAGGTTTTCCAACCCGCCATTTCATCTCCCTCTCAGCGCCGGCGTCTCTAAAGTGGCATGAGCATCCTGCTCATGATTTCTCTTCAACATTCTTGCTGTGGCGTGGTCTCCTGACCGCGCCACTCTGCCGACCGACAGGTCTCAATCTTCCCCGGCATCTTGCCACCCCGCCTCGGAAATTCGCGCCTTTTCCAACTCGTCCCCGTCGAAAAGCCCTTCCGGTACGGTTTACCTCCTTCCGACGCTGAAGTACTGGAAGCCGTTGCGTTTGAGGATGGCGGGGGTGTAGAGGTTGCGGCCGTCGAAGATGACTTTCTCGCGCATGAGCTCGGCCATGCGGTCATAATCGGGCCGGCGGAATTCGTTCCATTCGGTGCAGATAACGAGTCCGTCGGCATTTTCGAGTGCGTCGTAGCTTTTGGCCGCGGCCTGGATACGGTCGCCATATCGCGCGGCAAGCGTTTTCCCCGCGACGGGGTCGTAGGCTCGAACAGACGCCCCGGCATCGAGGAGCGCATCGATAACGCGCAGGGCGGGAGCGCCGCGGAGGTCGTCGGTGCGGGGCTTAAAGGTTACGCCCCAGACAGCGAGCTGTTTCTGCGTGATGGCGTCGCCGTAGAACGCCAGAATGCGCTCGATAAACCGGTTCACCATCCCCTCGTTGACGGCGGCCGTGGCGTCCAGCATGGCGGCATCCAATCCGTGTTTCCTGGCCCACGCGGCGGTGGCTACCACATCTTTGGGCAGACAGGATCCGCCGTAGCCCAGTCCGGGGAAGAGGTAACCGGGGCCGATGCGGCTGTCAGCGGCCACGGCTTCGCGCACGTGGGCCACATCGGCCCCCGAGGCCTCGCAGAACAGTGCGAATTCGTTCATGACCGAGATGCGCGACGCGAGCATGGCGTTCACCGCGAGCTTGCTCATTTCCGCGCTGGCCAGGTCCATCACCAGAAAGGGCTTACCGGTGCGCAGGAATGGCGCGTAGAGTTCGCGCATGATCTCCTGAACGCGCACGTCTTCGCACCCCACTACGATGCGGTCGGGCCGCATGAAATCGTCGACCGCTGCGCCTTCTTTCAGGAATTCGGGGTTTACGACCACGTCGAATTCCTGGCTGGTCAGTTCGCGCATGCGCCCGGCGATGCGGGCCGTGGTCCCGGCGGGACCGGTGCTTTTGTTGACGATGATGCGGTAGCCGTCCATCGCGCGCGCCACGTGTTCGGCCGCCGCCATGACCGCCGACACGTCATGCTCGCCATTCACGAGGGACGGTGTGCCGACGCAGAGAAAGACGAGCAGGCAATTGGCCAGGGCCTCTTCGAGGTCACTGGTGAAGCGGAGGCGTTCCTCCTCGATATTGCGGGTGAGAAGCTCCTCGAGACCCGGCTCGTAGATGGGCATCCCGCCTTTTTGAAGCTGTCCGATCCGGGTTGCATCGACATCCACGCATGTGACCCGGTGGCCCGTATCGGCAAGGCAGGTCCCTACCACGAGACCGACATAACCCGTCCCTATGACCGAAATCCGCATGGCGAAGCGTCCTTCCTTGCTGTAGCGCGGTTTCCCGACCGCGCCACTCGTGCGACCGCAAGGTCTCCGATCCACAATCCGATGTGCCAGGGGATTGCGCGAGCGGTCCTATTCACGCTGAGGCAATCGGCGTTTTATGCTACCACATCGGGGCAGAATGGCCCCAAAAGAAACGGCGGGAGCCCGGCGATGGAGCTCCCGCACGATTGACGTCAAAAATGGGCCTCATGCCCAGGTAATGGCGGTGACCTTTTCCGAGATAATGGCCTGTTTCAGGCACTCGATGGCCTTCCGCAAACCTTCGTTGTTCGACATGAGGGAATCCTCATGCTCGATGCTTAACACGTAATCGTATCCGACCATCCGCAGGGTCGAGACGAAGTCTTTCCACCATTCGGTGCCGTGGCCGTAACCGCAGGTGCGGAAGATCCACGAGCGGTTGATTTCGTCGCCATAATGTTTGGTGTCGAGGACGCCATTCACCCGCGCGTTCTGCAGGTAAACCAGGGAATCCTTCGCGTGGACGTGGAATATCGCCTTGCCCAGGGCACGCACGACATCGATGGGATCCATGCCCTGCCAGAAGAGGTGGCTCGGGTCGAGGTTGGCGCCGAGGCTGCTGCCGCAGGCTTTGCGGAGCTTCAGCAGCGTCTCCGTGTTGTACACCACGAATCCGGGGTGCATCTCGAAGCCGACATTGACGCCGTGGTCCTTGGCGAACTTGGCCTGCTTCGTCCAGTAAGGGATGACCTTCTTGTCCCACTGCCAGTCCAGTGCTTCAAGATAGTCTGGGGGCCAGGGGCACGTGACCCAACTCGGGCGCGTCGCCTTTTCATCCGAGCCGGGGCAGCCCGAGAAGTCAATCACCACCTTGACGCCGAGCATTTCGGCCAGTTTGATGGTATCCGTCTGGACCTGCTGGCACTTCTTAGCGTAGCCCGTGTCGGGATGCAGGCAGTTGCCGTGGCAGCTCAGTGCGCTGAGGATCAGCCCTTCGCCTTTGAGCAAGGCCAGCAGTTCGTCGCGCTTGGGCTTGGACTTCAGCAGTTCCTGCAACGGCGCGTGGGGGTCGCCCGGAAAGTTGCCCGTCCCCAGCTCGACGGCCTCGAGGCCCAGCGGCCGCGTGAGCTCGAGCACCTTCTTGAGCGGCATGTTGCCATACATCGCTGTGAGAAAACCTAACTTCATGGTCCTTCTCCCTCCTCAGTTTGCGTTTGAATAGATTTTGTACACTCAATCCGTACCTGAAGGTACGGCATAAGAGAATCCTCCCCCGGAACGCCTTCCGGCGCGCCTGCCCCCCTTGGACGGGGTGAACCGCGCGAAATTGCGTGGTTTGGGGGAGGATTCTTCATTTCCAGGCTACTTCACCGCCACCCATCGCTTGGATTTGGCGGCCTTCTCGACGGCATCGAGAACCTTCTGGCATTTCACTGCGTCCTCGAAGGTCGGGAAGTTGTTCTTCTTGCGGTTGAGACCGCAGAGGAATTCGCAAATCTCGTGAACAAAGAGGTGCTCGTAGCCGATGAGATGTCCCGGCGGCCACCACGCATGGGTGTAGGGATGTCCCCCGTCCGTCGCGAGCACCTTCCGGAAGCCCTGAGCCGTTCCGGGATCGCTGCAGTTGTAGTAGTGGAACACGTTCATGTCTTCCTTGTTCCACAAAACCGAACCCTTGCTGCCGTAGATTTCGATCGAATTGTAGTTGCGGCGGCCGGGAGCGAAACGTGTCGCCTCGAAGGTCGCAAGCGTATTGGCGCCCTTGATGCGCGCAACGTACGCGACCGCGTCGTCGACGTCCACGGTGTCGTATTTCTTCTGTTTCTTCCTGCCTTTTGCGCCCCAGGCGCCCACGTCGCTGTCGGCCACGACACGCTTCTTGATGAACGTCTCCATCGTCGCCGCCAGTTCTGCCACGTCGCCCACGAGGAAATGGCACAGGTCGGTGATATGGGCGCCGATGTCTCCGAGAGCGCCGCTTCCCGTGTGCTTCTTCTTGAGGCGCCATACCATCGGGAAGTCGGGATCGGCGATCCAGTCCTGCTGGTACGCGGCACGGAAGTGGTAGATGTCGCCCAGCTCCTTCTTGACGATCATGTTCTTGATGGTCTGCACGGCGGGGGCAAACCGGTACGAGAATCCGCACATATGCTTCACGCCGGCTTTGTTGACCGCCTTGAGCATATCCTGGGCCTCTTTCAGCGTGTTGGCCAGCGGCTTCTCGCAGACGATATGTTTACCGGCTTTGGCGGCCTCGATCGCGATGGCCGGATGCAGGAAATTCGGCGTGCAGATATCGACAATGTCGATATCAGGGCGGTTCACCACCGCCTTCCAGTCGAGCGAGGCCTCTTCCCAGCCCCATTTGCCGGCAACTGCCACTTCCTCCTTGAATTTCCCGCACAGGACCTTCATGACCGGCTCGACCGGGGTGTCAAAAAACATCCCGACCTGGCGCCAGGCGTTGCTGTGGGCCTTCCCCATGAATTGCGCGCCCACAAGTGCGACATTCACTTTCTTCTTGGCCATACCTCTCCCTCCTCCACGCTCGTGTAGTTGTTACCTTCGCTGGACCTCCTATTATAGGAATCACGGCGGGAATTGCCAAGTGCGATGTTGTCGTGCGTGGTACATTGTGCGGGGCATGGACGATGGCTATACTTCGCCGTA
>CAZFOG010000269.1:0-9142 GCA_964520685.1 uncultured Nitrospiraceae bacterium | reverse complement strand
AAAACAACTGCGGAAGTTGGGCTAGGTGTGAGCCGTCCCACTTTGTTCCGTTGGATGAAGAATGGGCTGGTGTCATTCTACAAGGTTGGGGGCTCGACGCGGTTCTCGAAGGAGGGCCTTGACGCTGTCATCGAAAAGACGACGGGACAGAAAGAGGCCGAGGCCGCGGCGGGGCGTTGTACGGCATGCGGCCACTCGTTTCTTATCGAGGGACGGGTCCAAGGCACGGGGCGCATCTATTTCAAACCTGACAAGACCAAGTTCTGGACGATGACCGAGTCGACGGTGCCGGTACGTGGGAAGGTTTGTCCCGCGTGCGGATTCATTCAGATGTTTGCCGATGTCGAGAGGTTGCGAAAGTTGGAGCCGGACAGGAACGCGTAGTTTCTGGCCGCGGCGGGCCTGTGCGGCGCTGGTTGGGGTGAGGCATGGTGTGGGAGGAAACGGACCATGAACGCAAACAATACAGTGGGCGGTGCCGGGGTTGGAGGGGGAGTGACGGGTCAGATGCCCGTGCTCGAGCGCGAGGAGCCATCGGTCTGGATTGCGCTGACCAGAAGCATATCCCTGCAACGCATGCGTGACTTCCTGCGGCTCAACGGCACGGGGATTCTGTATGCGCTGAGCGCGATGTCCATACTTTACGGCATGGGCCGGATCATCGGTCCCATACTGGCCACGAGCGGCAAGCTGGGAGAGACCCTGCCGTGCTTCGGGGCCTTGCAGGGCTATGAGCTGGCGCTGTTTGCGGTACTGCTACTGATCGTATTGTGGCGGCAGAAAACACGGGATACGACGACGCTCATGGTGCTCGTGGCGCTGTTTATGGGCGCCAGCGGCATCACTTTGGCGACAATTGCGAACGATGGCCCCGTGATCGCTGCGGTTATTGGCGTGGCGTGCATGACGGTGGCATTCGGCAAGCTCTGGGTGCTTCGCAGCAAGATTGGGATGGTCTGTTCCGGGCTGTTCATGGCCGGATTGTCCGCGCTACTCGTCTGGAACTTCTTGGTCTCCCCCTATATGGCGCTTACGCTTCACCGGGAATGGCCGGGCAGCGGGCAGCTTCGGCTTGTGTGGCTCGGCGGCTGGCATGTCATGCTTTTCGGGGCAGCGCTATTGTTTGTGAGCGCATTGATGGTACGTACGGGCGGGGCGCGGCGTGCCGGTCCTGAGCATCCATTCCTGCGCTCGACGGGCATGGCCTGGGTGTTTGCCCTGGTGCTGGTGGGCGGCACCATCGTGCATCAGTATGCGCTGACCTACATCTTCGACGTGCGGTTTGCCGCGGGCGACTTCCTGCCTGTCGCGGTGATTGTGGCTGCGGCCGCCCTGGAGATTATGCGCGGATACGGCGTTCACGGCACCAAGGCGGACATGGCGCTCGCGCTGGCGCCGTTTGCGCTGGTTTTCGCGGTTGTACGGGAGCATGTTTTTCTCGTCACCCCGCAGTGGGGCCTTGGCATGTTGTTCCAGCCTTGGGCGGTGCTTGCGCTGGCAGGTCTTGCGCTCCTTGTTATTGCCGTGCGCCGGCGCGAGAAGGTTCTGGCGGGCATTGCACTGCTCTATGCGCCTTTCGCCGCGCTGCTGGCCGGCGCGCTGCCGGAATTCACGGTTCGGACACTCAATCCCTGGGCCTTTGGCGCAACCCTGCTGGTTGTGCTCCTGCTCTTGGCGGCGTTATTCCGCTCGGTCAAACTCGCGTTTGCGGCGGTCGTTTTCCTGGCCTTCGGCGCAGTGCTCTCGAAAGGCCTCAATAACCTGGCCGAGCCGGTATTCGCGTCGCGGCTCGACGTTTTTCTGGCCGTGCTTGGCGTGGGCGCCTTGGGGCTTTACCTCCTATTTCCCCGTCTTGTTCGTTTCGCTGTGGGAATTCTGGGGGCGATGTGTCTGTCCTTCGCGGCGATACACGGCCCGGCGGAGGCGCTCGCGGCGCCATCGATCATGCTGGCTATTGCCCTTGCGGTCCTGGGAGGATTGATTTACTTGCGGACGCGGGATTATGAGACAGTGGGAATCCTCGCTGTACCGCTCTTCTGGCACGGAGTGACTGGCATGGGCGCCTTCACCGGCTGGCATTACATTGCCCTCAGCTTTGTGCTCCTGGGCGCCGGCGCATTCTTCAGCCTGAAGTCACGGCATCCCAACGGCGGGTGACACCGGACCCCGGACAGGCCCGGGCATCTCCAGGAGAGCCGGTACAGTGACTGTCGAATCAATGGAAGTCGGGTGTGGCGCGCGCAGTGACGTGGCATGAGCATCTTGCTCATGATTCATTCCGGAAACGGAGGGCGGGTTCTCCAACCCGCCAATCGAACACTGGCGGATGAAATTCGCCATTCGAATACCTCTTCTCGATATCGAACCGAGGCGTGCGCACAGTTGACGCCACAACCACGGGAGAACACGACATACCAAGGAAGCCAATCATGAGCAAGATGCTCATGCCACCTCGAAGACCGCGTTTCTTGGAAGCCACCGGCGGGGCGGCTGCGTTCTCGGGATGCGGCAGGCCGCCACAGCCCCTTTTCTGGTCTCATCGCCCAAGCTCGAGAGATGGGCCGAGCTTCTCCCCGTCCACCCCGTCCACCCGGTCCACCCAGTCCACCCGGTCCACCCTGTCCACCCAGTCCACCCAGTCCACCCGGTCCACCCGGTCCACAAAATCCGCGTTGACCGCGCCTGTCATCGCATTTCGCGCGCTTTTCGTGCTAGGATCGCGCGTTAATCGACAGGAGATGAAGCAGGATGCTGAGATTGCGCAGATTGATCCGCGAGGCGCTTGCGGAGGATGTCGGGCAGGGTGACATCACGACGCGGTCGACCGTGCCCAGGGATGCCCGGTGCCGGGTGCGCCTGATGGCCAAGCAAGACGGTGTCATGAGCGGCATCGAGGTGTTCCGTGCGGTGTTCGACACGCTGAAGGCACGTGTGCGGCAGTGGGAAGCCGTCGAGGACGGCGCCGGCTTCGCCCCGGGCGGCTTGCTGGCCTCATTTGAAGGGAATACGGCGGCCGTGCTGACCGGCGAACGGGTGGCGCTGAATTTTGTGCAGCGTCTTTCGGGCGTGGCGACCCTGACCCGCCGCTACGTCGAGGCGGTGGAAGGGCTTGGCACGCGCATTTGCGATACGCGCAAAACGGCGCCGCTGATGCGAGCCCTCGAAAAACAGGCCGTCGTACACGGCGGCGGTGCGAATCACCGGTTTGGTTTGTTCGACGGGGTTCTGATCAAGGAAAACCACATCGTTGCGGCGGGCGGGGTGCGGGAGGCGGTCACGAAAGCCCTCCGGGGCACGCATCACCTCATTAAGGTGGGCGTCGAGGTGACGAATCTGGACGAGCTGAACGAAGCCCTCGAGGCAGGCGCCGACTCTATCTTGCTCGATAATATGAGCCTCGATATGATGGCCGAGGCCGTCCGGCGCACCGCAAATCCCAAGGTGGTTCTGGAGGCGAGCGGCAATGTCACCCTCGAGCGCGTGCGCGCCATTGCCGAGACGGGCGTGCATTTCATCTCCGTCGGTGCGTTGACCCATTCCGCGCCGGCGGTGGACCTGTCGCTGCTGATCGAGAATGCGTAACCCAGCTTCAGAGGAATCGCTCTTCGCGCGGCCGCTGCGCACCCGGGTGGTCGGTTCGCGCATCCTCGTCTTCGACACAGTCGATTCGACGAGCACGCGCGCCCTGAATACCGGCGTCGATGGCACGGTGGTTGTGGCCGAGCATCAGACCCACGGGCGCGGGCGTCATGGACGGCCGTGGCACAGCGCGTCCGGTCTTGGTCTCTGGTTCAGTGTGGCTTTCAACGGTAATATGGATGGACTTGCGTTCGCGGCGCCCCTGGCCGTGCGCGATGGATTGCGGGGATATTGCATGCCCGCCATCAAGTGGCCGAATGATTTGCTGCTCGGGAGGCGGAAGTTCTGTGGTATTTTGGTCGAGAACCGCACCGGCACGACCGTCGTGGGAATTGGCATCAATGTGCGTCACGGCGCTGACGATTTCCCGCCCGACGTGCGCGCCACGGCCACGTCCCTCTATCTCGAGACGGGGCACGAGCTGGCGCGCGGAGACGTGCTCGGCCGGGTGTTGACCGCCCTCGACGACCGCGTGTGCGCATTGCGCGCGGGAACCGCCGAGGCGATTCGGCGCGAATGGGCAGCAGCATGCGACATGGAAGGCCGGCGCGTGCGGTACCGCGGTAGCGAGGGATTCGTGACCGCTATCGACGGGCGAGGCGGCCTGGTGCTCGATACGCCCGAGGGCGTGCGCCGCGTGTTGTTTGGAGAACGCCTCGAGTGGATGGAGGATGAATCATGCTGCTCGTGATGGACGTGGGAAACACCATCACCGTAATTGGCCTGTATGAGGGCCCGGAACTGCGGGCCCACTGGCGCAGCATTACGGGCAATTACCGCACCAGTGACGAATTGCGCGTATTCCTGACCATGCTTCTCCACGCCGATGGCCTCGAACCGGAGATGGTGAACGGGTGTTGCGTTTCGAGTGTTGTTCCCGCTCTGAATCCGGCGCTGATGGACCTGTGCGCCAACCATTTCGGCGCGGAGCTGGTCTTTGTCGAGCCGGGGGTCAAGACGGGACTGGTGATTCAGGTGGACAACCCAAAGGAAGTTGGCGCCGATCGTATCGTGAACGCGGTCGGGGCCCTGGAGGAACACGAGGGCCCGCTTATCGCAATCGATTTCGGCACGGCCACAACCTTTGACGCCATCACGAAGCGCGGGGAATACAGAGGCGGCATCATTGTGCCCGGTATCAAGACCGCGGCGGATGCCCTTTTCGAGAAGTGCGCAAAGCTGCCCAGTGTCGAGATCGTGAAGCCGCCCAGCGTCATTGGAAAGAACACCATCGATCACATTCGCTCGGGGTTGACTTACGGCTACGCCGATCTGGTCGACGGTCTCATTCAGCGAATGGCGGCGGAAATGGGCGAGAAACCGCTGGTGCTCGCGACCGGGGGCTTTGCGGAACTCGTAGCCGATATCGCCACGCGCATTGATATTGTGGATCCTTATCTGACGTTGAAGGGGCTTCGTGCCGTGTTTCTGAAGAACCGCAAAGGCGCCGCATGAAGCGGCTTCTCGTCATTCTGATGGCAGGTATTGCGGCCGCAGTGCTCCCGGCCTGCGACAGCGGCGAACCTCCGCGAAATGCCGCTGTTCCATCTGTTCCGGCGGAATCGGACGGCGCCGCGTCTATTCCAGAGCGTCCGGGGGGGCGCATGACCGAGTTCTTCTTCTACCGGGCCGGGCCCGGCGGAGTCGAGCAGCGGCCGTCGTTTGTCATGCGCACGCCTGAAGTGTCGATCACGGTCGAGGGGGAAGCCCTTCTCGAACAGGTCGAGGCGGAGATTCACGGCCGCCACAACGAGATCACGACGATTCGCGCGGAACGGGGCCGTTTTGACCGGCAGACGAAAACAGCTACCATGGAAGGGGCGGTCGTGCTGGAACAAGGCACCATGCGGGTCGAGATGGAGGATCTCGTCTGGCTGGATGAGGAACGTATGGCAAAGACGGAGAAACCGGTGCGGCTCTATGACGAGGGAGCGGCGTTGCACGCCGATAACCTGGAATTTCACCCGGACGAAAGCGCGTTACTGCTCGACAATATGACGGGCGATGTGGAACTGGCAGGGAGACGTGAACTATGAAGAAGCGGATGATGGTGCTTGCGCTGGCGATGGGCCTGGCGGCGGCCGCCTCGGCCGGCGAGATGAAATTCGACCGCATGAGCATTACGCAGGCGCCGAAAACCAAGATCACCGAGGGCCGCTGGCACATACAGGGGGGTGTCGCCCTGACCCTGTTCCCCAGGAACACCGAAGAGAAGCCGCTGGACATCAAGGCCGACGAGATCACACTCGAATGGCAGCCGGGCGAACAGCCCCAGAAGGTCGACCTGAAAGGGAATGTGAACGTGAAGGGCGAGATCGGCACGATCTCGTCGCAGACCGCTCTGCTGGACATGGCTAACGACTCACTGGTTTTCACGGACCAGGTGAACATCAATTCCGACCAGTTTCAGGGGGTGTCGGCCTCGAAGTTTATTTACAACCTGGAAGACGGCAGCATCGACATGGAAAACATGACGATGACCAACGTGTCCCTCGAGGGGATGGGGGGCGAGCGGGAAGCGCGGGATCCTATGCTTCTCACCGCTGCCGATGTGACGGATTGGGCCGGGATTATGCCTGCCATCAAGGCGCAGGCGGCCGGGGAAGGCGCGTCTCCCGGGAAGCGTCTTATCGCGTTGTTGCCGGAAGATGCGCGTGCACAGTTCAACGCCCTGGCGCCCAATGCCCAATTGACCGACGGCATGAAGAAAGACTTTGTTGAACAGCTTAACAAAGTGCTCCAGAAAAAGGATTTCTACGACACGGGGTCCTGGGAAGGCATCGCACTGCCCGCGGCGGTCCAGGCGCTGGTCGACGCGAAGCCGGAATCCGGTTCCGACCTCATTAAGATGAACCGGGGCCTCTTCGAGGCGGCATATCCGCAGTTTGTGGCGCAAAAGGTCGCGCAGTAGGCGGGGTCAAAAGGGAGTTGCCGTGTCCGATACCAATCATGCATTGCTGCGAACCGATGGGCTTGTGAAGCAGTTCAAGCACCGGGTGGTGGTGCGCGACGTCTGCATCGAATTGCATCCCGGCGAAATCGTGGGGCTGCTGGGGCCTAACGGGGCGGGCAAGACGACGACGTTTCGCATGATCGTGGGGCTGTTGCGACCGGACAGCGGGGGCATCTATTTCCAGGACCGCGACGTCACGAAGCTGCCCATGTACCGCCGGGCGCGCGAGGGCATGGCCTATCTCCCGCAGGAACCGTCGGTGTTTCGCAAACTCACCGTGCGACAGAACCTCCTGGCTATCATGGAATACCTGCCGATGACGGTCGCCGAGCGCGAGGCCAGGGCCGATACGCTCCTCGGCGAAATGGGGATTGCCCACGTGGCGGAAAGCCCCGCGTACACCCTGTCGGGCGGCGAACGCCGCCGCACCGAGATCTGCCGGGCGCTGGTCACCAGTCCCAGGGTGTTCTTGCTTGACGAGCCGTTCGCGGGCATCGACCCCATTGCCGTGGCCGATCTGCAGGAGACGGTAGCCCAGCTCAAACGGAGCGGGATCGGCGTGTTGATTACCGACCACAACGTGCGCGAAACGCTCGAAATTACGGACCGCGCCTACATCATCAGCGAAGGCAGGATCAGCGTGGCGGGTACCCCCCGCGAAATTGCCGAAAACCCCATCGCCCGCCGAACCTATCTCGGCGAGCGCTTCAAAATGGACTTCGAGAGCGAAGGCAACGCAGAATAGGTTGGTAGAGCCCTCGGGTTCACATCGCGGACATCAACGAGTATGCAGTCTCTCTGCCGGAGGAGAAACCATGCGCAAAGTGACATTCACCTTGGTTAGCAGTATGTACCTGCTCATGCTCGCGGGGCCGGCAACGGTCTCATGGGCTGGTGATGCGCCGGATTTGGGCAGCCTCGAGGCCCGCATCGCGCCGTATGTGGAGAACCCGCGGTACTGGCAGTACAAGGGCGCGCCGGTCATGCTCATCGGTGCGTCCAACGAGGACAACCTGTTCCAGTGCGAAGACGTGAAGGAACAGCTCGACCTGCTGGCATCGCTGGGCGGCAACTACGTGCGCAACACGATGAGTTCGCGGGATGACGGCAATATCTGGCCGTTCGAGCGGCGAAAGGATGGCAAATACGACCTCGAACGCCTGAGCGAGGCCTATTTCGAGCGGTTCGCGCGGTTTTTGCAGCTCGCCTGCGAGCGTGACGTCATCGTGCAGATCGAGATGTGGGACCGCTTTGACTACGCGCGCGATGAATGGCTCGACAATCCGTACCGGCCGGTCAATAACGTGAACTACACCGTCGAACTGTCCGGTCTGAAAAACGAATACCCCCGGCACCCGGGGAGCAATGACAACCCCTTCTTCCGGTCCGTGCCCGAACTCGATAACAACGCATTGCTGCTGCGGTATCAGCACGCCCAGGTCGACCGCACGCTCGAGCTCGCGTTGCCCTATCCCAATGTGCTCTATTGCATGGACAACGAGACCGCCGCCGATCCCGCGTGGGGCGCCTACTGGTCTCGGTACATTAAAGACAAGGCGAAGAAGGCCGGCGTGACGGTGCAAACCACCGAGATGTGGGACGCCTGGAACCTCCGGCAGCCCCAGCACCGCAATACCCTCGATCACCCCGAGCTGTATTCGTTTGTCGACATATCCCAAAACAACCACAACAAGGGGCGCGACCATTGGGATGGCCTGCAGTGGGCGCGGGCCTATCTCGATGACCACCCGCGGCCCATCAACCACGTGAAGGATTACGGCGCTGATACGGGGCAATTTGGCAATACGCAGGACGGACTCGAGCGGTTCTGGCGGTGTATTCTGGGCGGGGCGGCCTCGATCCGGTTTCACCGGCCCGCGTCGGGTCTAGGGTTGGGTCCGCTCGCGCAGCCGCACATCAAGAGTGCGCGCATGCTGGTATCGGTCCTCGACGTATTCCGCGCAATGCCCGACGCGGCCGGCGAACGCTTGAAGAACGACGGGGACAACAGGGCGTATTTGATGTACGTCCCCGGTGAAATTTATGCCGTCTATTTTCCGAATGGCGGCGAGGCAGGGCTCGAGCTGAACGATGCGTCCGGGACCTTTAGTGTCCGGTGGCTGGATGCGGCTGCGGGTGCGTGGCGCGATGCTCCCGCCATTCAGGGCGGCGAGGCTGTCCCCCTCAAGACTCCCGGCGAAGGCCATTGGGTCGCACTGGTGGCGAAGGCTGGCTAGGAGCGGCGCAGTGCTTGCAGATTTCCTGCGGCCTGCACTGGGCCCCAAGCGGACGGGCATGCGACGTGTATCCGCCAGATATGCGGATACTGGACGCAATCGTCTTGCTCCCCCTCATTCCGTCCGTCTGGCCGATCCTATTCGCCATCTCGCAAATGCCCGACTTCTCCGGTGCGGGACCGGCGCCCTCGCCGGCCGGTTTTGTGTTCGTCGCGTGCGGACGAGTCGAGCGGCTCGCGTTTAGGCATTCCCTGGAATCCTTGCGTCTGCATTGGGTGTTCCTGTATCAAATGGGCGCAACAATCACGCAGCG
>CAZFOG010000268.1:0-9159 GCA_964520685.1 uncultured Nitrospiraceae bacterium | reverse complement strand
GGCCGTGGACCAGATTGCGGCGGAAGACCCCCAGGAAACGCTGGATATTCTCGGCGGTTCGGGCGACCTCGCCGCTCCCGCTCAGCTTGTGCTCGGCGTTGGGCCGGTCCTGGATGAGCTGAAACGCACCCAGGATTCCACGCTTGCCGGCCTCGATATTGCGGTGCCCGGCGGCATGGGCACCAATGGCGGTACTCTCATTCGCCGGTTGCGCGAGGGTGTTGAACGTTTCGGCGTGACTGATATCAACAGCACCGCCCCGTCGGCCAAAGCCGAAGCCGCGATTTGGGTGCTCAGCGATCGCGTCGCGGTTCCTGAGGACGGATTCGCCGGCGGCGCCAATGTTCTGTTCAAAGACGGGCATGTGGAGTTCATACCCTATCCCAAGAAGGCCCCCGTAACCCCCGGCATGGCCCATTTTCTCGACGCACTGCAATAACCCCCACATGTACCGGTAAGCGCCTCCTCCGCCCCCCCACGGAGGAGGCGCTTCATTATTTCGGGGCAGCGCACCATGAGCCATTCGGCTCACCCATCGACTATGAAAATGGGGTGAACGGGGCCATGTTCAAAGCGCCGTCCCCGGTGCGACTACGTGTTCCCGGTCAAAACGCGAAACCCTCGCACATTGGCCCACACGGACAAACACGGACCTACACGGCGCAGCATAGCCGCAACCAAATCTCCGGAGCCGGAATCCTCCCCCCGAACGCCTTCCGGCGTTCGCCCCCCTCCAAAGGGGGAGATAAGACCTTGGAAACAAATAGTTTATGGCCCTCTTCCGCCAGAAATCTATGCAGCTTGCACGAATTTTAGAAGATAGTAGTGCGGACGGGGATGCACGTGGTTTTTGGAATCCTCGAGGCAGGGGCTTGATTGAATACCTGCAGGCACGGGCGCGGAATTTGGCTCACTCCACTTCACTTTCCCCGCGGATTGTGTACTATAGAAGCGAGACTTGACAGGGAACGCCGCAAAGGGGAAGACGTGTCTGAAGTACAACCAAATCAGAATCGCAGGGCCTGCCTGCTTGTTGCGCTGCTGGTTTCGCCGGTGCTCCTGAGCCTCCTCGCCATTCTCGTGCTTGCTGCCTGGATTATCGCCCGCGAAACCCCTATCGGGCATCGCTACCTCGGCATGCCCCGGGAGGAATACAGTGAAGACGTCCGGGAGGTGCGCGAAACGGTCCAGGCTGAACTCGAGGCCGCCCGCAAGCAGGCGGAACACGACTTGGCAAACCTTCCCCCGGACTGCCCCCTTCCAGAGGGTTGGCGGTTTGAATCCACCATCATGAGCGCGTGGACAAACGAGGAAGAAGATACCCTCTTCGACCTGGCGTGTTGCACGTTTGACGTGTTATTCGGCGGACAGGAAGAAGTGGAAGAGCATTTCGCCGACCTGAGGGAACGGTTGGGGACCGCATACAGAAGCGGCAAGGCAACCGAACTGGAAACGCGATTCCGTCCACGCGACCGCGGCCAAGAGGCTGTCCTGAACGATTTTCGGGACTACGTCATGCAAGCCGGGTTCCTGGACCAAGTCGAGACCGCCATCGACCACGGCGTCGCACGGTACGTCCCGCACGTTCCCTTCGACTACGAAGACGAGACGCTGGACCGGCTTTGGGTGCTCTCCTGGCTGCTTAAACTCCGCGTGCTTTACGCGCTGGAAGACGGCGACGGTGAAGCCGCGCTGCATGCCTGCCACCGCCTGAGCAGACTCGCACGACCGGAAGTTCTGCCCTACGCCCCGTATGGGTACCGCGACAGGTTTATGGAATCCGCGGACGAATCGCTCGCCCTCATTATGGGATGCACACAAATTCCCGAACCCTGGCGGCAGCGCTTACTCCTCGAGTACAAAGACCGTCCGCAGAAGAGCGAAATCGAAGCCTACTTGCGCGCCCAGGCGATCTTCGACGCGGATTGGTACGAATCCATGCCATTCTACAACGGAACCAAACAGGCCAATCGTGTGTTCGAGGCCTTTGGCGAAGCGGCGCAACTTCTCGAATTGCCGCTGGTGACGCGGCGCGACGATATTCGCGCGCTTCTCAGACGCTACGGCGTCGATAGCGCGTCGGACAAGGCCAGTATGGGGGAAATCCTCACAGCGCTGCGAGCGCTACCCCGGCAGAGTGTTGGAGAGGAACTCAAGGGGATTCTCATGGACGTCGAACACATGAGCCGTATGGGGTTCACCAGGCAGGTGGCCCGGACGGCTTTCGCTCTCGAGGATTACCGCATCGCGCACGGCTGGTACCCGGACACCCTCGAGGCCCTTCTCCCGGAGTATCTCGACGAGATCCCCGAGGAGCCGGCTTTTGGCGACCTGTTGATGTACACGCTTGACGACACCGGTTACACGCTCGCGCTCCCGTGGCGGCCGTACTATTTCTGGGAGCCGCCGTCCGGTGAAGAGGAGCCTGAGGAGGACGTCGTGTGGGAAGTCAGGCTCGATCTCATCCCCCCCGTGGCGCCGTGATTCGCGCCGTTCACCCCTTCGTACCGGCCCATCGGCTCCGTCGTCAATCCCGCGCCGGACACAGCAGATTAAACGCGTCCGCTTTCCAATCGTTGCCCGCGAGTTCCTGCAGTTTCTGCTCGTAGGCCGGTTCGTTATAGGCGATGGCCGCGCGGCGTAAAAGCGGCAATAGCGAGCCCGGCGTGATGGATGAGAGATTCTGGTATTCCCATTCGCCGTCTCCGAAGGCGTGCTCGAGAATCCAGTCCAGACCCGTCCGCATGCCCCGTCCGTCCTTGGTCTGCCAGTTCCACAGGTCCATTCCGAACTGCTTGCCGAGAGCGGCCAGACTGAAGAAACCCGAGAGGTTCATCACGCTGTACCCGTAGGATTTTGTGCGGGCCAGTTCGTGGGGCTGGCGCCCATCGGGCTCAAACTGCTTGGCGATGCGTTCTTCCGGCACACTCTCGAGAATCTCGCGGGCCACATCGTGGCGGTCCGTGAACAGGGCAAAGCTTACGGCCTGCACGTCATACCATGTGCCGTGATTATTCCGGGCGCGGCGTTCGTCTATTCCGTAGGGATGGGTCAGAATCCAATCGAGATACTCCGAGAACCATTTGCGCAGGCCCTGCTGATCCTGTTCGGTCCAGGCTTCCGACGCCTCGAGCTTGCCCACTGCATCGAGGAGCTGGGAGAGGTGCGCGGTGTCAATAATCCCCACGCCACGGCCCTCGACCCGCCCGGGAATGGCCTGACCGTATGCGAGATTGGGATTCATGCGCGTAGCCTCATCCAGATACCAGACGCGGAGCAGTTTCGCAGCATGCTCGGCGTAACGCTCTTCCCCCGTCAGAAAGTAAGCGAGTCCGAGGGTACGCACTGCGCTGGCCATCGCGCTCTGGCCGACGTTGTCGTAATTGTGGCGCTCGGGGTTGACCACACCGTCGCGCCGCACATACGGCAAACCGTCCTCGGTATCCGGATTGGGCCACCAGTACGGGCCCACGCTCATGTAATCATGCTTGTCCCCGCTGGGGGGCGTCATGGGCTTGTCCATGACGGAAAAAGGCCCTTCGTCGAGGGCCTTTTCGGCGGCGGCGAGCAGCGCGTCCAGGGCAGGTTTCAGTTCCGCGTCGCCGGCGGCAACACGGGCCCGTACTTCGAGCAAGCGCGACGCATCAACCAAGAAGACACGGGGCACGGCGGTGTCGGGCGGTTGGGCGCCACAGGCAAATCCAATACAACTGACAACGGCAATCCATACGAGCTTCCTCATACATACGCTCCTGGCTGCGGTTTGTGTTTGCTATTCCCTTCCCCGGCCGTCGAACCACCAGGTCTGATATTCCTCGAAAGCACATGCAAGGGCGTCGACGTTCTCGGGAGGCGTGGGCGGATAGATGCCCGCGATGAATTCCAGCCCCCCTTTTGCCGAGCCGAGCTGGCGCACTTCCTTCTCGACCAGCTCGCCGATCTCCTGGCGCGTGCCGAACGGAACGATACTCTGGCGATCCACGTCGAGACGGATACAGAGACGGCCTTTGAGTTCCCTGCGCAGGTTCTCGATGCCATTGCAGAGATCTTGAGGATTAATGATGGACACGCCGGCAAAGATCAGCTCATCAAGCAAGTCCATGATGTAGCCATCGCTGTGCTGCATCACATGACAGCCCTTTTCGCGGCAGGGCCGGATTAGTTTCTCGTACGTGGGCGTGCAGTACTTGCGAAACATCTCCGGACTGATAATCGAAGACGTCTGCGTGCCCAGGTCTTCCCCGATGGCGATGCAATCGACGCCTATATCAAGGTATTGATCGATGAGCACGCGGTTATGGCGGTACAACACCTCGATGAGGTCCCACAACCGCGGTTCTTCCATCGCCATGTCGATCATCATGTTGTCGAAACCGCGCAGATAGGTCAGGCGCATGAAGAAAAATCCATGAGGAAGCCCGCCCCAGGTCAGCTCACCCTTTGCTTTCGCCGCCTCGATGTTGCGGCGCTCCTTCGCCCAGTCCATGGGCCCGCGATCAGCTCTTGTCATCGGATCAGGCGCCTGCCACGAGCCGAAGGCATCCCAGGTGCCGAGCGGATGTTTCGTCACCACCCCTTCGATCCCGTTGGTGGGAGTGAGCCAGACGCACCCCCACGAATCCTCGTACGGCTCGCCCGCGGCATGGGCAGGTCCAAAATCGAACGCCGCCCAGTCGCGCGTGCCCTTCTCGAATTCAGGCCAGATACGGGGATGCCGGGCCACGACCTCCTCCATTTCGCCGCGCCACTGGTCCCACGAGGCGTTCGAGATGTGGATATGCATCGGGGTGAATTCCGGATACTGAAACGACGCATTTCGCAGATAGTTCTCGCGGTACGTGAGCGGCATAAGACCCTCCTCTTCCTATGGGTCAGTTTCATTGTAAAGAATCCTCCGGGAGAAGGACACCAGGAAGCAACTGTACATCGGGAGCGTGCGCAACACGGGCAAACACGCACATGCACGGACAAAGGCGGATGTCACGTTGCCGGGGAGAGGTTTTTGCTCCGGGTTCTTGCACCGAGGACGTCTCATGCGGTGCGCTGGATGTGATGGTCAGTGTCAGTCCGTGTCAGTCCATATTTCCGGTTTTTGGCCCCGGTCAACGTGCGATTTGGCACACGCTCGCCCGATCGCCTAGAATGAGCAGGTGTAACAAAGGAGCCGGCATTTCCGGAACGCGCCGCCGGTGCAGACCAATCCCTGAAATGCATTGAACGAGGAGCGCACGCATGACCGCAGGACGCAGACCCACCCGCAGACAGTTTCTCGCCGCTGCCGCGGCAACCGTTGCCACCCCGTATTTTGTCCCCGCGAAGGCCTTCGGGGCCAATGACCGTGTCAATATCGGCTACATCGGATGCGGCCGGCGCGCCGGTGGGCTGCAGGGCATTCCCGGCGATGCGCACGTCGTGGCCCTGGCCGACGTCAATAAGCGGCGTCTGGAAGAGTGGGCCAAAGGCCGTTTGGGGCGCGAGTACGGCATCACGGAGGACAGACTGTTCCAGGACTACCGCGACATGCTCGCCCTGGACGAACTGGACGCCGTCATGATCTCGTCGCCCGACCACTGGCACGCGTTGCACTCGATTCACGCCATGGAAGCCGGCAAAGACGTCTATGTTGAAAAGCCCATGACGCTCACCATCCGCGAAGGGCGGTTGATGGCCGATGCCGCGCGCGCCAACAACCGCATCTGCCAGGTCGGCAGCCAGCAGCGCTCCATGCGGGCGAATCGAATCGGATGCGCGTTGGTTCGTTCGGGACGTATCGGCAAGGTCCACACCGTGCATGCGGCGAACTTCCCCAGCCCGTGGGAATGCACCCTCCCCGAAGAAGACGCCCCCGAACACATTGACTGGGATATGTGGTGCGGTCCAACCCCCTACCGCGGCTACCACGATAAACTCTACACCCCGCGGGGCGGTCAGCAGGGCCACGAGTGGGGTTGGATATCGTTCCGCCCGTATTCCGGCGGCGAAATGACCGGTTGGGGGGCGCACGGACTCGACCAGATTCAGTGGGCGCTCGGCATGGACGGCTCGGGACCGGTCGCAATATGGCCCCTGCTGGACGAAGAACCCGAGTTCGACGGGGTGCACCGCGGCCCGCGCTATCCGGTCTGTATGAAATACGCCAACGGAACTCTCGTGATACTCGATGACAAAGGCGCCGGCGGCGGCGGTTGGTTCGAGGGAGACGAAGGCGAGGTCAAGATCGACCGGAACCGCTATGTGGTCAAACCGGAGAACCTGGATGCCGAATTGCCCGAACTCGAGCCCATCCCGTTTGAGGGCGACACCAATGAACACATCGCGAACTGGCTCCACTGCATCCGCACGCGCCAAACGTCCAATGCGGATGTCGAGATCGGCCACCGCTCGACCACGGTCTGTCATCTCGGCAACATCGCGCGCTGGCTGAAACGCGAAATCAAGTGGGATCCGGTATCCGAGACGTTCCCGGGCGACGATGAAGCCAATGCCTACCTGGACCGCGAACGCCGCGCGCCGTGGACCCTGGCGTAGGCGGCACTGGATGGCTTGAGGAAAGGAATTGCGCCCTGCGCCTGTGCCGTTTCCTTTATGGGAGGAATGGGACGTATGGACCGTATAAGTCCTATAGGTCTTAGATATCCCATACGCGACGTGCAGGGCAGGGCGGATCGAGAAAAGTTTGCGCTAAACCAAAGGATACTCCGCGATGACCGCTTCGGAAACTGTATTCACCCGCGAGACCATTGCTGCCATGCGCGCGGCCGTGCGCGAAACCGTCGAGCGCACGCCCGTGACCGATATCCACACGCATCTTTACGCGCCCGCCTTCGGCGAGCTGCTGCTCTGGGGCGTGGATGAGCTGCTCATCTATCACTACCTCATCGCGGAAGTGATCCGGGCTTCACGCATCGAGCCGGGAACGTTCTATGCCAAAAGCAAGCAGGAACAGGCCGATTTCGTCTGGCAGACGCTGTTTATCGAGCGTTCGCCCTTCAGTGAAGCCCGCCGGGGCGTCCTGACCGTGCTCGATAAACTGGGACTTGATGTTGCGTCCCGCGACCTGGCCGCGTATCGCAAGTATTTCGCTCAGCAGAGTGTCGAGACTTATATCGACACCGTCTTCAGGACAGCCAATCTCGAATCGGTAGTCATGACCAACGATCCCTTCGACGACAATGAGCGGCCCGTGTGGGAATCCGGGTCCGAGTTCGACAAGCGGTTTCACGCGGCCTTGCGCATCGACCCCGTGCTGAACGACTGGTCCGGCGCCTGCGCCCGTCTCAAGGGATGGGGATACGATGTCGATGACAATTTCAGCGGAAAAACCCTGAAAGAGGTGCGGCGGTTCCTTTCCGATTGGTTGAAGGAGACCAAGGCGCTGTATATGGCCGTGTCGCTGCCTCAGGATTTCAACTTCCCCGACGACTCGCCCCGCGCAAAACTTATCGCGGAGTGTATCGTGCCCGTGGCCAAGGAACACAGCGTGCCTTTCGCCATGATGATCGGCGTCAAACGCGCCATGAATCCTGCCCTGAAACTCGCGGGAGACGGCGTGGCCAAAAGCAACGTGGGCGCGGTCGAACGGATATGCGTGAGTTATCCCGACACGAAGTTTATGGTGACCATGCTCGCGCGCGAAGATCAGCACGAGTTGTCCGTCGCAGCCCGCAAGTTCTCGAACCTCTTCCTCTTCGGCTGCTGGTGGTTCCTCAACGTGCCCAGTCTCATCGAGGAAATGACCCGCATGCGCTTTGAATTCTTGGGGACAAGCGTTTTGCCGCAGCATTCCGACGCGCGCGTGCTCGACCAGGTCATCTACAAGTGGAGCCATTCACGCGCCATCATCGCAAAGGTGCTCGCCGACAAATACGCGGACCTGCTGGGCACGGGCTGGGTCTTGAAACAAAGCGAAATCGAACGTGACGTCGCGGGACTGCTTGGCGGCAATTTCTGGGATTACCTCAAGTAGCCTTCAACGAAACGAGGGAATATGTACACCTACACAGCACGCATCACCTTGCGCGACGCCGACGCGGCAGGGGTCTTGTTTTTCGGCCGGTACTTTGCTCTGGCGCACGACGCCTACGAGGCGTTTCTCGATGCGCACGGCCTGAACATCGGCCACCTGATTCAAACGACCGACTACATCATCCCCGTGGTACATGCGGAGAGCGATTACCGCCGCGCCTTGTTTGTCGGCCAGCAGACCACGATCCATCTGCGCGTCGTCGAGTTGCGCAGCCGGACATTTACCGTCGTCTACGAGTTCTTCAACGCCCAGAACGAACTGGCATGCACCGTGCGCACGGTCCATTGCGCCGTCAACACCCAAACCCGCCGAGCCGTCGCGCTCCCCAAAGAGGTCGTCACTGCCTTGAAACCCGAGCTTGAACCGGAGGACGGGGGGTGAAGCGCTTGCGCTATTGGGCGCTGGCGTAGACCTATCTCTTCGCCGTCGTGACATCGTGTTACTATCTAGACGAGAATACGGTGCGGACTTGAGGAAAACGGTGTTGAGGCAAGGGCGAGGCTTACAGGTTTTCGAGAGGGGCCAGTAACATGACCACGAAAGCCGCAAGAAGCGCTATCGACGCCATGGTGTGCCGAATTGTGGAGCAGTTTAAGCCTGAGCAGATCATTCTGTTCGGCTCCCATGCGCGGGAAAACGCGGGACCGGATAGCGATGTTGATTTGCTCGTGGTTATGCCGGTTGAAGGCTCGAAACGCGCCAAACAAATCGAGATTCGTATCGCCCTGCACCATATCCCCGTGCCGAAGGACATCATTGTCAGCACTCCCGAAGAGTTCGCGTGGCGTCGGCAGATCATCGGCGCCATCGAGGAACCCGCGGCGCGCGAGGGAAAGGTTCTCTATGCCAGACCGTAGCGAATTGGCCGCGGTCGTGCACGAGTGGACAATCAAGGCCGAGAACGACCTCAAGAATGCCAGCCATACCCTCAAACTGGGGAAAGAGTGTCCCACCGACACGGTGTGCTTTCACGCACAGCAGTGTGTGGAAAAGTATATGAAAGCGTAGCTGTTCTGGCGGTGCATCCGTTTTCCGAAGACCCACAGCATTGGTGAGTTGGTCCGTTTAATACCACAGGACGGGCGACCCGAGATAAGCCCTGAGGAACAGGAGCGATTGACCGACTATGCTGC
>CAZFOG010000267.1:7399-9216 GCA_964520685.1 uncultured Nitrospiraceae bacterium | reverse complement strand
CGTATTCGCGGGTCTCTCAGCTTCCGGCGGGCCCGGATTCCCGGTCGAGCCTCATGGCGCGGCTGCGGCGAGATTCTCTCTGAGCCAGACAGCCTTGCCATTGTGGGGCACGAGGGGCGGGGAAGGTTTATCAAACCATCTGCGGCGAAGGAGCTCGTCGAGTTTGTCGCGGACCGGGAAGCCCTCGGTGAACATGTCCCTGAGGTAGCTCTGCTCGGGTTCCCACCGGCTGAGGGAACGGTAGTAGGCTTCGCGGCGGTAGGCTTCTTCCATGGGCACTTCCGTGCCGTCGGGCAGGGGGGTGTTCTTGGGGACCGCGGAGCGGGCCTCGGGGCTTCCGGGGGGAGCGCCCCACCGTAACTCGGGAGGGTGGTTGGGATCGAACGACAGATCGTACAGGCGTTTCTCGAAATCGAGGAGGGTCAGGCGGACGGGCTGGCCCGCGGAATTTGTGTAGTCGAACGCGGCTCCGGCAAAGATGCGGTTCTTGGCGCGCAATACGGCCCAGGCGAGGTCTGCGCGGGTCCAGATGGCGTGCTTGTTCAGGGCGTCCAGGTGTACGTCCTCGGCATTTAAGTAGAACCACGCGATGGCGTTCTCAAGATCGTCTGCAAGGTTGAAATATTTGGCCCGGCATGTCGTGTCTGCAAATGCGGTTGCGTGGCGTTCCCAGCGTCCGCCTGCCGTGTAGACATTGCCGTAGGTGCGTTTCTCGGGGAAGGGTATGGGGCCGTTTTCGTTGACGTCGCGCCAGGCTTCCTGGACCCGCCGCTCGCGCTCCTCGAGGAGGGCGACCATTTCCCGGGCAAACTTCCCGATTTCGGCGACGGGGTCTACACGGGTTGCGGACCGCAGGCGAAACCGGACGAACTGATGGAAGCTGTCGAAGGAGATGGAGTTCTCGACAATTCGATGGTTGGCGATCAGCTCCGCGAGCCGATCGTACTGCTCGGTGGAGTATCCGAATTCCCGCATCTCGTCATCGGTGCGCCTTCGCACCCGGATGACTTTGCCGGTTTGGTCCACCTCAGCGACCGGCCAGCGGTAGACCCGAAAGCCCCGGAAACACCCGGCGTATTCGTGGCCGGGAGCGTCCGAGCGCCTGGGCGTCATTCCGGAGACGGAGTTGAATTTATTGAAGGCGTAAATGTCGCGCGAGGCGGCTGTGGTCGCGTCGAGAAACAGGGGTTCGCCATAGGGAGAGATGTCCGCAAGAATGAGCACATGGCCGTCGAGATAGAACAAGCAGCCGGGAACGAGAAATTCGCGGGAGATGGCCACGGGAAGCGTATCGGAGCATTCCGAGCGGTCTCTGCTCACTTCGACGCGGAAGTTGCCGGTGCAGGTACCCGTGAGTGCGTCGCGAACAAATGTGCTGACAGAACCGTAGGCAAAGGAGTTCATCTCGCCCACGGGCATGGTGTAGTCGGCGGTGCGCACGTCACTGCCATCGCATGCGCGGACGTAGCTTATGACCCAAGGGAGGCCGCGGCGGTAGGCATAATAGGTGCTGAGGGAGACGGTGAGTTTCGCGCAGTCGACAATGCTATGCATGGCGCGAATCGAGGCGGAATCAAGCTGGGGATTACACCCCTCGCCCGCAAACTCGGGGTTCAGTAACAGATTGATTTCGGGGTCGGTCAGGATGCGTTCGAGCCGGGCAAGACGCTGTTCCTGGGTGCCGCCAGTCTTTGTCCGGTATATGTGCCGGATCCATTCGGCAAAGTGGCGGGTTTCCTCGAAAGTCCATTGCCGCGTAATCGGCCAGGCGCCTTGGTCCGAATGAATGGAGGGTGGATTTGGGTCTGCCGCAAATG
>CAZFOG010000267.1:0-7299 GCA_964520685.1 uncultured Nitrospiraceae bacterium | reverse complement strand
TCGACGGTTTCCGCGATGACCGGCGCCGTCTTATCTATCCATTTCCCGACTTGTGCGTCGAGTTTGTCACGAATGGGAAAGCCGGTGGTAAACATGCCGCGCAGGCAGCTCATGTCGGTTTCGCGCTGGCCCAGGCAGCGATAGAACGCCTGCCACCGGTAGGCGTCTTCCATGGCGACTTTCGCGCCGCTGGGGATGGGCGTGACGGTCTCGGGTGCTGAAGCGCGTTCCTCGCTTCCCATGGGTGCGCCCCAGCGCAATTCCGGGGGGTGGTTGGGATCGAACGAGAGGTCATAGAGGCGTTCTTCGATGTCAAGGAGGGTCAAGGGGACCTTTCTGCCCACGGAATTCACATATTCCATGCTGCGTTCGGCGAAGATGCGGTTCTTCTCGGCGATAAGGGCTTTCGCAAGGTCAGACTGGTTTTGGATGTCATAGTGCTCCAACCCGGTGAGATCAACAAAGGAGGGGACGACGCCGAACAGGCGAATGGCGTACTCGAGCCAGTCTGCCAGGTAGAAATACTTGTTCCTGCGATCTACGTCGGAGGAGGGCGAACTCCAGGTTTCCCAACGGCCGAGGGCCTGGAAGATATTCTCGTTGCGGCGCTCTTCGGGGTAGGTAATCCAGCCGTGGGCGCGCACATCGCGCCACGCATCCTGCACAAAGTCCTCGCGCAAGACATATATTTCGAGAAGTTCGCCGGCATACTCTTCCATGAATTTCAGCGGCGCAATCGAGTCCACCGTCTTCATGCGCAGACGGATGAAGTCGTGAAAGCTCTGAGGCTTCAGGTCTCCCACGGTGATGTACTGGTTCGTATAGATTTCGCGGATGATTTCGTACTGTTCGGTCGAGAACCCGAACTCCTTCATTTCTTCATCGGTGCGGCGGCGGACGCGGGTGACGCGGCCCCGGGAATCGGTTTCGGCAATGGGATAGCGCAAGACGCGCAGCCCCTGGAAACAGCCGTTCCATTCGTTGTCGGGGTCGGTTCCGCGCGGCGTAATCCCTGTCACGGTGTTCATGCCATTGTACGAGAAGATGTCGCGTGTGTGCGTGGTGCTGCAATGGAGGAAGTGCAACTCGCCATACTCGGAGACGCGCGCCAGCAGGAGGCAGTGCCCGTCGACGTAGTTCATACACCCGGGGATAAGATACTCGCGGTTGAGCGCCACGGGAACCGTATCCGACAGATGGGCGTTGCGGCCGTTGAGGTTCACGCGGTAATTGCCGGATATGAAGCAGCCTACGGCGTCTCCGAAGAAGCGGCCCACAGAACCGTACTCGAAGCTATTGACGCTTCGGACGGGTATGTTGAACGGAGAGGTGCGGATGTCGCCTTTGCCCGACGTGACCACGGCGGTCATCCAGGGCAGGGCGCGCCGGTAGGCGTAGTAGGCGGGAACGAATGCCGTAAATTTGCCGCAATCCATCATGCCGTGCATGTTTCGGATGACGCTGCGCGGCAACTGCGGATTGGCCCCTTCGCCGGCGAACTGTGGGTTTTCGAGGAGGTTCATCTCGGGGTCTGTAAGGACACGCTCGAGCTTGGCGGTACGCTGCTCGACACTGCCCTTGGTTTTCATCAGGAAGATGTTCTCGACCCACTTGGCATAGTGCTGCGTCTCCGCGGGGGTCCATTGCCGGCGAATTGGCCATGCGCCCGAGGTCGAATGAATGCTGGGCGGGTTGGGGTCGGCCGCTGCCGCTGAAGACATGAACGCGAGAGCCACGAACACAGCCGCCGCGATGTACGAACCGCGACTATTTACCATGAATATTCCTTGTCACACAGCGCGCCTGCCGCCTTACGATTTGCCGGTGGCCGGCGGGTGCGGAGATACGGTCAAAACTGCGCAATTGCCGTCCGATCTACTGTCCGTATTTGACCAGATTCCCGTACTGGATATCAAATTTGGGCCGTGGCGGCACGCCCTTGCCCGGGAATCATGCTGCGGGTCCTTTACGGCTGTTTTCGAAACACCAGCGCGGCGACGCCTCTTCCCATGCAGTCGGCCCCCTCGGGCAGGCGCCGGATATGGGTGCGGGCGAGGCGGAAGTCGCGCAGCTTGGTGACGGCGGCGCGAATTGGATTGGACGCAAGCCCTGGCAGGTAGCGCGATTCATACCAGCCGGGCGGTTCGTCCGTCCACAGGTTCATCGATACCAGGGTTAAGCCGCTTGGTTCAATTAGCCGCTGGTAAAGCGAATTCTGGTCGTAAACATACGAGAAGAACACGCGTGCGCCATCCCTGGGCTGGCTTCCGTAGGGGTCGCGGTCGAGCCAGATCTCGTGAAACGCGCGGCTCACTGGAACTGTAAGGATGGCGATTCCCCCGGGTGCGAGCACACGCCCCATTTCGCGGAGGGCGCTGCGGTCTCCATCGCCGCCGATGTGTTCGATGACGCTGAGGCTGCATATCAGGGGGACGGAGTTGCCGGCGAAGGGCAGGTTGCGCGCGTCGAACACGCACGGAATGAGGGCGCCGGAGCGCGTGGCGCGGGCGTATACGGCGACCTCTCTGCCGATGTGCTGCACGATATCTCCCGCGATGACCTTGGTGCCAAAACGCCGCGCCAGGACGCGGGCCAGCAGTTTTGGGCTGCCGATATCGAGGACGAGGCGTTCTCCGCGATAGGCCGTCAGGACGGCGTCGAACTCGGCGTAGCGCCACAGATCAACGGGGCAGAGCAAGAGTCTTAGGGCATGTCGAAGAGCCGTCCTGTTGCCCGGGCGCAGGAGGTTGTGCAACCCGCAACGCATGCCTTCCCGCCACAGGCTGCGCATGCCGGGTGTGTGCTGCGTGCTCACCAGTCGTACTCCCCTTCATAGGCAGTGTATTCCATCATGAGCGGACGGGCAACACGCGGTTCTACAGGATGAGCATGGCGTCGCCATAGGAGTAAAAACGGAACCGTTCGTTCACGGCGAAGCGGTAGGCCTCGAGGACGAAGTCCGTGCCTGCGAACGCACAGATCAGGGCCAGCAGGCTGGAGCGGGGCAGGTGAAAGTTGGTCTGAAGCACATCTACGGCGTGGAATTCATAGGGGGGATAAATGTAATGGCTGGTTTCACCGGACCCTGGCTGAAATGTGCCGTTTCGGAATTGGGTTTCGAGGACCCGCGTGACCGTTGTGCCCACGGCAACGATGCGGCCGCCTCTCTCTCGCGCATTGTTCAACGTGTTTGCACAGGCTTCGTCCAACGTGAACTGCTCCGGCTCGAGTGCATGTTCTTCGAGGTTTTCTGCTTGTATGGGCCGAAATGTGCCGTATCCTACGTGAAGCGTGAGGAATGCGCGTGCGACAGCGGCCTCCTCGAGATTGCGGAACACCTCGTTGGTGAAGTGAAGTCCGGCCGTCGGGGCAGCGACGGCACCTGGCACGGTTGCGTAGATGGTCTGGTAGCTCGTGAGATCCGACGCGTCGGGTTTATCACGATGAATGTATGGGGGGAGGGGGACTTCGCCCGCCTTTTCGAGGACTGACAGCACGTCGGGCTGGGCGAAGGAGACGTGCCGGCGGCCTCCGGGAAGCCGTTCGCCGACGCTGGCATCGATGCCGGGGGCGATGCGGACGGCCGTGCCGGGCTTTACTTTGGATGAAGGCCGCACGAGGGCGTCCCACTCCCCGGGAGCGGTTTCGTGGAGCAGAAAGACCTCGACCTGGCCGCCCGTGGGTTTGCGCGCGCGCAGGCGCGCCCGGATGACGCGCGTGTCGTTGAGGGCCAGGCAATCGCCGTGGTGAAGGTAGCGGGGGAGGTTGCGGAACACGTCAGTGGTGAGCGAGTGGTCGGCGCGATTGAGCACGAGCAGACGTGATTCATCGCGCTTTTCGCAGGGATGTTGCGCGATCAGTTCTTCCGGGAGCGTGTAGTCCAGTTCCGACGTTTTCATGATCGATGGTCCGGGTTCAGCCGTTGGCGGCGCCGTCTCGGGCGGCGTCCTGTGCCAGCGCGATGGCCCCCAGCACGCCCGACTTGTTGCCGAGGCCGGGGGGAACAATGTATTCGTGGATCCGTTCGAGGACGGCCGGCGACTGCACGTACCCGTTGAGAAACTCGAGGACCTTCGTGTGGATTCGGGGGAAGAGGGCGCGCCGTTCCATGACGCCGCCGCCAAGGATGATGCGCTGGGGAGAAAGGGTGCAGATGAACCCCGTCAGGGCGAGCGCGAGATAGTGCGCCTCGAGGTCCCACGCGGGATGGCCGTCCGGGAGTTCCTGGCCCGGTTTGTCCCAGCGTTTCTCGATGGCTGGTCCCGAGGCGAGGCCCTCGAGGCAGTTGCCGTGGTAGGGACACACCCCCTCGAAGGGGTCCTGCTCGATGGCGTGAGGAAGGCGCACGTGGCCCATTTCGGGATGGATGAGGCCGTGCATGAGGTTGCCGCCGATAAGGCCGCCGCCACCGATGCCCGTGCCGATGGTCAGGTAGATGAACGTGTCGAGCCCTTGGGCGGCGCCCCAGCGGTTCTCGCCGAGGGCCGCGCCATTGACGTCCGTGTCGAACCCCACGGGAATACCCAGGGCGTCGGCGATACGCCCGGCAAACGGCGTCTGTGCCCATCCGGGCTTCGGCGTGGTCGTGATGTATCCCCATGTGGGCGAACCGGGGTTGGGATCGAGGGGCCCGAACGAGCTGATGCCGATGGCCGTGAGTTCGTCTTGCGTGCCCTGTTCCTTGAAGTAGTCGATGCAACGGCCGATGGTCTCTTCGGGTGTGGTCGTGGGGAACCGTTTCTCTTCGCGCAGGTCGCCGGGGCCCGACCCGATTGCGCAGACGAATTTGGTGCCTCCTGCCTCGATACCGCCGAACGTTGCCATGGTCGATTCTCCGTTTTTGGCCAGTCTACGGGCTGTTCACGTTCAGGGGGACTATAGGGGAGGCTCAGGGAGGTGTCAATCTGGCGGTACACGGAGTGCGCGAATGGCGCGTCAGGCAAGGCGGGCATTGCGATCTACGCGCAGAGTTGAACCCATGGCGGGCAGGGCTGATAATGCGCACACCATGTCAGACGGCCAGCGGATAGCGGCGCGCCTTTGGGCGGGGTTCCACGTAGCCTGGGGGAGCCGCGCATTCTGGGCGTACCGGGCGCTTGTGCAGGGTCCGGTCTTTCTGGTGGGGATTACGGGCATCACATTTGCCGGCTTTCTGGCACACCTCGTTGGATTCATTCCGGCAGTGCTGGTGCTTGTGCTATTGGCGGGGGTGTTGGTTTCGCTCGTGTACAACAGTGTCCTCGATGTGGCCGTTTTGCTTGCTGCCGATACCGAGCACGCGCTGCTGTTGACTGAGCTGGCGCGCGAACGCGAAACGCCAACGGGCTATGGACAGATCCTCTGGGTGCGAACGCGGGTGCTCGATGCCGGAGCGCCGCCAGTGTGGATTGGGCGGCGCATCCGCCGGGCCATGACCGCGATTCACGGCGCGGTGCGCGATGTGGGTGAGGTGTTTCCTGCGTTCGCACAGGGCCGCGCGCCGGTCTGGGCGCGGCGGGTCCTCGCTCAGTGCAAACGGCCGATGTCCGACGCGTTGACAGGCCGGGCCTTTGCAGGCGCGACCACGCATGCGCCGTACCAGGCCAAGGAGGCCCTGCTGGTTTATGCCGCCGCGTGGCCGGGTGTGTTCCGGCTGAACCTGGCGCTGTGGGGCATGGGGCAGGCCTTTATGCTGGCCGTGGCGGCTTTGCTGGCATTGCCCCTGGCGTGGGCGATGGCCGGGATGCCCTATTCCATCATTGTGAGCGTTGTCGCGGTTGCGTTGTGGACGGGGTTTGCTGTAAAACGCGTTGTGCTCGAGCCTGTGCTCGTGGCGGCGGCGATTGTGGCGTTCGAGGAGATGGTTCAGGGCAAATCGCTGACACCGGAGACGGAGGCATTGTTGTTCGAGGCGAGTGCGGCTTTTCGCGAGCTTAATGAATGGGCCCGCGAGGCGTCGGGCTTGGAAGAGGGGCGTTTTTCCTGAAAGGAGCAGTCATGAACAGGGTTTGCGTAGCGCTGGGTCTTGTAGCGTTGATAATTGCGGGGTGTGTATCGGTCAAGACGGGTGACATTCGGCCCGAGGCTGCGTGTCCGAAAACAGCCGCCTGTGCGGCGGAGGCGTCATGTCCCAAGGCTGGTTGCGGGGCCTGTCCGGGGCCGTGCCTGCGGCATGTGGTGCTCTTCAAATTCAAGGATAACACGCCACCGGCAACGGTGAACGAAATCGAGCAAGCGTTCATCGCATTGCCGGACCAGATCCCGCAGATCTGCGCGTTCGAGTGGGGTACGGAGATGAGCGTCGAGAGCCTCTCGCAGGGGTTCACGCACTGCTTCCTGGTGTCGTTCAAGAGCGAAGATGACCGGGCTGCCTATCTGCCCCATCCCGCGCATAAGGCGTTTGGGGAACTTATTGGTCCTCACCTGGACAAGGTGCTGGTTGTCGATTACTGGGCGCAGCGGTAGCCGCCGGGTTGCGCAACGCGTCCCATTGCCCGAGGATGTCGTAGAGCACTATGCCGAACGCCGTGGCTACGTTGATGGTGTTTTTGTAGCCGAGCATGGGAATGCGCACGATTTCGTCGCATTGCTCGAGCAGTCCGGGCGTGATGCCCTTGACCTCGTTGCCGAAAACCACTGCAACCGGACGGGACCATTCATAGGACCCCAGGGCTTTGGCGTTCTCGGCAGTCTCGATGGCGACGATGGGGATGCCCGCCTCGCGCAGGCGCTCTACCGCATTTGTGACGTCTTCATGATGCGTCCACGGCACATAATCAAACGCGCCCAGTGCCGTTTTCGCGAGTTTCAGGTTGGGCGGGTGGCACGTGTAACCGCATAGGTGAATGTGCTCGACGGCGCCCGCGTCGGAGGTGCGGAAAATAGACCCCACGTTGAAGGCACTGCGGATGTTCTCCAGGACGATGTGCACGGGGTTCCGCGGAAGCGGTTCCACTTGCTCCCTGGAAAGCATGCGGTAATGTGGTTCAAGTCGGTGAAAACGGTCTGTTGTCATAATGCGCTCGGGTTGTAAGCCTCGGTTTGGCCTGATCTTCCCATAACCAGCTCCCCCGCGCAAGGTGAAGGCTCTGGCGGGAACATGCGCCCGTTTCGGGTGTGTTATAGTGAAGAAGGCGGCAGTGCAGCGCCGAATCCAGTGCGGTTTACGTGAGGGATGACCCATGGACGGCCTGACACAGGAACAAAGCGAGCACGTACATGTCGAGGGCGCATTGGAGCGGTGGGTGCGGACGCACTGGCTCGTTCCTTTTCTCATCTTCGTTCCCGCGGCGGCAGGGTTGCTGGTCTATGCGCTGGCCT
>CAZFOG010000266.1:0-9299 GCA_964520685.1 uncultured Nitrospiraceae bacterium | reverse complement strand
TATGGGACAAATGGCCCTTCGATTTCGCCTGGCCCAAGGAGCACACGGTCGAGTCGTGGCGGCTCGTTGCCGATCCCGCCTTCGAGTACTCGGAAGGCGTCGAGCCCGACTGGCAGGAGTATCTACGGCTGCAAATCGCGCTGATCGGCGACGGGTTCGTGGCCAACATCGATCACAGCCCCACCATCCGCACCGGCGTCGAAGAAAACGGCGGCAGATTGGCGTCCCTTGACGATTCGGTCGTACTCGAAGCACACCGTAAAATGGCGGACTGGGCCAATCCCGAGGGGCTGTCTCCGCTGTATGAATCGTACACGCGGGTGAATCCGGGCCCGCTGGCCGTGGCGGAATGGGGATACAACACCATCAATCTGGCGCGCGACACCATTTACCTCCACATGCTCACGACACCGTACGGCAAAACGGGCATGCCCCAGGCAGCAACCCTCGCCGTCGGCCCCCTGGCACAAACCGTCGTATCTGTAATCTGCATGAACTCGGGAAAACCGGCCCTTTTCGAGCAGAACGGAGCGGAGGTGGTACTTCATCTGACAGACATCGCCGCGGACCCGGTCGATACAATCGTGAAACTGTCGCTGGCCGGGCCGCATCCTGACGTGCTGCCGCCCGCTCCCGTGCACCAGGCCACACCCCCAGGTAACGTGGCGTGGCACAAACCCGCACGGCTCCTCAGCCTCGATTGCAGCCACGCGCTCATCCCGAGCGGGTTCAGTTTCGCCCATTACGGGAACGACGGATTTCCGTTCACCCATGCGCAGGGCGGTATGGAATGGCCGTGGACATACCAGGTCGATCTCGAGAAGGTCTATCCCGTCGCCCGCATCGTTGTGCGTTTCGGTCAGGGTTATCCAACGGAATATGAAGTGCTCATATCAGCGGACGGAGAATCGTGGCGCTCCATTCACAATGGGGCAGGAACGCCCGGTGGAGAGTTCCCGTTTGAGCTCGAACCTGTCTCCGCGCGTTACGTGCGCGTGAAGGGCTTCAAACCCGACGGCCCGGACCAGGAGGGCGGGCAGATGAGCATCGCCGAACTCGAAGTATACGCTGCTGAATAGAAGGCTCTGGGGGAATTTCCCCCTGCTTCTACCGCAAACGCTCCATGCACTCGATGACCGCCGCGCAGATGAATTCGTTGTCCGCGGGCGACATGACGGGGTGGATGGGAATGCAGAACAGCCGCGCGCCGATTTCTTCAGACAGCGGCAGCCCCTGGCCCGCCGTGTGCTTCCTCAGAATCTCCCGGTACTGGTAGACGGGTTTGTTGGCGATGACGCAGCGAACGCCGTATTCGTCGGCCAGCATCTGCATCAGCACGTCGCGTTTGTCACCCGCCCATTCCCTGGGCGCCAGGCATGTGTATAGATAGAACGAGTGTTTGCAGTCCGGCGGTTCGAGTGGGAGCGTGAGCCCCTCGACCCCGTCGAGCAATTCGTGACGGCGGTGGGCCAGTTCCCGCCGGGCATCGATAAAACCTTCCAGACGGCGAAGCTGCACGAGGCCGACGGCCGCCTGCACCGTCGTCATGACGTTTGACGTGCCCCAGATGTCGGTCCGGGCCCCGTAGAACCGGGTCGAGCGGCAGAATTCCGCCACGGTCTCATCGTCGGTCGTGACCATGCCCCCCTCGCCGAGGGTGGTCATGTTCTTCATGGTGTGAAACGAAAAGACGTTGAGCAGACCCCGTTTGCCGATTTTCGTGCCCATATATTCGCCCCCGCACGCACGGGCCCCGTCGCCAATGACCGCGAGAGGACCGTGTTGGTCGTGGGGATGGCGCCGGGCCAGCTCGAGAAAGTCGTCCATGGGAGCGGACAGGCCGTTCATGTGCACCGGGAAGATCGCCCGGGTCCGGGGCGTGAGCTTTTTCTCGACGTCGTTCGGGTCCAGCTCGAAGGTGCGGGGGTCGACTTCCCCCCAGACCACCTGGCCGCCTGCGCCCATCACGGCAAGCGGCGAGGCCACGAAATTGACGGCGGGCACGATGACTTCATCGCCCGGCTCGAGTGCGAGATAGCGCATGGCCATGTCAAGGCCCGGTCCTGCGCTGTTGATCGCGACGGCGTGTTTCGTGCCAACATACGCTGCGAAGGCCTCTTCGAATTCGGGAATAGGCTGCGCGCTGAACCCGAACCCCAGGCTCACGTCAGCGGCGCGCCGCATGGCCTGGACCGCCGCCTCGATCTCTTCCTCGCCATAGATACTGCCCAGGATTGGTTCGCCCTGCCACTGGACCTCGCTATGCCTCCTGGCAAGAATTGCTCTTCGTTTCCCGGCCGCGATCATCGTGAATCCTCTCCGGGTATCAGCGCCACTTTGAGCGCCTCTTGCTTCTTCAACAGCGCGACCGCCTCCTCATAATCGCCAAGCGGCAGGGTGTGGGTGACCAGAGATCGCAGATCGAGGTCGCCGCTCCGAATGTGGGCCATGGCGCGCTCGGCGCCCACGCGCGTGTGGGGCCGGGCACCTGCCAACACCAGGCCGCCCCAATACTCGGGCAGAAAGGTATACGCCTCGCGCTGTACGGCAAACAGCACGACCAGCTCGCGTGTCATCGCCATCGCTGCATGAACCGCGCGTGCGGAACCCGCGCAATCGAATGAGCAATCCAGGGCATTCTTCCCGTCGCGACTTCCGAGTCTGGTCAACGTGCCGCTGTCCGCCGGGCTGACCGCGCGAGAAGCTCCCAACCTTTCAGCCTGAGTTCGCCGTTGCGCCAGCGGATCGAAAGCCACCACTTCGGACGCCCCCGCCGCGCGCGCAAGCTGCACGCAGACCAGCCCCGCCGGGCCCAGTCCAAATACGCCGACGCGCTTGCCCGCCAGCGCCTCAAGTTTTTCGGCAAAGATGATGTGCACCGAGACGCACATGGCGAGCTCGAGCGGTGCGAGGGCCTCGGCGGGCAGGTCTTCGGGCGCGGGGATTAACGAGGATTCGTCTGCCGCCACGTATTCCGCGTAGCAGCCCGGCACGTCGTGGCCGCGATCGCGCCACACGCAGACCCGCTGGCCTTCCGACACCGACGTGACTTCGGAACCCAGGGACACGACCCGGCCCACGGCTTCGTGACCGGGCTGGCCGACCGTATAGGGATAATCGAGCGTGCCTCCCGCGAACATGGGCTCGCCGCCGAGGATGTGCATATCCCAATGGGGACAAGTGGTGACGGCCTCGATCTGCACCAGCGCCTCGTTGGGTTTGGGCTCGGGGATGGGAACATCAACGATGACCGGCCGCCCGGGTTCGAGAATCTGCAACGCTTTCAAGGATATACACCCCTTTCGTGTCAGGCCCAGTCGAGAATGACGCCCAAGACCGGTTCCGTCCGCTTCACAATCAAATCCCACGCATCGGCGGCGCGCGCCACGGGGAAATGGTGGGTGATGAGCGGTTCAGTCTGCAAATGCCCCGTCGCGATCAGTGCCAGCGTGTCGTCCATGCGCTGCTGCTGCCAGCCCGATGGCGCGTGAAACGTCAACTCGCGAAACCGCAGTAACTGCACGTCCATAACGGAATTGGACCCATAGAACCCTGCCGAGACGATGTGTCCGTTGTGCCAACAGAGCGGCCAGTACGCGAGTATGGACTCCATCGACCCCACGGTATCCACAAGGACTTGAACGCCTTCGGGCGCCCACGCTTTCACGGCATCTTCCAGCGCGCTTTTTCGGATATTCAGCCGCTTTCCTCGATGGGATTCCGGGAACAGCGCCAGGCGCTCGTCGTGTTTCCCGGCCAGCATGACTTCGACGCCTCGCCATTGCAGGGTCTGGGCCGCCCAATGGCCCACCATGCCGTCGCCGAGAACCAGCGCCTTGTCGCCCACGCGTACGCTTGGCCGCGCCCCGCAGTTGTAGCCCACTTGTGTCAAGACCAGGCCGCTGGCGGCGACCGGCGAGAGGCCCTCCGGCAGCTTCCAAATCTGGGATTTGTGGCAGACCTTGGGCGAGATGTGCCCGCCGGCGGGCTCGTACATCCCCTCGATGCGGCCCAGCGCGCTGAATACCCAGTCTCCGGGTTTGACGCCCGTCACATTCGCACCGGTTGTGGTCACGACACCCGTGCTCTGGTAGCCGGCCGCGATGGGAAACGGCCAGGGATCGCCCTCGCGGTAGGGCGTCTCGCCATTGATGCGCTCGCCCCGCAAAAATGACCCTTCCGTGCCGTTGCTGATCCACGAATGCCGGGTATCGACCACGACGTCGTCGGGCCCGGGCTCGGGAATGGTGACCGGCAGGTAGTCCACCTTCAGCCGATCGGTGAAAATGACAGCATTACCCTTCAATTGCGTACCCCCCTGGATTCCTGTCCAAACACCCACTGCGTATCATGCAGCAGACGTTGCCAAGCTTCAAGCATCCCGCGAAGCGGCATCCAGCCCTGCAGATGTGCTATACCGGAAGCGGAAAACCGACACGAAAACGGAGGAGGCTGCCGTGAAAGTACAGGATTTCGCCTACCAGGTCGCCATGCGCACCATCGAACTGCTCGAAGAAACCCAGCACTACAAAATCCCCGAGAATCTCCGAAAAGAGGTCGGGCAGAAGATACTCGGCGAAGTCGACAAGATCATCAAGCAGACGAGCTAGGAGCACCCTGTGCCGGATGGAGACTTTGATGGTTCTTCTGCTGCTGGTCCTGCAACACCAGCCACGCGCGGCGGGCTGCGTTGGCGGGTGGTGATAGGGTGCCTGGCTGCGGGAATGGTTGCAGGAGGGCTCTTTTACGCGCGCGCCACAGGTCTCTTGTATATGGTGCTTGTGGGCCCGCCGTTGCTGCTGGCAAATGTTACTCGCGCGGGGCATTTAGTCGCGCCGAATCGTGTAGGTTTGGCGTTCGTCGTTGCCATTACAGCCATGCTGTGTTACGTCGCAGGATTGCTTCCGCTTATTGTGCCGGCCAGTTGGCGGTCTGAAAAGGGATACAAGACAATCGCCGTGGTGTGGATTGGGGGCGCGGCGGCATGGTACGGAATAATGGTTGTCGTCGTCAGCGTCCTGATCAAGGCGTAGAGCTCAGGTTTTGTGCGGGAAAAGAAAAACGGATTGCGCACGTGACCATTCGCGGCTGTTCATTGGCGGGTAGGAGACCACGCCGCAGCGGGTCCTACCAGGTCCACTCAATCCACCGGGTCCACTCGGTCCACTTCTGGATTGCTCCTGTGCTTTACGTGGCATTGGCACCCCGGAATTCGGTATGATCACCCCTTGTTCCCTGATGCGTGCGGGTGCGCGCACGACGGGGCAGCATCAACGCCAATTCTCCAGGAGCCTGAGCCTGTTTCTATGCCTGCAACATCCAAATCGACAAGGAAAACCCGAAAAAGCAGCCCAAAGCGCCAGGCGGCGCCGGCGAAACGCGGCCCGGCTGCGAAGAAGGCCCCTGCGCGAAAGCGAACCCCCGGGAAACGTGCGGCAACCCTGCCCGGCGTTGCATCTCACGACAGCATCGTCATCAAGGGGGCGCGCGAACACAACCTCAAAAACCTGAACCTGGCCATTCCCCGCGATAAGCTCGTCGTCATCACCGGACTCAGCGGCTCGGGGAAGTCGAGCCTGGCGTTCGACACCATTTACGCCGAAGGCCAGCGCCGGTATGTCGAGAGCCTCTCGTCGTACGCGCGGCAATTCCTCGAGCAGATGGAGAAGCCCGACGTCGACTCGATAGACGGCCTCAGCCCCGCCATTTCGATCGAACAGAAGACCACCCACCGCAACCCGAGGTCGACCGTGGGCACCGTCACCGAGATTTACGACTACCTTCGCCTCTTGTTCGCCCGGGTGGGGACACCCCACTGCTACACCTGCGGCAAGCCTATTCAGTCCCAGACGCCCCAGACCATCGTCGACAGCATTATGGCCCTGCCTGAGGGGACACGCATCCAGTTGATGGCCCCGGTTGTCCGCCAGCGCAAAGGCACCTATCAGAAGATCTTCGAGGACATAAAACAGCGGGGATACATGCGGGTGCGGGTCGATGGCGCGTTTCGAACCGTCGACGAGGACATCGAACTCGAGCGCTATGTGAAACACGATATCGACATTGTGGTCGACCGTCTGGTAGTCAAGCCGGGCATCGAGCGGCGGCTGACCGACTCCGTCGAGATTTGCCTTAAGCTCGGGGAGGGCATCATTCGAATCTGGCGCGAAACCTCGGATAAGAAGGTCAGCGAGGTGCTGCAAAGCGAGCATCTGGCCTGCATCGACTGCGGCATCAGCTTCGAGGAACTGGCCCCGCGCATGTTTTCGTTCAACAACCCCCACGGCGCCTGCCCGACCTGCACGGGGCTGGGCTCGGTGGTCGAAGTCGACCCCGAGCTGGTCGTTCCCGAAAAGACACTCGCCATCGGCGAGGGCGCGGTGCGCCCGTGGAGCATGCGGCGCGTGCTCGATGGCATGTACCGCCACGCGCTGCGTTGCGTATGCAGCCATTATGAGCAGGATATTGGCACGCCGTGGGCAGAACTGCCGGCGGATTTCCAGCAGATAGTGCTCTACGGCTCGGATGACGAGGTGATCGATTTCACCTACTCCGGCCGCCGCGCCACATTCGAAGTGAAGCGGCCGTTCGAGGGAGTTATCCCGAATCTCGCGCGGCGGTACCGCGACACCGAATCAAACAACGCCCGTGAGATGATCAGTCAGTTTATGTCTTCGCGGCCCTGCCCGGACTGCGTCGGAGCGCGCCTGCGCCCGGAATCGCGCGCCGTGACCATCGCCAACAAGACGATCATGGATGTGACGGCATTCTCGATCCGCGAGGCCCTCGCCTTTTTCCACGAGCTGGAACTGAACAAGACCCAGCGCATGATCGCCGAGCGGGTGCTCAAGGAAATCCGCGAACGGCTGATGTTTCTGGTGAGCGTAGGGCTGGATTATCTCTCGCTCGACCGGAACGCGGGAACCCTCTCGGGCGGCGAATCCCAGCGCATCCGGCTGGCTACCCAGATTGGGTCGGGGCTCATGGGCGTGCTCTATATCCTCGACGAACCCAGCATCGGCTTGCACCAGCGCGACAACAAGAAGCTCATTGCCACCCTCGAACGCATGCGCGACCTCGGCAACACGGTTATCGTGGTCGAGCACGACGAAGAGACCATTCGCCGGGCCGACCACGTCATCGACCTGGGGCCCGGCGCCGGCGTGCACGGCGGCCAGATCGTGGCGCAAGGAACGCCGGAACAGGTCGCGCGGAACAAGAACTCCCTCACCGGCCAGTATCTGTCGGGCAAATTCAAGATTCGTGTGCCCGAGAAACGCCGGAAATCCAACGGAAAGTGCCTCAAGGTCCTGGGCGCCCAGCATAACAACCTTAAAGGCGTCGACGTCGAGCTCCCCCTGGGCGTTTTTACCTGTGTGACAGGCGTGTCGGGCTCCGGGAAATCCAGCCTCATCAACGAAACCCTGTATCCGGCCGCGTTGCGGCAGATCTACGACTCGGTCCGGGCGCGTCCCGGAAAACACGACCGCATCGAGGGTCTCGAACACCTCGACAAGGTCATCGACATCGACCAGTCCCCCATTGGCCGAACGCCACGGTCCAATCCCGCAACCTACACGGGGCTGTTTTCGCCCATTCGCGAGCTGTTCAGCAAGGTGCCCGAGGCCCGCGCCCGGGGTTACAAACCCGGCCGCTTCAGCTTCAACGTCAAAGGCGGCAGGTGCGAGGCCTGCCAGGGGGACGGGGTCATTCAGATTGAGATGCACTTCCTGCCGGACGTGTATGTGCCGTGCGAGGAGTGCCGGGGTCAGCGGTACAACCGCGACACCCTCGAGATCCTCTACCGCAGCAACAGCATCGCCGACGTGCTCGATATGACCGTCGAGGAGGGGTGCGCCTTCTTTCGCAACGTCCCGGCAGTCCATGCCAAGCTCAGCACCCTGAACGACGTGGGACTGGGTTATATCAAGCTTGGCCAGCCCGCAACCACCCTATCCGGCGGCGAGGCCCAGCGCGTGAAACTGGCAACCGAACTCTCGAAACGCCAGACCGGCAGAACCCTCTACATCCTCGATGAACCCACCACGGGGCTCCATGCCGTGGATGTCGACAAGCTTCTCGAGGTCTTGCACCGGCTCGTCGAGCACGGCAATACCGTTGTGGTCATCGAACACAACCTCGATGTCATCAAAACCGCCGACTGGATCATCGACCTCGGCCCCGAAGGCGGCGACAAAGGCGGCGAGGTCGTCGCGACCGGCGATCCGGAAACACTCGCGAAGAACACGGCGTCGTACACCGGCATCCATCTGCGCCAAGTCCTCTGATTGCGGCGCGGACCTTTCCACAAACCGCAAGCCTTCCGCACATAGCACCAGGGGGCGGAAAGGAACAAGAGAGCGATCCCCAGAACTTCGCTGATGAACGCAGATGGTGAAAACCGCAGCAAAAGAGTTAGATAGTTGGCGGTTCTTCTCCGCGATTCTCAGCGGTCTCTGCGGCTTGAGTTGAGTTGAAATGATCTTCAAATTGAACCACAAAGCCACCAAGTGGTAAAGAATGCCGCGCGGGGCAGGCGCTACAGTGCGTGCCCGAGAGCCAAACGACAATCCGGTGAATCCTGTTATCCCGTCAAGAAATCCTGCTCCCCTTCCCAATTTCGCCAGTGTGTCATACTAGATGCGTACCAGATGGGGGTCTGTGTAGATGGCCGATGCACAATCAAAGATTTCGGGGACTGACTTCGACGCCACACCCCTTCGGTGCAGCCATCCGGCTCGACTCCGTTCCGTGACCAACTCGAGACGGTGTTACCTCGAATCGTCCTGTCCACCCAAAGAAACGCAACCACTCATGCCAGTACCTGTAGCAGTTTCCGTTTCTGAAGACCCAATGAATACCATCAAGCTCCAACTTATCAACAACTCATCGCCAGGATTGTGTTTCAAAAGGTGATATGATTAAGACCTTCTTGTAGTCACCGGCTATGGACTCGACTCGCGCAATGGACATGGCGTTGACCTTCTGCTGTCATGCTCTAGCTGGTTCGCAACACTCGACATTCACCCGTGCTGGAGGGCTACTTATCCGGCATGAATACAATCTCGACTCCGTGACAAGGGATAAGCCAACACAGACTATCCTCGTAAAACTCTTGTAGTGATGGAGATGCGTTCACAACAAGTTGAAATACCTTCCTTGCGTAGTGGACAGGGTTGAAGACTGAAGCAAATATGAGTCTACGTGATACTATGCGCAGGCACGTTTTTGTGTAATGCTTGCAGACATGCCGTCGCATCAGTCCGTCTTCAGCGCAAAAGTAATCCAGAGTATAGAGT
>CAZFOG010000265.1:0-9331 GCA_964520685.1 uncultured Nitrospiraceae bacterium | reverse complement strand
TCCCACGGGTGCTCATCCAGGAAGTCCGCGAGCAGGCGTTCCTCGGCGAAAGGCTCGGCGGGCAGTGAGTACCCGGCAAATGGGGTTTCCTTTGCCCGGAACGCCATCCATATGCCGAGCGTGCCCACTGCGCCAACGGCCACCCCAACCACCACCCCAACGGCTATCCCAACCGCCAATCCCGCAACGAATTGTCTCATCGTGGACTTGCCCCCACCAATCCTTCTGCTTCTCCATACCATTCAGCGAATCTACTCAACTGGCAGCCTGCCATGGGACGCGCTTCACGGCAATTTCGACTAATCTTCCCCTTTCATGCCGCTACCCGCAATCTTGCATTACTACACACTACGTGATTCGCCTATTCGCATTTAACGGTGGCGGCGTCCCGAAATCCTCGGATCGTGCGTATCACCCGCCTCACCGTGTCAGGAACAGGGATTCGAGCTGCGTCCAGCCCATGTAGACTCCGACGTAGATGCTCAGGGCGATGGCGAAGACATCGGCGGCGACAACGGCACGGCCCTTCCAGGACTGGAGCGACCACCGGAAATAGCCCATGTCGCGGCGGGTCACGCGCCAGAGCATGACAAGGCCGATCACGGGAAACACCAGGGACAGGAATGCGGTAAAGAGCAGCATCTGGTACACGGGGTTGATGCGGAGCAGGAGCAGCAGCGTGCTCGGAATAAAGAACAGCACGAGGGACACGCGCATCGGCCGGGAATCGAGTTTGGTAGGCAGGTTGAAGATGTCGAGCAGGGCGTAACAGCCGCACACCCACCAGCCGACGCCGGCCGTCCACGCCGCAAGGAACAGGCCCGTCATGAAGAATGTCGTGCTGAGGCGGCCCGCGAACGGCTCGAGCAGAATCGACAGGTCCATGTAATTACGCGGCACGATGCCGAAGGGATGCAGCACCGCGGCGGCCGTGGCCATGAGGGGCAGCGCCACGACACCTGCGGCAAGAATGCCCCAGCCGTAATCGAGGCGGGCACGGAGAAGAATGTTGACCTTGCCCTGGAGGCTGTCCGAGAACCACCCGCGCTCGATCATGGTGTAGGGATAAATGATGATAAGCCACGCATTGATAATGCTGCCCGCGTTGGACGACATGAGGTTTTCCCAGCCTTTGCCGGGGGCGTTCGGCACCAGGCCGGCCGCGGCATTCTTCCAATGGATGCCCGCCATGAGAGCCGAGCCGAAGAAGCATACGATCAGAACCACAAGCCCGGCGGCGAACACGTATTCGAGACGCCTGTACGCCCCCGTTAGCAGGAATAAAAGCCCGCAACCTGCCGCCAACACCCCACTCACCTCGATAGGCACCCCGGGCACAAAGCCCGTGATCACCATGGCGCACGCGCCCCACTGGTTGTAGGAACCGAAGGTCGCGCACACCACCACGGCGAGGAACATGTAGACAGTGAATACGGGATGCACGTCCTTGAACATGGACATCGGAGTCCGCCCGAACCGTAGAAAATACCGCACCGACATGTCGATAAGCGCCCACGCCGCGATCCCCAGGACGAAATAGGTCCACCACAAGTTGTATTCGAAGAGGGCGCCCATGTTGGTGGCGACGGTGATGTCACCCGTGCCAATATAGAATGACGCGATGACTGACCCCGTGCCCAAAAGCAGGATGGCCCGCCAACCCAGGGGCGCCGCTTTCAGGCTCCAGGGCCTTGCGGTCTCGACTATCTGTTTCCCGGAATCGGCCATTACGGTTCCTCGTTCACCCACGCGGGCGCATCTCCCGCCTCCGTGAGGGGCACACTCACGCGTTTCCACGCACCCCGTTCCGCAAACCGGCTTATGACCAGGGCAAACACGATGCAGAACAGCAGCGCGACGCCCACGGGAAGGTACAAGGCCCATTTGCCAGGATTGACCGCCGCCCCGCGAATGGTTTGCAGCTCGTACGCTACCTCCACCTCCGCGGCTGTGCTTTCCCGTGTGACGCGCAGCGTCAGGGGATACCGCTGGAGCGGAAATCCGTCCAACGCCGTGACGCCGGTGATTGCCGTGCGGGCAGTCGTGCCGGCAGGCACGGTCACACTGCGCATTAACACGTCGGGCGGAATCGATGCCGTGCCCCGGTGCCCAAATTGACCTCGAAACGTCTCGGGAATGACCAGCTCGACGGTGTGCGTCACCACATCCTGGGTCGGATTATCGAATACGGCGAGGATATTGATGTCCTGTTTCTGCCACGTCCAGTCGGGAGCATAGACCGTGAAGCGCGTCTCCCTCAGTTCACCCGATTCTACAAGCGCGGCCGCAGAAAGGGCCGCTCCAACGAGCACCGGCAGCATCGCTAACGCTCGGCATCTCATGTCGTGTCATCCTCTTTGGGCCTGGCCCAATCCCCCGAATGCGGAGGGTGAGAGCCATCCATGCTGGGTAAATACACGACCGGACCACTGTCCCGCCGCGACGTATCCGCCGTATGCTGCTCGTGTTCGAATTCCAAGACGCGCCCCTTTTCCCGAAGGATTAAAGCAAACCATGGCAAACGTTTCAATGACCGCGCGTTGACAACCCTCCCCCGAAATGCTTTACTCGTTCCTGCACGAAAGGACACCGATCCACTCGCAAGGCTTCATGGGAAACGCAGACGACATGTCAACGCCATGCCCCAGCATTTCGCTGGTGATTCCTCTCTTCAACGAGGAGGAAAACGTGCGCCCCATTTACGAAGCCATTGGTGGGGTATTGCAGAACCTGGAAATCACCGCCGAGATTATCCTCGTCAATGATGGCAGCACGGACGCCACAGGCGACCTCATAGACGAAATCGCCGAGCAAGACCCCCGGGTCCTACCGCTTCATTTCCGCAGTAATTTCGGCCAGACGGCCGCCATGCAAGCCGGTATCGAGCACTCGCGCGGCGGCGTCATCATCCCTCTCGACGGCGATATGCAAAACGATCCTTCCGACATTCCCCGCCTCCTCGAGAAACTCGAAGAAGGCTACGACGTTGTCAGCGGGTGGCGCAAAACCCGGCACGACAAGCTGTTCACACGAAAGTTGCCCTCGGCCGCAGCCAACTGGCTCATCTCGGTGGTGAGCGGCGTTCACCTGCACGATTACGGCTGCACCTTGAAGGCCTACCGGCGCGACGTGCTCGAAGACGTCAAGCTCTACGGCGAGATGCACCGGTTTATCCCCATCTATTGTGCGTGGCAGGGTGGCCGCGTGACGGAACTGCCCGTCGCGCACCACCCGCGCACGCGCGGCAAGTCCAAGTACGGGCTTCGCCGTATCTTCAAGGTGGTGCTGGATTTGATCCTGATACGGTTTATGGCCGCGTACCGCACCAAACCCCTGCACTTTTTCGGCGGACTCGGATTGTTGAGCATCCTGTTGGCGTTTCCGGTCACCGCTTACGCGCTCTGGCTCAAGTTCGTCGAGCACCTGAGCCTCAACCGCACGCCCTTGCCCCTCCTGGCCGTCCTCTGCGTCATTCTGGGCGTCCAGTTCATCATGATGGGCATTCTCGCCGAGATCATCATCCGCGTGTATTACGAATCCCAGGACAAAAAGCCCTATATTCTCCGAAAACCCCGGAAACCACCGGAAGCTTAGTCTCGGACACTACCGAGAATCCTCACGTCAGACCTTCCCTGGTGTAGCCTCAAATCTCGTCCGCCCCTTGTTTCCTCCCGGTGAATCTGCCATCGTTTATGCGGTGTCTCTTGCCGGGAAACCGCGAACAGGGGAAGCTTTCGATGAAGAATGTAGTGACGTTCGGTGAAGTGATGATGCGCCTGGCGACCCCCGCCCATGAGCGGTTCATACAGACCCGGCGCTTTGACGTGACGTTTGCCGGTGGCGAAGCCAACGTCGCGGCCTCGCTGGCCCAATTCGGGATACCCGCCCAATTCGTGACCCGGTTGCCCGGCAACGACCTCGGCGATGCCTGCCTCAATTTCCTCCGGCAGTACGGCATCGGCGTGGACCACGTCGTCCGCGGCGGCGACCGCCTCGGCGTGTATTTCCTTGAGACGGGTGCGGTGCAACGGGCGAGCAAGGTCATTTACGACCGCGCCGATTCCGCCATTGCGACCATTCCCGAGGGGGCAATATCGTGGAAAGACGTGTTCGCGAACGCCCAGTGGTTTCATTGGACCGGCATCACCCCGGCCATTTCACAGGAGGCCGCACGCGAATGCCTTACGGCCGCGAAAACCGCGCGTGATATGGGGCTCACCGTGTCCTGCGACTTGAACTACCGTGCAAAGCTCTGGAAATGGGGCAAGACGGCTGGCGAGGTCATGCCTGAACTCGTCTCCTTGTGCGATATCGCGGTGGGCAATGAGGAAGACGCCGAGAAAGTCTTCGGCATAAAGGCCGCCGATGCGGATATCACCGGCGGCAAGGTCGACGCCGTCTCGTATCGCCATGTATGCGAAGAATTGGTCACGAAGTTCCCGAATCTGAAAACCGCGGCCATCACACTGCGGGGCTCGTTGTCCGCCAGCCACAACACGTGGAGCGGTGTCCTGTTGCATGAGGGCGCTTTCCACGAAGGGCCCCGGTTCGATATCGTGCCCATTGTCGACCGCGTCGGCGGCGGCGACAGCTTCTGCGGGGGCCTCATCTACGGCTTGCTCGGTTATGGCGACCCGCAGAAGGCGATCGACTTCGCCGTGGCCGCTTCGTGCCTGAAACACACCATCCACGGCGACTTCAACCTGGTGCGCGTCGCCGAGGTCGAGAAACTCATGGGCGGCGACGCGTCGGGGCGGGTATCCCGCTGACCGCTCCTCTCGCGGAACACGAACGCGCAACGTTTACTTCGTAATGGGGTTCACGAGTCTGCCCAAGAACAGCAGTGCGCCCGTCTCGTTGTCCCGAATCAAGAACAGGAAGGGATGATCGGCCCGAAAAGGAGGCGTCGGCATGGCTGCCTTGGTTACCATCTCGACGGCCGTGGCCGCGGCGGCTTCCGTGCCCTCTTCATTCACCTCGACAAAGGCCTTGTGTTTGATCTGGGAAATCCAGAGATCGCCCTTGGGCCATCCCATACCGCTGAAATCCGCGGTGTCTTCCTCAAACGCATCCGTGATGCCCAACACCCGAAACGGGCTGACCAAATCGTAGCCGGTCTCAAGCCGGTATTTCGGTAAGTAAAGATCGCGTTCTTGAGAAGGTGCCTTGTCCAGGTCCGCAAGCCATCGTTTAAGGTTCCCGGCGCTCAACTCCTTCTCGAAGGCAGGAAGCCCGTCCACCGCGTCGGGCAACAGGATCACCATCGACATCCGTTTGCCCTTGTATGGAATAGACGCCGCTTGAAACCCTTCCTTGCGCAATACCTTGAACGGACATCTCTGATGCATGAGCCGCACTGTCACTTCCTCTTCCGGCTTCACAAAAAACGGTGCGTCGTGCGTCTGTTCTTCCTTGAACTGGCTCTCCCAGAGCCCCTTGAAGTAAATCGCGTTGAGCAGCACACAGACCGAGTTGGCCGTCAATTGGTCGAGGATTCTCTCTATCTTCCCTTCGGTCTTCGTACTCACCCACGCATTTATCTTATCCACCCCTCCGCGAAAGAATTCCGCGTCATAGCTATTTGCCAGCAAGTTCTTGTATTCCGGGCTCACATCCCCGCCAGTAAGGCAGAGACCGTTGGCAATATTGAGTTTCTGGCCGGTACTCTCGGCTGTCTGGGCCAGTTTCCGGTTGAGGCGCTCAAAAGCGCGATGCAACTGCTCATGATTCTCCGGAAAATGCAGCGCCGCCGCCATTTCCTCCGCAGTGTTTCCCCGCGCGCCTCCATACGTCATCCCCAGCGCCAGCGAAATGCTGTGCGGCGAAAAGAAGATATTTCCCCCTTGCCCGCGGAGTTGCTGATACAGGTCCACGGCAAATGCTGTGTTCCCTTTCACGGCCTCATGAGTGTCTGCTTCTTCCACAGGCGCTCCTGCATCCGTCTCCCGGCAGCCCGCGGCAAGCAACAAACTGAACAGAACGGTTGACAGGGTAAGCGATGTGTTTCTCATGGCGCCCTCTCGGTTGTTCACTGGGTTGTTGGGTTGTCATTCATCATGAACTCCCCGACGGGACCGCGCAAGGGGAAATTGCATGGCCAGGCACGGACCACCCAGCACGGCATAACCGCAATCAAACAACGAGCGTTGCTGCAGGGATGTCGAGTCCTCTTACCGCCAGCTACTTCCGGCGCGAGTACCACGCAACTCCGCCGCGTTGGCTGCTTGAGCTTCACACAGGGCTGGTAGTATTGTTCGTGTCGCACCAGGGGCCTCTGCGGAGCTCGTTCATCGCCTTTCACGCCTCGGGGTTGTCGCAGCGGTCCCAGCCGGTGCGTGTGCGACGGTTCCTGGTTCTGCCGCTCCAGTCTTGCTAAAATCCCCTGAAAGATGTGATTTGAATCGCTGATCGAAAGGGGACGCCATGAAAGCCACCAGCCGGCGCGATTTCCTGAAACATTCGACGCGGACCATCGCCGCTTTGTCATCGAGCGCCGTGCTCGCTCGCACGGCGCGGGCAGCCCGTGGAAGACGTGACAAGGCCAACGACAAGGTGGTGTTCGGCGTGATTGGACTGGGCGGTCGCGGCCGTGACCACTGCGGCGGGTTCGCACGCCACGAAACCGCGGAAGTGGCCTACCTGTGCGACGTGGACCTGGGCCGCATCGGCGATTACCCCGAGGCGGTCGCCCGCATGCAAGGGGGCCGCACACCAGCGGTGGTGCAGGACATGCGACGCATTTTCGACGACCCCGGCGTCGATGCGGTTGTGATCGCCACGTGCGATCATTGGCACGCCCTTGCGGCAATCTGGGCATGCCAGGCCGGCAAGGATGTCTACGTCGAGAAACCGCCTTCGCACAACATTTGGGAAGGCCGCAAAATCGTCGAGGCCGCGCGGAAGTACGAGCGCGTGGTGCAGGTGGGCACCCAGAACCGTAGCGCCCCCTATATCAGGTCGGCGGCGGAATACCTGCGGAGCGGCAAACTGGGCGAGGCGCCTCTCGTCAAGGTGTATAACGTGAAACCCGGCGGCCCGTTCCGCCTGCCCGAAGACAGTGCCCAGCCCGACGGCGTCGATTACGACATGTACCTCGGACCCGCGCCCAGCCGCCCGTTCAACCAGGCCCATTTTCACGATGGGTGGAAGATGTTTTGGGACTATTCGGGCGGGGACCTGGCGGACGACGGCATCCACCAACTGGATATCGCACGGTTTCTAATTGGCGACCCCGCCTATCCGAAGGCGGTCAACTGCAGCGGCGGAAACCTGGCTTTCAAGGATGACCGTGAAGTGCCCGACACCCAGGTGCTTTCCTTCGAGTACGACGACGCCATCGTCACCTTTGAACTGACCCAGTACACGCAGTATATGCAAAAGACAGCGACGCATATTCGCATGAGCGACGAATTCCCGGACTGGCAGTTGAACGCCACACGCATCGAGATCTACGGGAGCCGCGGCCTGATGTATGTTGGACGGCATGGCGGCGGATGGCAGGTTGTTACGTCGAACGGCCGCATCGCGGACGAAGGCCCCGGCCGTATGGAAAATGAAGGCCACCGCGAAAACTTCCTCGAATGCGTCCGCAGCCGCGAGAAGCCCAATGCCGACATTGAAACCGGCCACCTCAGCGCGGTCATGGTCCATCTGGGTAACATCGGGTCGCGGCTCGGGGGCCGGAGGCTCGTGATCGAGCCGCAATCGGAGTCGATCGTGGGCGATGCAGAAGCCAATGCCCTTGTGAAACGCACATATCGCGAGCCGTACGCGGTGCCGGAATCGGTATAGGCCCGGCGAGTCAGGCGTTCTTGTGCGCGAGTGCCTGGGCTTCGGGCAGCCCGGCGGCAGCCAGGCGGAAGGCCAGCCGCAGAAGCCGGTTGCTGTTCCCAAGAATGCCGGTTAGCCACACCGTGCCCCACACGCTCCGCCGGGAGATCTTCACCTCGGCCCCGGACGTGAAATCACGCTGGCGGTTAATCTTCCGGAGCGTGAGGATGGCCATGCCGATCGCCCATAGGCAGAAATTGCGGATGCCCCGCTCAGTCTTCGGAATCAGCAGGGTATAATCCAGGGCATCCTCGAGATGGCGCCGCGCCACGGCGATGAGCTGGCCCAGTGCTGCCTGAAAAGCCGGGTCACCGGGGGCGTTCTCGAGGTCGCGCAGGTCGAACCCGGCCCGCTCGAACGTGACCTGCGGCAGCCAGCACACCCGGCGCTTCTTGTCGTCCCAGATGTCCTTCAGGATATTGGTCATCTGCAGACCCTGGCCAAACGAAATGGCGCGCCGCTCGAGTTCCTCCCTGTGGGTCGCAATCTCCCGGGAGTGGGCACAGAACAACTGCGTGAGCATCTCGCCCACTACCCCCGCGACATGATAACAATAGGCATCAAGATGCTCCTGGTCCCGCAGCCCGTTGGTGAACTGGCCCTCCTGAAAACTCTCCATGCCTTCCGACATAATACGAATGCACCGCAGCAGCGCGGCCTGGTTGGTGCGGGAAAAGCTGTGGGTGATGCGCAACACACGCTCGGCATTGCGTATCAGGTCTCGCTCGGCTTCGAGCGTGCTGCCCTGGAGTTTTGGAGCCAATTGACGCCCGAATTCCCCGGTCGGCGCGGTGCGCTCGACCGCTCCGACAAACCAGTCGTAGTAGTGCCGCTTCTCCTCGACCGTGAGCGTGTCGGAATCCTCTATGGTGTCCGCGATCCGGCACAACAGATACGCGTTTCCGACCACGGGGCGCAGTTCCAGCGGCAACTGGGGAATGGTCAAAGCAAACGTACGCGAAACGCCTTGCAGGATGGCGTCCTGATATGCCAGATCTTCTGTGAGGGCATCCGCGTGCGGGAGATTTTTATCAACGGTGTCCACAAGTTGACGTGTTCCCTGGAATGAGTGATTCGAGTTGCTTGAAGCACAGGATAGTCGTGTTTTCGAGGGACTGTCAATAACCTTTCGGATCAGGGCAATCGCACGTAACCTGAATCCGGATAACGTGAGAAGGCCTCCGCATTGCCGGTGCCCGTGGAACCGGTACTGCACGGAGAACTGCGGTTGCACGCGTCTCTCGAGCGCCAACGGCGCGAAACGTAGCAGTCCTCTGGATTCCTGCTTGCGCAGCAATGACGGTGGAGAACGCCGCCGCTCCCGGCGGCCGACAGTCCTTCGCCGCCCATATCGTCCTGCGCTTTGCAGGCGTTCCATTTTTGCTCTGGCTCGGGGACCCGCATTTCGCCGTCAACGTCACATACTTCTCATGCTCCTCGGGTAAGCCGGACGCCGCGAGACGGCTGAGCTGGAAGATGCGGCCGGTTGCCGCTATTTCGT
>CAZFOG010000264.1:1491-9358 GCA_964520685.1 uncultured Nitrospiraceae bacterium | reverse complement strand
GCACGACCATTCTTACCAGAGGTAGATGTACAGTCCCAGGTATAGCAGGGCAAAGAGGCTCCACCAGAAGCCTACGGATTGCAGGAAAGGCCGCCGGGGTTCGCCGGGAGGCAGAAATAGTTTGTCCTTCGACCACAGGAGCGCGGTTATTTCGCGGGCGGGCCTGGGTCTGGTACAGAGGCTGACCGCAATCATGACGAGGGCCAGCACCGCCTGCGTGATGCCCGAAACAACAAAGAAGTTGTCAAGACTATAGCGATCCAGAATATCGGGCGTAAAAAGAGCCGGAATAATGCCGAGGTGGAGGAGCACGCCAATGGGGATGCCCGCGACGATGACGGTGATTGCGGCGGCGGGTGTGGCGCGCTTCCAGAACATGCCGAACAGAAAGACCGTGGCGACCGGGACGGCCAGGTAGGAGGCCATTTGCTGGAAGTAATTGAAGATGCCTCCGAAGTGGCCGATCACGGGAGAATAGAGGACCGCAAAGACCATCAGCACCAACGTAGCCAGCGTGCCGACGCGGATGAGTTCCTTGTCCGTCGCGTCTTTACGAAGCCATTTCTTATAGATATCATACGTGAACAGGGTCGAAATTGAATTCAGAAAAGCAGCGATGGTCGACATGACAGAAGAGAGGATACCGACGATGATGAGGCCCTGAAGGCCGGGCGGCACGAGGTTTCGAATGAGCATGGGAAAGACATTGTCCACGGGCTGATCGCCCAATTGGAAGGCAGGGTCAAAAACGGCGAGCGCGCGGGCGATCATTCCCGGGAAAATCTCGACAAACGGCCTCAAAACCACGAAGAAACCGGCCATTACTATGGCCATGCGCACGTCCCATTCCGTCTTGCCGCCGAAACCGCGCTGCACCAGCGCCTGGTTGATGCAGGAATAGAAAAGATGGAGGCCGAGAATGGTCAAGGGAATGGCGTGCCAGGGAATGACCTCGTAATCCATGGGCTGTATGAGGTGGAATCCGCCGGGGGCCGCATCGATCACGTCTTGCCAGCCGTTGGGAAGTTTCAGGTAGGCCATGACGAAGAGTGCGATACCGGAAATGAAAATGAAGAGAAACTGGAAGAATGCCGCGTAGACCATGGATGACATGCCGCCATACATGGTGTAGACGCCCGCGACGGCGGCCAGGAGAATCAGCCCCACCCAGAGATTCAGTCCAAAGACCACCTCGAGGATTTTGGCGCCGCCATAGAAGACGACGGCCAGATTGAGCAGGGTATAGCTTACCAGCAACAGCACGGCGAACACGTTCTCACTCTTGCGGTCAAAGCGCCTTCCCAGGTATTCCGGCATGGTTCGGATGCCGTTTCTGAGGTAGACGGGGAAGAACACGAAGATCAACGGCGTGTACACGAACACGGCGATGATATACCAGTTGAGCATCGTCAGCCCTATCTGATAGCCCATGCCGTTCTGCCCGACGAGCTGTTCGGTGTTCATTCCGGTGGCCACGAACGCGGCGCCCATGGCCCACCACGGCAGGGTGCCTTCCGCCACGAAATACTGGGCGGCGCTGTCGCGCTTGCCCCGTCCCTGCCAGAATCCGATACCAAGCAGGACGACAAGGAACGCCCCTATGACGAGGATGTCGAGAGTATTGCCGGTCATACGTACTTCTTTCGTCTGTTACCGCGCCAGCGGGCGGTGGTTTCTACCGGGTGCATATTCTGGATGAAGCCGGCTAAAACAGGGCCATTCCGCTCATGCCCACGCGCACGGCAGCAAGGCGTCTTTCGCAACAGGTTCGGGACTCATGTGCGCCTTGCGAAAGGCTTCGGCGTACGCGCAGCCGGCCTGATAGCCACGGAAACGGAACTGGGTGTCCAGCACATGGGTTACGGGATACCCGTAAATGTGCTCGAGCCAATCGTTCTGGCTCTTGTGGCACTTTACCATGTCCACCTTGGTGTCCCAGACGTCCGTAATGTCCACATAGGTCTCGGGAACGAATCCGATACCGGCAAGTGTGTCGTAGTACCAGATGTCATGAATGCGATTGACCGGGGCGTGGCTGGTGGTAATGAGCCGGACCGCAGCCATCACGTGTGTGTCCCACACGATTTGTCCCGTGCGGGTATGGTCGGGGTGGTAATCGTGGTCCTTGTCCGGACACAGCACGATGTCGGGCTGAAAGGCGCGCAGGACATCGATCACGTTCCGGCGCACGTCAGGCGTGTCATACAGAAACTCGTCGTCGTAACCCAGCCAGAAGAATTCCGCCCCGATGATCGCGGAGGCCGCCCGGGCTTCCTTCTCGCGAACGGCCGCAATTTCCTCCCGGGACAGGGTGGGTGACCCCACATCGCCGCGCGTCATCACGGCAACGGCGACGTCGTGCCCCTGGGACTTGTACTTGGCGAGGGTGCCGGCACAGAAGATTTCCGAGTCGTCGGGGTGCGGACTGAAACACATAATTCTCATGGCGTACTCTCTCCTTGTTGCAGCGGGATTCGTAAAGACCATGTTACCAGAACCGGCGGCGGGGACAAACAGGCCGGAGGGGTGAAGGAAGGCTTGGGATCGGGAGGCCCAATCATGAGCAAGATGCTCATGCCACCTCAATCGCTCACCCGGAGATGATGAAAATGCCGTTATAGCCAAAAACCCAGGGACAGACCCGTCTCGCTCCTGCGTCGCTCGCTTGGGACAGTCCCGGCTTTTGGGCACAGGCGGCACAATCATGAGCAAGATGCTCATGCCACATCAAAGGCTCACCCGCAACCCATGAAAATGAAACCGACCGGCGAGGGCGCCGGTCCCACACCGGAGGGAGCCAGTGAACAGAAAGAATGGCGACGCGGGTGGCCTATCGAGATTTCTGCTGGTTTCAGGCGCAGGGCTGGATCCAGGCCACTTGCACATCGGGATGGAAATGGGGCGCGTGGCTGCTGGGCACACTCGACTCGATTTTGGCGCGGACATAGAAGTCGTCGGCCGCCATGCGGTATGAGGCCTCAGTGCCCTCGACGAGTTTCACGGTTTCGCCGATATCCGTGGAGTACACCGGGATTGTGCGCGCGGTACGGCCTTCAACGGCCGGGCAATCGACTGTCCGGACGGTCTGGTCGAATCCGCGTTTCGTAGTGATGAACCGGATGCGGTATGTGACGCCCGGCTCGGCGTGCACCTTGACGCTCAACGTGCGCCGCCTTCTCCTGAAGTCGACATCGTCCAAAACCACGCCGGTGCTGGCATAGAACTCGCCGGCATTCATGGCGGTAAGCAGGGCCTCGGGCGTAAGTTCCGTGGCGCGCACCATCACGCAGGCGTCGGCCAGCGGCTGGTCGGGCGTGCGGTTGATGTAATAGTGGGTATCATCCGTTCCCACGCCAAACAGCAAAGGCGCGCCCTGGAGGGAACGAAACGCGTTGATCGCGTCCCAGAAGGAATCGAGGGTAACGGTCCGGGCATCGGGATGGGGAGCAAAGGCCGAACCGCCGTTACACACCTCGAAAAAGCGCACGTCCGGGTTGTCGATCAGATGCTGCGGCTTGATGTCCCAATAGACCCACTGGGGATGATTGAGCATCAATAACGACGGCCGGTCCATCGCCGCGGCCATGGCCGACACTTCCTTCTGGTTGTGGGCGATGAGCCGCCCTTCGTCCATGCCGCTGTCCTTGAAGTCCCTGACCAGGGGTCCGCCTTTTACGAAGGGGATGGTGTCCGGCAGGTTGATGTAGTTCTGGTGGACGTTGATGCCGTCCCGGGCCTGCGTGATTTCGACTCCGGGCAATAGCAGGAACTTGCCGGGCTCCTCGAAACGCTTGCGCATCTCTTCGAAGGTCTTGAGACGCACCTGGGTCTTTCCGCCCTCCTCCCGGATTTCTGCCTCCTGGCCGTAGTCCTTCACGTAGGCCTCGAAGAGGTCGCGCGATACCACTGGGGGCCAACCGCTCTCCTTCTCCTCGACGGTTCGCCAGACGTTCGGGTCGTCCGCAAAGACGTTGTGGTCACTCAAGGCAATGAAGTCGTAGCCAAGGTTCTTGTAGATGCCGACGGCCTGTTCCGGGAAGGCGCGTCCGTCCGACCAGTAGGTGTGCATGTGCAGGTTGCCCCGGTACCATTTTTCTCCTGCGCCGCGGCCTCGCATCCCGCGACCGGCGGTCTGGCACCCCGCCAACAGCGCGATGGCGCCGCCGCCCAACGTCTGCAATGCCTGCCGGCGGGTAATCTGATTGCGCATGTGAAGATTCCTTTCGCTGCTGATTTGCGCTGCGCGCACTTACGAGAACGTCGAGAAGGTCGACGGTGATAATAGCAAATTGTCGAGCCGGTTTGCGCCCCGCGAAGGACCTCGCCCTGAGAAGACCACTTGAGCCTGTACGACGCGGGGCTGGCGGGACACAGGCCGGCCCGAAGGCTTAGTAGTTACAGATAATGTGCTGCCGGCCTTCCGCTTTCAAGAGCGTCACCACCCCATTTTCCGCGGCGGTTTCCACACCGTTCACCGTGACTGTTTTGGGGGCGAGGCGGCTGGGATGGCGGAGGACAACACGCAGCTCGACCGCTTCGCCGCGGGCGGGCGGGTCAATATCGAGGGCGACCGTGTTTTCCGCGGCTTGGGTGTGCAGGGCCATTTTCCCATAATACGTGGTTGCATTTTCGACCGCAATGGACTGTCCCGGTGCGAACCAGCGGCGCGGACAGCCGCGCAGGAGCCACAGGACGCCGGGGTCCTGGTCGTCGATGACCATGCGCCGGAACATATCGAGGAGCCTCCCGTTTCCGGACGAGTTTGGCTGAAATGGGGCATAGTTCGGGTCGCTGACGTGAATGCGCTCGACGGTTTGGTAGCAGTCTTGCGAAAGGCCATAGGCCAGATTCGAGTACAGGATGAGCAGGGCCTTTTCGAGCTCGCCCCGGGCAAGCAGGTTCTGGAAGTAGCCGCGCTCCGAGCAGTTGACGTACCAGTAGGGGTTTCGCTTTCCCAGCTCCCGGGGTTCGTCCATCCGGTTTGTGAGACCGAGCATGGTGCCCCACGTTTGCTCAAGGTAGGCGAACATAGCGTCGAATCGTTCGTCGTCGCGAGCATCGAGCAGCCCCGAAGCGAACATGCAGCTCGGCCCGTCGGCCCACCACAGCCCGCCGCGCTCTCCTTCCCGCGTAGCGACCAGGTTGGGAACAAAAAGCAGGCCCGTTTCGGGATCGACATATTGGGCCTTATTGACTGCGTCGATGATACACTCGCGGTACTCGCCGGCCTCGCGAAGGAGCCGCCCGGCATCGGGCAACCCCGCATCGCGAAAAGCCAGGGCCATCTCCGACATCCCCTTCCAGGAAAAGACGTCAGAAAAGAAGAAGTGATGCCATCCTTCCCAGTCATGAACGCGTCCACGCGGCATCAGGCCATAATAAGGGACCTTGTCTCCCGTTTCGGTGAACCGCCTCGTACGGGCGCGTTCCGCCTGAATCCAGTCCCAGGCCGCCAGCATGCTTTCCTTGTTTTCCTCGAGCCACGCGGTATCGCCGGAATACCGGTATTTCGCGGCCATGGCCCAGAGAATGGCGCCGGTTTCGCATGTCCAGCGCAGCAGGAAGTTGCCGGTATAGCAGCCGTAGGCGGACTTCGTCTCGCCCTCCGGTTTGCGGCCCGGTTCGGCATAGAGGCCGATGCCCGACTGGCGTTCGGTGAAGAACCGGAGGGTTGGCTCGAGTTCTTCGTGATAACCGGCTGCGCACATGGGGACAATCATGTGGGCGCACTCCCAGGGCCACACGCCTTCCCACATGGGCGACTGGAACGGTTCATGCCAGGGGCGGCCGGGGTTCTTTCGAAGATTGTTCAGGCAGGAAAGGCTCAGGTGGCGATACACGTCATTCAACCGGGGTTCGGGTGTAGTGAGTTTCATGCCGGGTTCGAGGCCCTTGTCCCAGTACGCCTCGGCACGCTCGAGCGCCTCGTCAAACGAGGTTTCACGGAGCAGGCTGACACCCTCGGCCGGAAAGAAGTCCGGCGCTCCCGCGACGGCGAGGTCGAGGGTGGCGGTTTCGTCCGCCTGCAATTCAAAACCGAACTCAATGACATTGCGCAAGGCTTCGGGAAACAGCGGCTCGGCGGTGTGCGTGGTAAGCTCGGGATGCGCCTCGACCGTGACCGGCGGGTCCGTTCGATACGCCAAAGCCGCCCTGTCCTCCACGAACACCGCGTCCCCGTCCACCCTCAGTCCCAGGGGAGGCTCGAGCCACCGCGACGCGGAGGCGAGAAATGGGCGGTAGTTGGGGTTCTGGGTTCCGTGCATGCGCCCGACAAGAACGTACAAAGGCACCCGGCGCGGTTCGGAGGCCGTATTGCGCAGCGTTATTCGGACCACGGCAACCCGGGGCTCCAGCCCAGTAACCGTCTCGTCGTCGTTTGGCAGGATGGCAAGGGCAGTTTGATTGACTACGCAGGACGCCGTCTTCCACTCGCTCAGCACGATCGGCTGATAGCCTTTGTACAGGCTGCGGGTGACGGTGTACATATCGGGCAACTCGAATGGAACGCTGCAGGCGAAACCGATACCGAAAGCGTCGTTGGCTCTTCCCAGGGCAATGGAAAGGTCCGGCTGGACATGGACAATGTCCGAAGAGTACCGCGGCTGAATGGGTACGCGCTTGGTCATGGGCGCGGCCATCCCGACGAGGTCATCCCACGCGACCTCGATGCCTTGTTCGGCCACGCCATCGAGCGTGGGCGATTGAAGAAACCGCTCCCAAGCGTCTGTGCAGGCGGGACTCGCCTGCTCGCGGGAGAGGCGGTTGCGCTCGTGCGCTTTCCCATCTTCGCGCGCCGCCTGCCGCACCAGGTCGAAGCCCAGCGCATCAATGGTGGCCGAGAGCGTCAGGTCGTCAATGGCCGCATCGGCCTCGTGTCCATCCTGCACGCCCATCCAGCGCGTGACACAGGGCAGCGAACCCACATGGAACACTTCGGCCTGGTCTGGCAAGGAGACGGCCTCGTGCAGTCGATGCCGGAGTTGTCCGTCGACGTAGAGTGCGCGGCATTGCGCGGCCAGGTCCCAGCACACCATGAGGTGATGCCATTCGCCTGCGCGCCAGTCGACCTTCGCCGCGAGCCCCTCGATTGCGCCATCTCCACCGAAATAGACGACGCCCAACCCATCCCCGCCCAGGAAGCCCAGGACGGTCCTGCCGCTGCCATCCGGATTGGCGATTCCCCAGAAGAACCGGTCGCCGTAGGCGTTGACGCTGTCCCAATTGGGCCTGACCCACATCGACAAGGACCCTTGGCTCGCATCAAACCGAGCGTTGGCGGGATAGGTCAACACGGCGCCCTCGACGAATTCCGCCGCCAGCCCGGACCGTCCCGTTGTAAACCGTACGCCCGTGTTGGTGGCCGGTTTGGTACCATCCTCGGCGAGCAGGCCCGCGTCAAAAGAGAACTGCAACAACCCGCCATTTTGGACAGGGGAAGCGGCTTCCAACCCGGCCAGCAACGCAATGAGAACACACATGATTCGACTCCTTGATAGGCACCTTCGCGCGCAATTTGTCGCGCAACCCGGCCGCCGGTCTTGCCGTGATAATAGCAGGTTGCGGTACCCATCGCAGTAGAGCCGCAATCAGATTGCAGGAACCGGAGTCTGCCCCCCGAACACACGGACACGCACGGACGGGGATGCGCGGGGTAGGCCTTGAAGGCGGATCACATTCCCCCCGCATCTCGGGGTATTATGTCTGCCGGCAATGGCAGACAAACTGGTGAGGGTGCTGGTATGAGCTACGTGTCTCGCGCGACAGTTCTTCTTGCGGTGGCGGGCCTGATATCCGCCGTGGCGTTTGCTGGAGAATCAGGGCGCTACCGTTACGACGTGGTGTGGCGCGAGCCGGGCGCGGGCGG
>CAZFOG010000264.1:0-1391 GCA_964520685.1 uncultured Nitrospiraceae bacterium | reverse complement strand
GCGCCGACGGAAGCCTGCTTTGGGAGGCATCCGTGCCCGACCGCGTCATGGCCGACTCGTCTCCGGCCATTGCCGATTTGAATGCAGACGGCCGCCCGGAGGTCCTTGCCGGCGATGCGGGAGGCACACTTTCGTGCTTTGACCATTCGGGAAAGCTGCGTTGGCAGTTCACGGGCGATGGCTCGCGTATGGGACCGGTCCTTGTAGCGGACATCTACAACGCGCCGGGCTTGGAGATCATCGTCACCTCACACGACAGCCATGTGTATGCGCTGTCCGCGCGGGGCGAGTGGCTGTGGGACCTGTATTTTCCTGACGATCTGTTCCCGAACAGCACCCCGATCCTGGCGGACGTGGACGGGAACGCGATTCCCGAGCTGTACATTGGGGGAGGATTGCATCATTTCTATGCGATAGACCTCGAGAAATGCGTTGTAACCCACGAAGAGAATGTGTACCTGCACGTAAACAACTCGATCACAGCAGGAGACGTGAATGGCGATGGCCTCGATGAGGTTATCTTCGGAAACAAAGGCGGGGCCCTGTGGTGCTACGGGAAAAAGGGTTCCGTGTGGACGCAGCAGTTCGGCAGCAGCGGGTTCTATGCCGCGCCCACGTTGATTGACCTCGACGACGAGCCCGCGCTCGAGATCATCATGCCGTCGGTCCAGGGGGACGCCCTCCTCCTCGACAGCGATGGCACGGAACTCCTGGCGGCAAATCCAGGCTGTAAGGTCACCGCTGCGCCGCTGGCGGGGGACTTGAACGGCGATGGCAAGGCGGACCTGGTGGCATCGGACCCCGGTGAGGTCTCTGGCGAGGGTTCGCTTATCTGGGTCGACTTGGGAGTTCCCTACAAACCCAACGGGCGGAATGCCGCCGCGTTTGCAGGGAATCGCGCCCGTTCCGGACGTCCCCCGCAGGCGACCGTGTACCCCCCGCTTCGTACTCCCGTGACCAAGACAGGGCAAGTATCCGGAAAAGGTACTCTGGCCGGCGAGCCTGTGCTGCTCACCGGACCCAATACGTTCCGGTTTGACGTGAGCAATCCGGACCGGCGCCGCCACATGTTGCTGGTGGAAATGACCTATCCCGACGGCACAGCGCGCCGCTTCGCGCGCCACGTCTTCGCCGCCGAGGAGCGCGTTTCGGCGGTGTTCGAGGCGTACGATGCGGGAACCTGCCGGTTGACAGCCCAACTCGTCGACGCCGACGGGCTGCTTGCCCGCGAGCCGCATACGATGACCATCGACTTCGGGGGGTTCTCGACCGACAAACGCCACCTCAGCGGCGTAGTCTTCGCCGAAACCGGCCGCCTCCTCGAGACGTGGCGGCAGTCGAATCCGCGGTGTGCGGACGCCCTGAACAGGGAGTTGCTGGCACTCAAGGGT
>CAZFOG010000263.1:7538-9366 GCA_964520685.1 uncultured Nitrospiraceae bacterium | reverse complement strand
TTACCATACAGTCCAATGCTACCAGAAGCTCCGAAAGGCGTCAAGAAACCGGACTAAATCGCAGCACGTGTCATCCCCCGCACACGGACCCACACGGACCCACACGGACAAACACAGACGGGGAAACACCCGGTTTCTGGAATATTGGAGGCAGCGAACCATGAGCCGTTCGGCGCACCCATTGACGATGAAAACAGAAATGACCGGTGAGGGGACCGGTCCCACAACAGAGCAGGAAATCCCGGTTTTTGGAATTTTCGAGGCAGCGAAACATGAGCCATTTGGCTCACCCGTAGACAATGAAAATACAATGACCGGTGAGGGCACCGGTCCCACATTCCGGAAGGGATATGAATTTTCGAGGCAGCCCTCCGTGCAATACCGGTCCCAGCGGCACTGGTATTGGGGAGGCTTTCTCACGTTACCCTGCGATTCGGGTTTCGCGGTTGTCTTGACCCCGTCCTGGCCCCTTGGTAAGGTTTATCCGGCATACGGGTGCAGTGTTGCCCAAAGCGCAAGGGCTGTAGCGTCTCCATTTGCGCCCGTCCGCGGATGTGAGGCGGGAGACAACAGAAGTACGGTCTTTCTGCACCAGAGAGGGGTTTTGCGTCACAGGGCCGTTGCGAGAGTGGCGGTACGCGTAGATGGAGGGAAATGGTTATGAACGTCAACGCCGGTCGGATTTTCGCAGTCTCGAAATTGCCGGTGCGCGCAGCGGTCTTGCCGTTGCTTGCACTAGTTCTCGTTGCCGGCTGCGCCACGACAACGCCCTGGGATATCCAGAATCCCTATGACAGCGTGAACTGGTCCGAGCACGGACAATACAAGGCCAATTTCCACACGCACACCACGCGCAGCGACGGCAGACTGCATCCTCAGACCGTGGTCGACGAATATCACGCGCTGGGGTATTCGGTATTGGCGATTACGGACCACAACGAGGTGACGTATCCGTGGACGTCGTTTTCGGACATGAAGATGAGCGAGCGGTCGCGCCAGCGCATCGAGGAAGAGCCCGACACCATGCCCAAGACGACCGAATACGAAGACCGCGACCCCGAGGCCCTGGGAATGATTGCCATTCAGGGAAATGAGTTGTCGAGCCATCATCACATGAACAGCTTCTTCAGCGATCACAATGGGACCACGACCGAGGAAGAATCGCTCGAGGCTACGGCCGCCAAGAATGGCATCACCGTGCTGAACCATCCCGGAAGATACGACAAGCCGGTCGATTGGTACATAGACCTGTACCGGCGGTATGACCACCTGATCGGGCTCGAGGTCTACAACTCAGGCGACCGGTATCCCAAAGACCGCGAGCTGTGGGATGCGATTCTGACACAGACCATGCCCGACCGGCCTGTTTGGGGATATTCCAACGATGACATGCATGGAATAGCCTCCCTGGGCCGCAACTGGAGCATTTTGATACTGCCGGAACTGTCGCCCGAGTGGGTCCGCCAGGGGATGGAACAAGGATTAAGCTATTTCACCTATGCGCCCCGGGGCCATCGCGAGGAAACGCCCCCCATTATTAATGCGATTCGTGTGAACCCGAAAAAGGGGACGATCGAGATCGAAGCCTCGGGATATGAGTCCATCGAGTGGATCTGCGGAGGCAAGGCGGTTCACGAGGGCCGAAAGGTGAAACTGAACAAAGTGCGGGACGCAGGCCCGTATGTCCGGGCCGTACTGCACGGACCGGGCAGAACCGTCTCCTGCACGCAGCCCTTCGGGCTCCGCAAGCCCTGACCGGTGAGGAACGCCCGGGACCGGCGGAAACAACAACGAGGATGTGGTGAATGAACAACGTGCCCGGCCGGAC
>CAZFOG010000263.1:0-7438 GCA_964520685.1 uncultured Nitrospiraceae bacterium | reverse complement strand
GACTATTATGACAACATCCTGGGAAGCGGGCGGCTGTTTGACAGGAAGCAGCTCGACGGATTGCACGGCTACCTGGCCTCGCTGGGTGTCACGCGGCACCAATGGATCGTCAGCACGGTCTGGAACCTCTACGACGGCGATGAATCCGGGTTCGACATTCTCGCTGAAGCGGTAAAATCGGCCCATGCCCACGGTATCGAGTTCTACGCCGAAATCAAGCCGTTCGAGGGCGGGGGGTTTGGCGATGCGTTCCCGCCATCGCTACCTTTTCCCGAGGGAGCGATTGCGTTGCGGGGAATGGACGGCATCCATCCGATCGTGCGCCCGTTTGTGGCGCGCCATCCGCATCTTTGTCTGAAGCGCAGGCCAGGCACCTACGAAGCGCGTGGACCGGTCACGGCGGTCCGGCTGGTCAAGGGCGACGACCAGCCCACGCGCGTCAAGGCCGGGCATCTGTCACTCTGGACAAGCCCCGCGAACAATCGGTTCGAGCGCTATGAAGGGCCGATGCGGTTTCGCGAATCGGTGGAATGGCGGCCCGCCTATCCCAAAACCCGAATGTGCCGTGTCCTCCATCTCGAGGGCCTCGAATTGCCCGAAAACCACCGCTATTTCCTTGTTCGCTGCACCTTGACGGGTGACGAAGGCGATTTCACCAACGAACGGGGAAACCTGGTCGAACTGGAAGGCCCCGAAGGGGCGAATCTGCCCTGCATTCTCGGTACGGGCCCCGTGGAGTACGAGCTTCACCGGCAGCGATATCTGGACGTTCCTGTGTACAAACGGATCGTATCCTATTTCCAATTGCCCGAGGTCGAGCGGGAATTGTTCGACGAGACGCGGGCACGGGAGCACTACCGGGATTTCCATAGTTTCCGGGAACACCGCAGGGTTACGGAGCTCTACACCCTCGACAAGGAAGGGTATGTCGGGATTGCCTGCGGCAAACCGGAATTCATGCTGGGCAATCTTCACCCGATTTACCCTGAAGTGCGCGAACACTGGCTCGATATGGTGCGGTACTGCCTGGACCGGGGCGTCGACGGCATCAATATCCGCCATTCCAACCATACCCAGTCTCCCGAGGATTGGGAATATGGATTCAACGAGCCCGTGATTGAGGCGACCGGCGGTGACACCAGCTACCCCGCGATCCGGCGCGTGAATGGCGAGGCGTATACGCAGTTTTTGCGTGAAACGCGGGAACTCGTCAAGAGCCGGGGCAAAGGACTCACGATTCACCTGTATGCCCAGATGCTGGCGCCCGATGACCGGCCCTGGCGCCTCAATTACATCCCGCCGAACTTCGAGTGGCAGTGGGAGACCTGGGTCAGCGAAATCGCCGACGATTTGGAGCTTCGCGGGGTGTGGACGCTGCGGCCCTGGAACCTGCGGCCGGTTCTGGATACGTTCAGCGCCGTGACCCGCGCTGCAGGCAAACCGCTCTATTTTCAGGGGAACATGAAAGAACTTTCCTTCGACGGCCCCCACGAGTTCACCCGCCGGGAAATCGCCATGCTCAAGGAGTATCCCGGCGTCGATGGTCTTGTGCTTTACGAAACCGCCAACATCACGCGCATGAACAAGGCCGGCGAAATCGAAGGCAGCCCGGGCGTGGCGGAACTGCTCGCGACCAGATTTATCCCGCGGCAGCCGTGAGGCGCACGCGGCATTCTTCCTGGCGCATTTCGCTGGCTTGAGCGGGACAGGGGGACTGCGTATGATGCGGCGATGGTGCGTTCAGGACGCGTTCAAGAAGGATTTCAACCATGGTGTTCGCTATGTCTATCAATCTGTGTGTTGCTGTTATGATGGGAACGCCGGGGGCCACGGAAGGGACATCCTTCTATCCCGCGGGCGAGTTCGAAGCGCGGATTCAGGCCATTCTCGAGCGCTACGGCAACCAGGACATCGAGCCGCGCTTTACGGACGATTTCATCCTGGCGGACGTGGTGCTTTCGCCGGATTATCCGCGGCGGTTTGACAATTTCAGCGGGGATATCTCGGGGCGGTTTATCGGCGCGGTGTCCATGCTGCCGAATCCGGAGCAGGCGAAGCGTCTCGAGGGTCTGGTGGACGCGATCGCGCGGCACCAGAGACCGGATGGGCGTTTCGGCACGATGGACCTGTCGTTCGCAGCGGCGGATGTCGGCCCTGAAAACATGGCGCTCCTGTGGGGCAATGGCCGTCTCCTGGCGGGATTGATGGAGTACTACCAGTACTCGGGTTCGCAGAAAGCGCTTGATTGCGCCAGGAAACTCGGCGATTTTCTTACGGGTGTCTACGAGACCTGCTCCCAGCCTGACGTCGCCAAACGCCTCGAAGGCAAGGCGGCCATGGGGTTCATCTGTTTCACCCAGCTCATCGAAGGGCTCGATATGCTTTACCACGCAACGGACGATGCCCGGTATCTCGAGACAGCAAAGCGCATCGTGCCCCTCCTCGAACCTCGCGGCATCCAGCACAGCCATGGATACCTGTCCACCCTGCGCGGAGACATGATGCTTTACGAAACCACGGGCGACCCGGCCATTCTGGCCGTGGTGGAGCGACTCTACAACGACCTCATTGAATCGCCCGACTACCTCATCTACGGCGGCGTGCTGGAATTCTTCGGAGGGACGCACGACCGCGACGAAGGGTGCTCGGAAGCCGATTTCCTGCGCTTGAGCCTGCAACTCTGGCAGGCGACGGGGAACACGAAATACCTCGAACTCGCCGAACGGTGCATGCTCAATATCTTCTATGCGGGCCAGTTCGAAACGGGCGATTTTGGCCACCGCCGGTTCGACGAGACCGGCTACATTCCCGCCCTAGGCTCGGGCCGCGCCTGGTGGTGCTGCACCATGCACGGCCACCGCGCCTTCGCCGATGCTGGGGAGTGCGCCGTTACCAGGGACGGCACAACGACCAGGATTAACCTGTTTCTCGAAGGGAGAGCGGTCGGTGATATGACGCTGGTGTTGAGCCGGCCTGGCGCAACCGATCCGCAGGCGCCCGCATTCCGCGTGGTTGTGGAACAAGCGCCCGCCGGTGCTCGGTATATTGCCATCCGCAAACCTTCCTGGGCCCAGGATGTCACCGTACGGATCAATCGTGACGTTGTGGAACCGGTTCTGAACGATGGGTACCTCACGCTCGAACGCATATGGGAAGGCAACGACGTTATCGAGGTGGTTTGGAACTATGCCGTGCGGCTGGTGCAACCAGACGGCAAGACCGTGTTGCCACAAGAACTCACGGAAAAGCCCATCAAGGCCGCCCTGTTTTATGGGCCGTGGCTTCTTGGGGTCAACGAAGCGATTGACCCCTATTTCCACGGCGAACCCTGGCGCGAGAACGTGATCTTACTGCCGGCCAGTGTGGAGCGCCCCGAAAAGGCGGTCGGACCGGCGGATGAGCCGTGTATCGTTGAAGATGCGCATGTCGTGGTCAACTACCGCCACGGCGGCTTCCCCGACCAATGCACCGTGACCTTGCGGCCGGTGTCCGAGCAGACCCCGTTCCGTCAACCCGTGGTGACCGTGTGGCTTAACTTCCAGAAGCCGGTCGAGTGAATGCTTCGCGGAGATTGTGGCTGTTGCGGCGGGAGTGAAGAAACCTGGAAAACACCGGCTTCGTCAAGCAGATGCTTGTGACGCGGAACCTCACCGCGGCTTCTACGGGCGAACCCGATTCCCGGCCCTTTTTGGCGGTGCAGCGTCTGTTTCGATGAGCTGGCCGTTGTCCAGTTCCAGTGTCCGGGTTCCGAGTTCCATCAGCCGTTCTTCGTGGGTTGCGAGGATGATGGTCCGGCCGCGCGCGTGTTCCTCGGCCAGACATTCGGCGATGATGTTGCGGTTGGCCGCGTCCAGGTTTCCCGTGGGTTCATCGGCCAGGATGATGTCAGGCTGACAGACGAGCGTGCGGGCCATTGCGACGCGTTGCTGTTCCCCTATGCTGAGTTCACCGGGACGGTGGGAGAGCCGGGGGGTTATGCCGAGCCGTTCGGCAATCGTGTGGATGTCACCGTCGGGCGGTCCATTCCGCAAGGCAAGGGGTATGCGGATATTGTCGCGGGCGGTCAGGTACGGCATGAGATGGAACTGCTGGAAGATGAATCCCACGGAAGACCGCCGGAAACGGTTACGGGCGGCGCTCGAGCCTGCGTAAAGATCGAGGCCATTGCAGCGCACGGCGCCGCTGGACGGGCTCAGCATGCCGCCCAGAATCAGCAGCAACGTGCTCTTGCCGCTTCCGCTCGCCCCGTGCAGCACCAGAAACTCGCCCGCGGCAATCTCGGTGGTGAGATTGTCGAGGGCATAGACTGCCTTGCCGGATTTACGGTAGACCTTCGAGAGATTCTGGATATCGTACATGGAACTCACCCTTCCACCAGGGTACGGTTCGGATCCATCCGCAGCAGCTGGACCATGGGCAACAGCATGGCCACCAGGGCAACGGCGGCGCTCAGGGCAACCACCGAGGGCAGATCTTCCCACAGAATCCGCACGGCGCGCGTTTGGGTGACCAGAAAGGGCGCGGTCATGCGCACGGCCAGTTCCGAGCCAATGACGAATCCGGTTACGGCGGCGGCCACGGCCAAAGCGAGAATCTTGGCCAGGTACAGTCCTGCGATGTACGGCATGCCCGCTCCCATGGCGACCAGGATGCCCACTTCGCGCCTGCGTTCGGTGACCTCCTGCATGCCCGTGATGGCAATGATCAGGATGGTCGCCGCGAGACAGATCCCAAGGACGTAGTGCAGGGTTTTTGCTGTCGTCTCGCGGGCCAGGTAGCGGCCCCGCGCGATGGGCATAATCGAGATGTGCCGGAAGCCCGGCTGCGCCTCCTCGAGCATCTGTGCATGAAGGCGTTCGATCTCCTCGAGGGGCCCCCCGTGATGGAGACACTGGAACGCCCAGATGACGTTGATGGTATCCCCGGCGCCGACCAATTCCTGGCACTCGTTCAGGGCGAGGTAGATCCGGTAGTCGCGGTCGGTGCCGAGGGGGTCCAATACGTCCGCCACCTCGAACGTTCGGCCGAGCAGCTCGAGTGCCGCGCCCTTGTCGAGCCCCAAGAGCCCGGCGGCGGCATTGCCGAGACGCACCGTTCCCGGCGCGATCGGTTTGACCATGTTGCCTTTTTCGTCCGTCTCGTCGGTTCGCTCGACCGGCGCGACGCCGGTCAGCAGGAGGTCGAAGGCGTCAACGGAAATGCGCCGCTGGAGCACGGACACGTAGTACCGCGAAAACAGCTCGAGATGCTCGGAGAGGTTCCGGGTGACTTCCGTTGGAAACAGAGGCTGGTCATCCGAGCACAGGAAGGTGTCCAGGGGATTCGTGCCTTCGGGCAGGATGTACATGTTGTGGCCCATGTTTTTCATCACCAGCTGCATGGCCCGGTTCGTGAACCGGTTGGTGTTGAGCGCATAGACATAGAGCGCCACGAGCATCGTCATCGCCAGAAAGAGGAGCAGAGAGAAGGCCCAGCGATACCGAGCCTGACTGAGAACAATCTTGACGAACATGACTTCCAATCCCGGGCGTTTTTACAGTACAACCGCCGTACTCTCGTGCAGCCGGAGGCCGCACCGCGGGGCGGGGCATTTCCAAACTATTGCTCAAGGACCAAATTCGCGATCGTAGCGGCCCATGATACGCGGCCCGTCGATCGTTACCGTCCAGGGCGTATCGCCGGGATATCGCGAGAACGTGACATGGCCGTCCATATAGAGCACGTTCATGCCCGACGGCACATGGGTGGACCCTTTGACCTGGGGCGTCAAGTGATCCCACATCACCGGCACGACGCTCTGCGATTGGGACGCGGCCGCGGGGTTGTTGATGTCGGTGATCATGAACCGCTCGATGCCTTCGCGCAACCGGTACAAGACGCTGCCGCCGCCCGCCTGGGTATAGGGAAACGTGGCGGAGAAATCGTAATCTTCATCCGATGCCGCGCCGTTGGTGTAGACGTTCTCCGCGCCCAGCTCCCCCAACGGGGTGTTCAGGTAATCGGCCCCTTCGTAGCGGCCGCCGACGCCGCTGCCGGGCACGCCCACTTTGTCGAATCCAAGGAAGTTCAGCGCGTCCATGAAAAGCCAGCCCGTGTAATTGAACGGCGATTTCACCAGTTCCTCCGGCTCAATGATCCCGTTCTTGTTCCCGGACCCGCGCGCGCCTTCATCGTAGCGTTCCATGGGCGATGCGCTCGCCATCGACGGACACCAGACGACATTCAGGTCCGTGATGTATTCGGGATACATGGACGGACCATTGAAGATCATGGTGTCCGAGAGCTTGCCCTTGATATTGCGGATCATACGCGGCGGCCACTTATGGCCGCGCGATTCGTTGGCGTACATCTTGAAGGCGAGGCCCATTTGTTTGAGATTGTTCGCGCAGGCTGCGCGGCGGGCCGCTTCCCGTGCGCGCCCGAGGGCGGGCAGCAGGATGGCCGCGAGAATGCCGATGATCGCGATGACCACCAGCAGCTCGATGAGTGTGAACCCCCCTTTGCCTGCGATACTTCTAGAAAACATGACATCCTCCGTGGGTTCTATTGCGCGGTATCCGGCCGGGATTTCCTCTGCACCGACACAGCCCGAGGAAACCTGACTGAGGATACCGCATTCAGGCAAGAGAAACAACCTTTTTACCATAAACACTGGTTCCTTGATGCAGTTCCATGGGCCGTCTATGATGACCGTGGGGCAGAAAGACACGTTCGAAGCAGGAGGGAACTCATCCGATGATGTATGGGCCACGACAATGGGCCGCGCGCGTCCTCATGGCGCTGGCGTGCGCGTTCTGCCTGGCAGCCGGGTGGATTACCATGGACGGAGCGGAAGGTGTAGCCATGGCCGCGAGCGGGGATGCGCCGGAATTGCAGTCGCTGAAGCCGGAGGAGGTTTTGTCGAAACTGGACCTGGACCGGCCGGAACTGGCTGCCGTGAAAGCGGTGCAAGACGACCGCAACAAAGCGTTTGGTGCGTTACTCGCGCACTACCGCGCCAAGTATCCCCTTGGGGAACCTTCGGGCAGGGTCAGCGAGGCAACTTCGCGTGCGGCCGACGAGGTGGTGAACCGCATTTTCCAGTGGGGGCCCTATGAACCGGCGCAGTACGAAGACGATGTCCGGTGGGACTGGGATCCGCGCGGCGATATCGAATGGGTGGCCGCCATGTATCGTTTTCACTGGGCGGAACCGCTGGTTCAGGCGTACCGCGCGACGCGCGACGAAAAATACGCGCAGACCTTCGTCGAACTGACCCGCGACTGGATCGCCAAGCATCCTCTCGAAGAACATCGCAAGATCCATTACGTCTACGAACGCTGGCGCGGATTCCCCTGGCTGGACATTCAGACGGGCATCCGTGCGACACGCCTGTGCCAGTCATTCCCGGTCATGGTGCACGCGGATTCGTTTACGCCGGAATTTCTGGGCGTCTTTC
>CAZFOG010000262.1:0-9437 GCA_964520685.1 uncultured Nitrospiraceae bacterium | reverse complement strand
TTCAGCGTGCTATACTCGATTATCTCTATTTATTGGAGACGTGGTACCGTGACGAGCTTATCTATGCCGCCACGGGAGAAGAGAGCAAGATCCTGAACCGGGACCACCTGGCTCGTTTCCGCGAGCGGGTATCGACCGCGCCGGACAAGAAGATCGAGGCGGTGGAGAAAGCGCGCTATTACCTCGATCGGTTTGTGAACGAGGAGCGCGTGTTTCGCGATCTGTTCTTCGCTCTGGCGGACAGGTAGCCCCGAGGGAGGAGTGGAATATAGATGCAGACCGTGAAAATCCGCCTTCGAAAGCCCACCCGGGTGTTTACGTTCCTGTGCGAAGACATACCGCTCAAACGCGACGACAAGTGTATCGTGCGCAGTGACAAGGGCCTGGAATACGGCATGTGCATCGTCGCGCCCGAGGATTGCCCGGAAGGCATGAAGGAACTCATCAAGATGAATGTCGTCCGGCGGGCTTCCCTGGCGGACGAGGCTACCTTCAACCAGATTCAACGCGACGAGGACCGCGCAAAGGCCGTCTGTGCCGAGAAAATCGCCCAGCACAAGCTCCCGATGAAGCTTGTTGACGTCGAGTATACCTTTGACAAGCACAAGATCGTCTTCTATTTTACGGCGGCCGAACGGGTGGATTTCCGCAAGCTTGTGCGCGATCTCGCCCAGGAGTTGAAGACGCGCATCGAGCTTCGCCACATTCAGGTGCGCGACGAAGCCAAGATCGTAGGCGGGCTCGGGGTGTGCGGGCGTGAGCTGTGCTGCGCGTCGTGGCTTACCGAGTTCAAGCCTATCTCGATGAAGATGGCCAAGCGGCAGAATCTCTCGTTGAACCCCTCAAAAATCAGCGGCCAATGCGGCCGGCTGTTGTGCTGCCTGGCCTACGAGAACGAACAGTATATCGATCCGCGAAGACTCAAGGCCGCGGCCCGCGCGGCTGCCGCCGTCGAGGCAGATGCAGAGACCGAGGAACTCGAGGATGCATCGGAGCTGGACGATGAGCCCCCGGAAGTCGAAGAAGTGATCGTTGCGGATGTCCCCGAAGAGGTACCGCCCGAGGAGATGGAAGCGCAGCCCGAGGGTGCGCCGGCCGCGGTGCAGCAGCAGACGGCACCGCCCCAGGGTTCGGAACAGGCGGGCGAATTCAAGAAGGGCAAGCGACGCTCCCGCCGCCGCCGCCGCCGAAAGCCCAGGAATCTCGACGGAGCTTCGGGCAATTCCAGCGGGACCGCCACTTGACGGGGCTGGCCGATACGCACTGCCACCTTCAGGACGCACGCTTCGACGAAGACCGCGCGGATGTGCTTGCGCGCAGTTTGGATGCGCTGGACTGGCTTGTCGTGGTTGGGGACGAACTCGATACCAGCAGACTCGCCGTGGATATGACCCAAGACCACGTCTTCGCAACTGTGGGGATGCATCCCTACCATGCTGACCGGGTGGATGCCGAGGCCCTGGCGGCGCTGCGCGGCCTGGCAGCCCATGAACGCGTTGTTGCCATCGGAGAGATCGGCCTCGATTACTACCGGTACGCCGAAACGTCGCGGGAAGAGCAGCAGCGGGCGTTCGAGGCCCAGTTGGAACTGGCCGCGGCACTCGGATTGCCGGTCGTCGTTCACAATCGCGACGCAGACGGCGACACGGCGGCCATCCTGGCGAACGCAGGGCGCCGTCTGCCGGGCGTTGTCATGCACTGTTTCGGTAGCGGGGCGGCCTTCGCCTGTACATGCCTCGAGCTGGGGCACTACATCTCGTTCGCGGGCAATGTCACGTTTCCCAAGGCGGAGAATCTGCGCGAGGCCGCGTCCCTGGTGCCCTTGGACCGCCTTCTTGTCGAGACCGACAGCCCCTACCTGGCGCCCCAGCCGGTGCGTGGCGACCGCTGCGAGCCCCGCTATGCTCAATACACAGCAGCGTGCCTTGCGGAGATAAAAGGCGTTACAATCGAGGCATTCGCGGAACAGACCACGGCAAACGCCGCGCGCCTGTTTCGCCTGGCTTAAACCTGCGGTACGTGCGAAGTGTTGTGGTTCGATTCAGGCAAATGGACCGTCGAGCGCCTGGCCGGGCAGGTGCGCAGCATGGGGATCGGGCCGGGTGAGCGGGTCTTTGTGCACACCGGCCTGCGAAGAACACGAATCCCGCGGAGAGATGTCCCCAATCTGTTTGCGGCCTACCAGCAGGTCCTGGGCCCCCACGGCGCCCTCTTTTTCCCGACACATACGTATTCGTGCCGCGGCGCGGTGGGGTGCCCGCCGTTCCATCCGGATTTGCGGTGCGACGCGTCCATCGGCATCTGGCCCGAGCTTGCGCGAAAAGAACCCGGCGTCATTCGGAGCGCAAGCCCTACCCATTCCGCCGCCGGGATCGGGGAAGGTGCGGCCGAGATTCTTGCGGGCCATGACCGGGTGCAGCCCGTGGGCGAAGATTCACCACTCGACCGGCTCCAGAGAACGGGCGCCAAAGTGCTGCTGATTGGGTGCGGGTTTGAATCGTGCACATTGCTGCATCTCGCGGAATACTACGCAGACGTTCCATATCTCCACCTGCCCTGCGCAGGATTCGAGCCCATTGCCACGGTGCTTTTACCGAATGGGGATGTGGAGGAGCGGCCCGTCGAAGTTGTTCCGGGCTGCAGCAGGGGATTCCCAAAGTTCGAGAAGGAGTTCCGAAAGCGCGGCCTGATTCGCGACGGGCACATTGGAAAGGCGCGGGCCATGGTGTGCGACATGCAGCCCCTGCTGAACGCGGCCGTGGAACTGCTCCGGGCCAATCCGGCCGGCTACCTCTGCCACACGGCTTGCGCCACCTGCACCCGCCGCCGCGAGCAGGTCGAGAATATGGCCCCCTGGACTGGGATGTCCGGCAAGTAACTGCCGGGCATTGAAACGGTACAGGCATCCTGCTCATGATTGCCACGCCGGTGCTCATTTTCATCATTTTCGGGTGAGCCCTACCGGTCGTGCTTCACGGTCCACCCGGTCCACTCCGTCCACCCGGTCCACCCAAATCGCCGTGCCAGCGCGCAATTCCGCAAGAGCACCCGGGGATGTACTGTGTCTCTTTCCATAATCCGGTGCCACGGCCGCCATGGTTCGTTTGACAATCATGGGTATTCACTCCTAAGCTGTGCGCTTTCCACACTGGGGGCCATCGAGGAGAAATACATGTATTCGAAGAACGTTCTGGACCAGATCGGCAACACGCCTATCGTCTGCCTGAAAGAGATGACGGGGGCGTCGGTTTTCGCCAAAGCCGAATATCTGAATCCAGGCGGCAGTATCAAGGACCGGGTCGCGCGCTTTATGCTCGAGGAGGCGGTGCGGCGCGGCGAACTAAAGCCGGGCATGACCATCATGGAGCCCACGTCGGGCAACACAGGCATCGGCATTACACTCGTGGGGCGCCGCATGGGTCACCCGGTCACCATCGTGATGCCGGAGAATATGAGCGAGGAGCGGAAGAAGATCATCACGGCCCTGGGCGGGACCCTTGTGCTCACGCCGGCCGAAGAAAGCATTGACGGGGCGGTGCGGGAGGTTGAACGGCGCCGCGCCGCGGATGACGGTATCTATGTTCCCCAGCAGTTCGAGAACCCCGATAACGCGAAGATCCACTACCTGACGACCGGCCCCGAAGCCTGGAATCAACTGGACCACCATGTCGACGCGTTCGTGTCGGGCCTTGGTTCGGGCGGCACGTTGCAGGGGGTGGGCTCGTTTCTGAAAGAGCGCGACCCCAAGACCGAGATTGTGGCCGTCGAACCGAAGAATGTGTCGGCTCTGCTCGGGCATGAGCCGGGTTTGCACAAGATTCAGGGGATTGGGGACGGGTTTGTCCCGAAAATCCTCGATACATCCCTTGTGGACACGGTCCTCGAGGTTACCGATGACGATGCCATCGCCTTGGCACGGGCTCTGGCCCGGGAAGCGGGCCTCCTCGTGGGCGTTTCCTCGGGCGCGAATGTCTGGGCCGCGCTCGAGGTGTCGAAGCGCCTGGGACCGGACGCGATCATTGCGACGGTGCTGCCGGATCGTGCGGAACGGTATTTTTCAACAAGCCTGATTTGAGGCCGAAGGAAACCCGCTCCGGCCGAACGTGTATAGTATCCGTGCGCAGCAAAGCCAAGCGTCCTTGGAGACGGCCTGGCGGCGACTAGGGATAGAATCGGAGAGCTGACGGCCGCCGGAGTGGAACGGCCAGAGAACCGCGCCACAGCGGGGGAATGCGGAGAAACGCGCACGGGAAGAAGGTAAATCATGGCCAAGATGAAAGTTGCCGTCCTGATGGGCGGTATGAGTTCGGAACACGAGGTATCGCTGCGGTCGGGAGCGATGGTCGCGGGCAATCTCGACCGAACGGCCTACGAGGCCATCCCCGTGATCATCAATCCCGAGGGGCGGTGGAAGATTCTCAACGATCGCCCGTGCGGCATTGTCGAGGCCCTGGCGCGTATGCAGGAACTCGAGCTCGATTGTGTCTTCCTCGCGCTCCACGGCCCCAACGGTGAAGACGGCCGAATCCAGGGGCTCTTTGACACACTGGGCATCCCGTACACCGGGTCGGGCTGCGCGGCGAGCGCGCTGGCCATCGACAAGATTCGCTCGAAAGCCGTGGCCGCGCATGCGGGGGTACCCGTGGCGCGCGACCTCGTCGTTACGCGGGCCGAATGGGATGCGGACCATGAAACCATCCTCAAGCGGGTGCACACCGAACTCGGTTTTCCCTGTGTGCTGAAAAGTCCATGCCAGGGCTCGAGCCTGGGTATGGCGATCCCGCGGGAGGTGCGCGAGTTTCGCGACGCTCTCCTGAACGTGCTGGCCTTCGATGACACGGTGCTCATCGAGGAATACCTCGAAGGCCTCGAAGTGACGAGCAGCGTCCTCGATGCCACTCCCGGAGCGCTGCCCCAGGCGCTGCCCGTAACCGAGATCCGGCCCGTGACGTCCGCGTACTTCGACTACGGCGCGAAATATACACCGGGAGCCTGCGAAGAGATTACCCCCGCACGCATCGAGCCCGAAGTTACGGCGCTGGTGCAGGATATCGCCGTGCGCGTGCACAAGGCGATAGGTTGTCGGGGCCTGAGCCGGAGTGATATGATTCTTGTAAATGAACGACCCGTATGGTTCGAGGTCAATACCATTCCCGGTATGACGGAGACGTCGCTGTTTCCACAGGCAGCCGCGGCAGCGGGCATCGATTTTCCCGACCTTCTCGATTGTCTGATACGCGGCGCCATCAAACAGCGGAGCTGACGACCGCGCCGCGTGGAGGCCCGTCCGGGCAAGACGGTATCACCTTGAACCACGCACGCATAGAGGAAACGCCATGACCATCGAATTCACCAAAATGCACGGTCTGGGCAACGATTACCTGTTTATCGACACGCAGCACTGCCCCGTGGATGACCCCGCCGAATTGTCCCGCGCCATGAGCCACCGCCACCTCGGCGCGGGAGCCGACGGCATCATCCTCGTGATGCCCGGCGAAAGCGGCGCCGATTTCACCATGCGGATTTTCAACGCTGACGGCAGCGAAGCCGAGACCTGCGGAAACGGCATCCGCTGTTTCGCCAAGTACGTTTTCGAACGGGGCATGACCAACAAGACGGAATTCGTGATTCTAACCGGCGCCGGCCCCAACCATGTCCAACTCACCCTCGACGATGGCGCCGTGCAGACCGTCCGTTCGAATATGGGGAGCCCGCGCTTTGATCGCGCCGAGATCCCGATGGTGGGTCCTGCGGGGCGGGTCATCGAAGAGAAACTGGCCATTCCCGGCCAGACCTTTGCCGTCACCTGCGTAAACATCGGAAACCCTCACACGGTCATTTTCGTTGACGACGCGACGGCGATCCCCCTGGCCGAAATCGGGCCGCAGATCGAGAACCATCCTTCGTTTCCGCAGCGCACGAATGTAGAATTCGTGACCGTGCAGGATGCGGACAATATCGTCATGCGTATCTGGGAGCGCGGCAGCGGCATTACGATGGCCAGCGGCAGCGGGTCCTGCGCATCCGCTGTCGCCGGCATGATTACCGACCGTATCAACCGGCGGGTGAACGTCCGTCTCGTGTACGGAGCGCTCACCGTGGAGTGGGGAAGCGACGGGTTTGTGTACCAGGAGGGTCCGGCCGAGGAAGTATACGTCGGGCAGTGGCCGGACGCCTGATTGCGCGGTCTGCACGGCGTGCTGCCGATATCCGAAAGGGGGAGGCGTGTCATGGCACTCAAGGTGGCGGTCCTGCTGTCGGGAAGCGGCACAACGCTGCAGAATTTAATCGATCGGGCCCAGGCACACGAACTCGATATCGAATTCGTGTGCGTCGTCAGTTCCCGTAGCGATGCATACGGCCTGGAACGCGCGCGCAAACACGATATCCCCGCCATACCCATTGTGCGCACGGACTATGTCAGCCTCGCCGCGTTCAACACGGAAATCTGGGACACGGTCCGCAGGCACGGCGCCGAGCTTGTCGTCCTGGCGGGTTTTATGAGCCTGTTGGTCATCCCGGACGATTTCGAAAACCGGGTCGTAAACGTGCATCCCGCGCTGATTCCGGCATTCTGCGGCAAAGGCATGTACGGCCATCATGTGCACGAGGCCGTGCTCGAATACGGCGTCAAGCTGTCGGGGGCAACCGTGCATTTCGCCAATAACGAGTACGATGCCGGCCCCATTATCCTGCAGGATACGGTGCCCGTGTTGGACGACGACACCCCCGACACCCTGGCCGAGCGGGTGCAGGCCAAGGAACGCGAACTGTATCCGAAAGCCATCAATCTGTTTGCGGAAGGGCGGCTTCGCGTAGAGGGCCGCCGCGTCCGCATTCTCGAGCCGCGGTGATTCCGTCTCAGAAGCCGGGGCTCGCGCAATGCCGGTATTTGCATAAACCCTGCCGGGCGGATTACGCGCGCATGCTGAATCGTGTATGAGCAGAACAGCCACAGATTTCCGGGAGCGCCACGCGAAGCGCAATTTCTGGCTGACGGTCGGCAACGGGTCGGCGGTCATGATGGGCAATTCCTTCATTGCGCCCGAGACCGTAATTGCCTGGCTCACGTACCGTCTTACCGGCTCGGCCTTCTGTGTGGGACTGATGATCAGCGTGTCCGCTGTCGGATGGATGTGGCCCCAGCTCCTGGTCGGCAATCTCGCCGAAACGCTCCAGCGCAAGATGCCGCTTTATGTTGCCTTTGCCGTTTTTCGCAGCAGCGTGTCGGCCATCATGTGCGTGCTGGTGCTGGTCTGGGCGGGCAGCGATTGGGGCTTGTTCTGGGCGCTGTTCGCGCTGATGGCGGCATTCTCGAGCGGCGGAGGCGCCTCGATCATACCGTTCATGGATGTTGTGGCCAAGGCCGTGCCCCAGGAGCGCCTGGCCATGCTGTGGGCATACCGGCGGCTCTTTGGCGGCGTTTTGGGGTTCTTGATGGGGCTCATCGTGGCCTATGTGCTCTCGGAACGCAGCGGCCTCGGGTTTCCGGTGAATTACGGGACGCTATTCGTATGTTCTGCGGCGGTTTGCGGGATTGCCTACGCCCTGTTTTCCTTCGTCCGCGAACCCGTCGAAGCGGTGGCGCGCCGGCGCGTTCCGTTCACGGCCTATCTCAGGCGCGGTCCGCGCATTCTCCGGCGCGATCGCGATTTTCGCCGCCTGTACCTGTACCGCTGGGCGTGGGCGCTGGGGGCCATGAGCCAGGCGCAACTCATTCCCTTCGCCATTGACCATCTCAATGCGCCCGAGAAACAGGCGGGCTGGTTCACGGCGGTGATCATGCTTGTGGGAGGCGGTGCGAGCTACGTGTGGGGCCGTATTACCCAGGCGCGCGGCGAAACGTACAGTCTGCGGCAATGCGCGGTGTTCCTGATGCTGTCGCCGCTGCTGGCGTTTGTAATGGCCCTTTCGGTGCGGTCGCCCGAACTGGCGGGTTTCCTGCGCGCCCACTATTTCGGCCCGTTCCTGCTCATGTTCGCCCTGGGGACCATCGCCATCAACGGCAACATGGTCGCCGGCACACCCTATCTGCTGTCTCTTCCCCATCCGGCCTTGAGACCGGCCTACCTGGGTTTCATTAATACCCTGAGTGTCCCGCTGTTGTGCGCGCCCATGCTTGCCGGCTTGCTGGTGCAACAGTTCTCCTACGACCTGGCGTTTGGCGTCTCGTGCGTGGGCGCTGCCGTTGCTGTCATGCTTGCCGCGGGTCTGCGGAAACGCCGTCGCGGGGATTATCCCGACGTTCAGATCGATGTTACCGAGACCGTTACCACCGAATGACGGCGGCGCCCCAGGTCAACCCTGACCCGAACGACGCCAGAAGAACGGTATCGCCGTCGTGTATACGGCCCCCGGTAAGCGCTTCGTGCAGCGCGAGGGGAATGGATGCGGCGGTCGTGTTGGCGACGCGCTCGATGTTGAGCATGACCTTCTCGTCGGGCAACCCCATGCGTTTCGCGGCGGCGCCAATGATGCGGGCGTTGGCCTGATGGGGCACGAAGAGGTCCACATCTTCGATGCTCAAACCGGCCCGCTCCAGCGCTTTCATCGAAGCTTCCTCGAAGAGCACCGCCGCGCGCTTGAACAATTCCGCGCCCTTCATGTGCACATCGCAATCGGGTCCGCCCGCGTTATTCTTGGTGATTGGAATCTTCGAGCCGCCGCCGGGCCGGATCAGGAGATCGGCCCCTGAACCGTCCGCCCCGAGATAGGTGGAGAGAATGCCGCGATCACCCTCTTCTGCCCGCACAACCACCGCGCCGGCGCCGTCGCCAAAGAGCACGGCCGTATCACGCTTCTCCCAGTTGATGCGGTTCGTGGCCGATTCGGAACCTACCACAAGGATTGTGCGGTACATGCCCGAAAGGATGTAGGCATTCGCCGACGCAAGACCGTAGAGAAATCCTGAACAGGCGGCATTGACGTCACAGGCGGCGGCGTTTCGCGCCCCCAGATTTTCCTGAATCACGCACGCCGTGGCGGGAAACAGATAATCCGGCGTCGTCGTGCAACAGAGGATGAGGTCGAGAGCCTCGGGTTCGAGACCTGCGTTGGACAAGGCCTCCCGGGCGGCGGGGGTGGCGAGGTCCGAGGCGCCTTCGCCCGGCCCCGCGAGATGGCGCTGGCCTATGCCCGTGCGTTTGCGGATCCACTCATCCGTTGTATCCATCATGGATTCGAGTTTCGCGTTCGTCCAAACGGTCTCCGGCAGGAATCCCCCCGTACCGATGATGCGTGCACGCTGCATGCAATTGCTCTCCTGCATGTTGTGGCAGATCCGGCGCCCCCAAGCCCACTTATGTCAGCCCCATGGCCTGGGCAATGCGCGGGGATCGGCCCGTTTCACTGTCTGCGGGACCCGGTGCAGCCCCTACCACGGCAGTTGTCACCGTCAAACCGCGAAGGATACCCCAGCCGGCGTGCAATCCTCAATT